>JBBDNV010000052.1:0-33086 GCA_040877415.1 Pirellulales bacterium
GGCGAGACCCGCGAAAAACGGCGGTCGCGAGGTGCCTGTCCCAGTTTTTCCGCTGTTAGGCGCTCGCGACGTGCTTTGGTGCGCATGGCGCTCGATGGGGCCCGCGATTGCCGTCGAGGACGCCGGACGATTTACCAGTCGAATTCGAGGCCGGCGGAGCCGACGTGGAACACTTGTTGGCTGTTGACCTGGGCGTCGTAGTTGCCGAATAGCGTGCAGCCGATCGGCGACTCCCATCGCAAGCCGCCGCCGACCAGTGCCCAATCACGTCCCAGGTTCAAGCCTTGCACGGCGAAGCTGCCGCCGCCAATTGGCGCGAAAAAGGAGTTCACGACCGAAGTAGTCGCTAAGAACTCGTGCAGCCAGAGGGCCCGCACCTCGGGCAGTAAGCGGTGATCGCCGCGCGACAGGCCGTCGAACTGCAGTCGGCCGCCGACCAGGCTGCGCAGCGAGTTGGCATCCAAGCCGGCCACGTTCAGGTTCAGGGAATCGGCGCCGGTTTCGATAAAGCTGTTTTGCCGCAGGTAGATGTATTGCAGGGCCGCGTAGGGCTGCACGACGAAACGCGACGCTTGAAACTTCACGCCGCGTTCCAGATACAGGTAACTTTGCCAACCGCTGAAGTCGCCGTTGGCCACGCGATCGATTCCGTCGAACTGGAGGAAGCGCTGGGTGTTGTAGCCGCTGAACTGGAGGCCGCCGATCAAGGTATAGTAGTTGAATCCGTCGTCGTGGTGGTTGTAGCCACCGAACTGGCCGCCTTGGATCGAGCCGCTTTGATTTGGTCCCATCGTGTTGAGATTCGTGGCCTGGTAGCCGCCGAAGAACCCCAGCCGCTCGCCGTCGGACAGCCACCGCTCGATGCCCAGCATCGTGCCGCCCATTGCATAGCCGAGTCCGGTGGCGTTTCCGTCCCCCTTCGCGCTGCCGCCCAGACCGTATCCAAAAGTCCAGCCGGTCCAGGCGTTCGCCGGCTGGTTGTCGACGAAGACGATGATCGGCGGCTGG
This sequence comes from Pirellulales bacterium, assembly GCA_040877415.1. GTDB lineage: Bacteria > Planctomycetota > Planctomycetia > Pirellulales > PALSA-1355 > JBBDNV01. Next base: position 1,009 of record JBBDNV010000052.1, read on the forward strand.
CGCGGGCTCACCGAATAGCTGGCCAACGTGACCGGCGCCCGAGTGACGGGCCCGGCCGTGATGAGGGTCGGGCCGGCTCCATCGCCGGAGAACGTTCCCGAGCGAATTCTTTCGCTGAGCTGGGCCACGATCAGCGTTGTGTCTTGCAAGCCGACCTGGCCGAGCGTGCCGTACAGTACGCCGCTCATCTGGTCGAACGCGGCGCGGGCCTGTTGGGCATTGAGGGTGTTCAGACCGGCCAGCACAATCTGCAAGTCGGCATTCGGGTTCCCGGAGATCGTGTCGAGGTAGTCCGCGACGGCAATTTGATTGGGGGTCTGCGCTGCGGAGGCATAGTCGGAAATCAGAGTGAAATAAGCGCTGTTGCTGGTATAGCCCAATACGGCCATCTGGAAGGCCGATGGCAGGTTGGCGGAAATGCCGTCGAACGTACCGACCACCGAATTGGCTTCGAGAAACGTGAACTGTGTGCCGGCGATGTAAGTGCCCGGTGCGGCGGAGACGGTCAACATGCCGCCGTTGAGCGTGGCCGTGCCGGAGACGTCGACGAGGTCGTTGTTGACGCCCGGGGTCGAGCCGCCGTCGTTGATTTCCACCTGCATCGAGCCGGCGGCCGCTTGGGTGAAGTTTCCGTTGACGGAGAGCGTGCCGATGGAGTTGCCGGCGGCGACGGTGCCCTGGTTCGTCACATTGCCGGTGATGGTGCCGGTGCCGCCGAGCGTGCCGCCAGCCGTGACGGTCGTGTTGCTCGTGATGCTGCCGTTGACGTCCAATCGCCCCTGGTCGATGGAAGTGGTGTTGGTGTAGGTATTCGTTCCCGACAGTGTCACGGTTCCGGTGCCGGTCTTGATGAGTCGGCCGTTGCCGCTGATGTTGCCGGCGTAGGTTCCGTCGAAGGACTGGTTGAACGTCAACCGGGCGTTGTCGACGATGTTGCCTTGCAGGCTGGTGGTGTCCCCCTGTAACACTCCCGACGAGACGAGGGTGCCGCCCGTGTAGGTGTTGGCGCCGGAGAGCGTAAGCGTGCCGCTGCCCGTTTTGACCAGGCTGCCGGCGCCGCTCATGTTGCCCGCGTAGGTGCCGGTGGTCGTTTGATTGAAGGTGACGTTGGCGTCGTTGGTGATATTGCCTTGCAGGTTGGCGGTGTTTCCCCGCAGGACGCCGGCCGAGACGGTGGTGCCGCCGTTGTAGGTGCTCGTGCCCGAGAGGGTGAGCATGCCGGCGCCGATCTTGGTGAGGCTGCCGGTGCCGCTCATGTTGCCTGCGTACGTGCCGTTGGCGGTTTGATCGAAGGTGACGTTGGCGTCGTTGGTGATGTTTCCGCGCAGGCTGGTGGTGTTTCCCTGCAAGACGCCGCCCGAGACGGTGGTGCCGCCCGAGTAGGTGTTGCTGCCGGAGAGGATGACGGTACCGGAGCCGGTCTTGGTGAGACTGCCGGTGCCGCTCATGTTGCCCGCGTAGAATCCATTGGCGGATTGGTCGAAGGTGACGTTGGCGTTGTTGGTGATGTTGCGCTGCAGGCTGTTGGTGTCCCCTTGCAGGACGCCGGCCGAAACGATGGTGCCGCCGGTGTATGTGTTGGTACCCGAGAGCGTGAGCGTGCCCGCGTTCGTCTTGGCGAGGCTGCCGGTGCCGCTGATGTTGCCCGCATAGGTGCCGGCGGCCGCTTGATTGAAGGTGACGTTGGCGTTGTCGACGATGTTGCCTTGCAGGCTGGTGGTATCTCCTTGCAGGATGCCGGACGAGACGGTGGTGCCGCCCGTGTAGGTGTTGGGGCCGGAGAGCGTCAGCATGCCACCGCCGGTTTTGGTCAGGTTGCCGGCGCCGCTCATGTTGCCCGCGTAGGTGCCGGCGGCGGTTTGATTGAAGGTGACGTTGGCGTCGTTGGTGATATTGCCTTGCAGGTTGGTGGTGTTCCCCCGCAAGACTCCGGCCGAGACGGTCGTGCCGCCGCTGTAGGTACTCGTGCCCGAGAGGGTGAGCGTGCCGGCGCCGGTCTTGGTGAAGCTGCCGGCCCCGCTCATGTTGCCCGCGTAGGTGCCGGCGGCCGTTTGATTGAAGGTGACGTTGGCGTCGTTGGCGATGTTGCCGCGCAGGCTGGTGGTGTTTCCCTGCAAGACTCCGGCCGAGACGGTGGTGCCGCCGCTGTAGGTGTTGCTGCCGGAGAGGATGACGGTTCCGGAGCCAGTCTTGGTGAGACTGCCGGTGCCGCTCATGTTGCCCGCGTAGGTTCCGGCGGTCGTTTGATCGAAGGTGACGTTGGCGTTGTTGGTGATGTTTCGCTGCAGGCTGTTGGTGTCCCCCTGCAAGACGCCGGCCGAAACGGTCGTGCCGCCGGTATAGGTGTTGGTGCCGGAGAGGATCACGGTGCCCGTGCCAGTCTTGGTGAGGCTGCCGGTCCCGCTAACGTTGCCCGAGTGCGTCCCGGTCGTGGACTGGTTGAAGGTGACGTTGGCGTTGTTGGCGATGTTTCCTTGCAGGCTGGTGGTATTTCCTTGCAGGACTCCGGCCGAGACGGTGGTGCCGCCGGAGTAGGTGTTCGTGCCGGAGAGGGTCAAGGTGCCGGCGCCGGTCTTGGTGAGGCTGCCGGTGCCGCTGGCGTCTCCGGCGTAGGTGCCGGCGGCCGTTTGATTGAAAGTGACGTTGGCGTCGTCGACGATATTGCCTTGCAGGCTCGCGGTGTTGCCCTGCAAGACTCCGGCCGAGACGGTCGTGCCGCCGGAATACGTATTGGTTCCCGAAAGAATGAGGGTGCTGGCGCCTGTTTTCGTCAGGTTGCCGGTGCCGGCGATGGACAAGTTCAAGATCGAGACCGGGCCGCTCTGGACGGTGAAGATCTGATTGGGACTGGCCCCGCTGACGATCAGACCGGCCGCGGCCGAGCCGTTAATCAGAATCGTCGCGCTGGCGTTATTCAGCGGCGGCAATGGGCTGGCCAGCGCGATCGTGGAGCTGGGCGGCAAGGCGAACGTGACGGTGTGCGTGCCCGCGCCCGCCGCGTTGGCCTGATTGATGGCCCAGCGCAACGTGCCCGGCGCTCCGGTATCGGCCGTGCTGTTGACCACGAAGGTGGCGGCCCGGGCGCTAGCGGACGTCAAGGCCAAGAGCAGCACCAGCGCGCCGGCGACACGCGCTAGCAGACGAAACTTCGGGCGTGCCATTTGCGCGGGCGCGCCTGGGCGGGGCAGTTGACGATCCATCGCTGACTGTTCGCACGAGGTAAACTCTGACGCGCAGTCACGCTCTCGGGATCGCTAACCCCTCCTGGAGTTCTGCCCCGGCGGTGTAATCACCGGCTGCGAAGCCAAGCAGATGACGCGTCGGAAGGAGACGAGACGCCTGCCCCGACACTGTCGCGGGATGCCCGTGCCGTCCAATTACCGGCTCACGGGACGCCCCCTCTATTCATCGGATCGTATATAGCGATTGTGTATGTTAAGAATTCGCAGCAGGCCGCGGGTGGGGGCGGAAAACTCACCCCAAACCGTCGGGTCGCTCGATCGCCGAGGTGGCCCCCCTGGGCTTATTTCTGGCCGCGCCGAGAGGGTTAGGTGGCGATTCTTCACATTTGCAGGGCAAGACGGACGAGTTCCACGTCGTTGCCAACCTTTAGTTTTGCGAGCACTTTGGCCCGATGCTTGGCGGTGGTTTGGATGCTGATGCCAAGGTCCGATGCAATTTGTTTCTGGGTCTTGCCGGACACGATCAGGTCCATGACCTCCGCTTCTCGTCGCGTCAGCTTTTGCCGCCCCAGGCGGGCGTTTAGTCGGGGGGCAATCATGTCCGCGATGTGCGATAGAAGGTCACAATCGTCCGCGTCGTAGTCGGTCTCGCGATCGGCAATGTGAAACAACCCCAACGGTACTTTATGATGCACAACAGGCGCGACCAGCGAACGCGATAGCAGTTTGCCACAACTCATCGACCGATGGTGGTTTTCAGCCACGATGGCTCTTTCGCTGAGCGCTTTATGCCACAATTCGCACCAATGTTCCCGCAATCCACGCACCTCCGTAGCGGTCGACGATAAACACGGGCCCACGAGGACCTCATCGCAGGAAAAGCGCAGAAACCACCCGGTCTTACTCTGAAACGAATCGAGTGCGATCCGCAACACCGCGGAATACATGGCGTCATCGGGCATGCTCTCGAGCGTGTGTAGAATTTGAGAAACCGCGTGGGTCAAACGCTCCCAGCACCGCATGCGTCTCGTGGATTCCTGCTCAGCGTTTTTTCGAGCCGTGATATCCTGGGTGTGCGCGATGAAATAGCACGGTTTCCCGGCGCCGTCGCGCTCGATCGATGCGCTCATTTGAACCCAGACGCTATGGCCCAGTTTATGCCGGAACCGCCCCTCCATGTGATAGTGATCGATTTCACCAAACCGCAACTGTACGCCCAACGCCCGGTTGACCTCCAGATCGTCGGGATGGATGATGGTTTGAGGATTGATCGCCAGCAGTTCCTTTTCGCTATAGCCGACGATCTGGCAAAGAGACCGGTTCACCTTGAGAAAGCGGCCGTCCAAGTCGACCAGGGCCATGCCGATCGCCGCATGCTCGAACGCAGCGCGAAAAGCACCCTGTTCCTTTTGGAATTTCTCGCGCCGGGCGGCGGTGCGCCGCGCTTCGGTGATGGAGCTCTGCTCGGAATCCGACGTCCGGTCATTCATAGCGCCAAGCGGTGACCGCGCACGGCATCGTCGCGGGGGGGTAATAGCCGGACGACCTTGATCGCGGGAGGCGGCCTTTTGTCCTGGTTCAGCGGGAATCGGAATTCGGGCGGGTTGGGGTTGGCGAGTTAGGGTGTTGTGGTTTCGCCCTCGACGGGCGTGTTATGTGACGAGCATCAGCGGTTCGCGCGGGCCTTGTTGAGCCGCCGCCGGAGACCGGCCGCCGATTGGAAATTGCCATCGTCCAAACAACGATTAAACTAAGAGGGAAAATAAGTTTGAAGAATCAAAAGTATGATATATTCTTACCAAAATCAGACTGTTAAAAATTCGCATTTGTGGAACGCGCAACCATTTTTTTTAGATGTACCCGGTTTCTTTCTTCGCCGACTGCCGTCCTAAGCGCATTTCTGTCCACCATTTCTACCTGGTCGACCCTCAAAGGGGGGGCCACAGTGACGGGGTTTGTCGCGACAGAATTCTCCTACTTCCTGGGTGAGCGCTGCCAGTTCTCAGCACTGGATACTTGGGGCCGCCCGTCGGCCGGCATGACGGAAGATGTCCGCTCATCGATCCGGCCGGTGGCCGACGTATCCGGCTTCAAGCGCTTGGCCCACCGGACGGTCGCCCGAGCTGCGCGGGTTGGGGCGGCGTCGTTTGGGCGGTAATGCCTGCGCCAGCATGGGTGGAAAGCCTTCGCATTTGCAAAGCGCGGTGGACGAGTTCCACGTCGTTGTGGACGTGCAGTTTTGCGAGCACTTTGGCCCGGTGTTTGGCCGCCGTTTGAATGCTGATCGCGAGATCCGCGGCGATCTGCTTCTGCGTCTTGCCCGACACGATCAGATCCATCACTTCCGCCTCCCGCGGAGTCAATTTGTCGCGCTCCATCCGGGCGCAGACGACCGGGGCGATCATGCCCGAGACGCGCGTCAACAGGTCCAGATCGTCGGCGTCGTAGTCGGCTGCGGAATCGCAGATGTGAAACAAGCCGAGCGGTACACCTTCGTGTTGAATGGGCGCGACCAAGGAACGAGATAGCAGTCTGCCGCAGACCATCCACCGCGATTTGTTTTCGATCAGCGCGGTTTTGTCGCGCAGGACGGCATTCCACAATTCACAACGAGATGCCGGTTTGTAACGCACGTCCCGTTGTTCGATCGGGGACAGATAGGAGCCGACGAGGACTTCATCCTCGGCAAACCGCAAAAATACCCCGGCCTGACCCTCAAATGCATCCAGCAAGATCCGCAGGACTTCGGAATACACCGTGTCGTCGGGCGTGCTCTCGAGCGCGCGTAGGATTCCGGGCACCGTTCGCGTCAGCCGTTCCACGTGGCGCAAGCGTCTCGCGGATTCATGTTCCGCGGCTTTGCGAGCCGAGATGTCCTGGATTTGGGAAATGAAGTAAAAAGGATGCTGATCGTCGTCGCGAGCCACCGACACGCTGAGCAAGATCCAAATGATGTGGCCCCGCTGGTGAAAATACCTCTTCTCCATGTGAAAGTAATCGATCTCCCCACGCATCAGTTGCCCGGCCAACGACAGGTCGGCTTCCAGATCATCGGGATGCGTGATCGTTTGGAAATCGGTCGCCAGCAATTCCTCCTCGCTGTAGCCGAGGATCTGGCACAGAGACCGATTTACCTTGAGAAAGCGACCATCCAGATCGACCAGTGCCATGCCGATCGCGGCGTTGTCGAACGCGCCGCGAAAGGAGCGGCTTTTGCCGTCAAATTCCCGCTGCCACGCCGCGGCACGCTGTTCTACTGACGGGTATTCTCGCGATGAGTCAATGAACCGCGACGGTTTTGGATCCAGCGGCTGGTCGTTCATGCGTTGACTTGTGAAGCTGCGTCGAAGATGTTGCACCCTGCCGGGCGAATATACACCAAGCTGCCGAAGGGGCAAACGTGACCTGGCGCAAAAAAAAAGGCCCGCTCCGACGGGGCAGACGGTCGAGCGGGCCTCGCAGTCATGTCGAATTGCTACTCGCCAGACCGCAATTGGTCTATCGGCAGACTGTGACTCACGCCAAGGTGCGAAAAATTCGCATGCAGTGGCCGATGCGTCAAAACGGCACGGGACGTTGGATGGAGATATGTCAAACTGTCACAGTTCGAGTCATCCGGTTGTAGCCGGGTTTACCCCTGGTAGAGGTAAACGCGCCCGACGGCTAAGAGCAAGATTCGCCCGGATACGACTTTTTCCGCGGTGGACGGGAAGGGGGCATCTTGAGGAACCTGTTGGCGACGATCTTGGACCCGCTCCGCTGCCGGCTGCGGCGCTGGCAGATTATCACGCTCGTGCTGATGGTGGTCGGCTACTCGGGGATTTATCTTTGCCGATCGAATTTCTCCGTGGCGCTGCCTTTGATCGAGCGGTCGCTGGTCGACAGCGGCTACGACGGCACAAGCGCAAGGCTGTGGATGGGACGCATCGTCACGCTGGGCGTGCTGGCCTATGCGATCGGGAAGTTCATCACCGGCAGCCTGGCTGACTTTCTGGGCGGGCGGCGCAACGTGCTGGTGGGCATGCTCGGCAGCGTGCTGTTTACCATCCTGTTTGCCACGGGCGGCGCCTTGCCCTTGTTCACGTTGGCGTGGGTCGGCAATCGGGCCGTGCAATCGCTGTGCTGGACCGGAATGGTCAAGATCACGGGCCGCTGGTTTTCCTATTCGGCCTACGGCACGGCGATGGGCGTCGTCAGTCTCAGTTATCTCTTCGGCGACGCGGCCGCCAGGCAATTCATGGCCCTGCTGTTCCGCGCGGGCTTCGGCTGGCGCGAAATGTTCTGGGCCGCCGCGGGCCTGCTGTTTTTGTTCTTCGTGCTCAACTTGCTGTGGCTTAAGGAAAGCAGCTTGGCGATCGGCCAGAGCGAGCCGGCGGCCAATCCGCTCAACGTGTACGGCGGGCGGCCACAAGACCAGGAGCCGCCGCCGAATCTGCGGAGCCTGCTCGTGCCGCTGGTGACGAGCGGCGAGTTTCTGGTGATTTGCCTGTTGTCGCTGGGACTGACGCTGTTGCGGGAGACGTTCAACACCTGGTCGCCGACTTACTTTGTGGAAGTGGTCGGCTCATCAAGCGCCGAGGCCGCCGGTCAAAGCGCGCTGTTCCCGCTGTTGGGCGGAGCTTCGGTGCTTTTGGCCGGCTGGTTGGGCGATCGGCTGGGGCAGGGGGGGCGCTCGCTCGTGATGCTCGGCGGATGTTCGCTCACGACGGTTGTCCTGTGGCTGCTCGGCTCGCTCCATTTCACGACCGACGAGATCGCGCCGGTGCTGCTGGTCGGCCTGGCCGGGTTCCTGATGCTCGGACCGTATTCGTACCTGGCCGGCGCGATTTCGCTCGATCTGGGCGGAAAGCGCGGCGGGGCCACGGCCTGTGGCATTATCGACGGCGTCGGGTATCTTGGTGGCTTGCTGGCCGGCGAAACCATCGCACGGCTGAACATCGCGTACGGCTGGTCGGGCGCATTCAAGGCCCTGGCCGGCGTGGCCCTGCTCACCAGCCTGGCGGCCGCCGTCTTTGTTGGGATTCAACGCCAACGCCGAAAAATCGCCCGATGAACACGGTCGACCTGGTCTGCGAACTTTTTGCCACCAAGGGGCACGCCGCCTACGTCGGCGAGCAGGTCTCGCAATTGGAGCACGCCTTGCAGGCCGCCTATCACGCCGAGCAGGCCGGCTCGGACGACGCGCTGGTCGTGGCCGCCCTGCTGCACGACATTGGACACCTGCTCCACAAGCTGCCCGAGGACGCGGCCGATCGCGGCATCGACACGCGGCACGAGCAGATTGGCCAGGCGTGGCTGGCGCGGCATTGCGGGCCGGAAGTGACCGAGCCGGTGCGGCTGCACGTCTCGGCCAAGCGGTATCTTTGCGCGACCGACCCGAAGTATCTCGCCCAGCTTTCGCCGGCCTCGACGCAGAGCCTCCGATTGCAGGGCGGTCCGTTTACGAGCGCCGAGGTGAGCCAGTTTGAGCGCAATCCGCACTATCGCGCGGCCGTGACGCTGCGCCGCTTTGACGATCTGGCCAAGGTGCCCGGCATGCAGGTGCCGGGTTTGGAACATTATCGTGCGCGATTGGCGCGGGTTTTAATAAGCGCTTGATGGCGCACACGCTGCGCTTTCTAACAACAGGGAATCCCCCGGCAAAGCCGGGGGCTACGATTGCGTGGTGGACACCAAACTGGTTAGCCCCCGGCTTTGCCGGGGGATCGGCGGGGTCCTTTGGCGCCGCACTCGACACGCCGTGCTCGAGTCTCACAGGCCCAACAGCGCCGGCAGTTCGGCCACGGTGCCGATCAGGTGGGTGTGCGGAAACGGTTTCAGTTGCTCTGCGGTGTGCGAGCCGCCGGTGACGCCGATCACCAGGCCGCAGCCGGCAGCCGTCCCTTCCTCGAGATCGGCCGGCGTGTCGCCGACTTTGGCCACGCGCTTGGGATCCTTAACGCCCAGATCGCGCATTGCCTTGGCGACCATGTCGGCGTGCGGGCGTCCGCGATCGACTTCGTCGCTGGTGACGGTCGCGTCGAGGAGATTCGGGTCGTTCCACCCCAACCGGGCCAGCACCACTTCGACGATGTCACGCGAAAAGCCGGTGTCGAGCGCCACTTTGATGCCCGCGGCACGCAGCCGCCCAAAAGTTTCGCCGGCCCCGGCGATCTCGTACACCGCTGGGTCGGTCCGGTAGAAGTGGATCATGCGGCGCACGAAATCCTCGTGGATCGCGTCGATTTGCCCGATGAGCTCGGGCCGCTCGTAACGAGCGATCAATTTCCGCAGGGCCTCGGGCTTGGGAATGCCCATCACCTGGTTGACCGCGTCGCGGGTGGCCGAAAGGCCGACTTGTGCGAGGGCCGCGCGGAGACAGCGGTTCACGCCGTCGTCGTCGTTGACGGTCGTGCCGGCCATGTCGAAGACCACCAGCTCGATGTCCATGCAAGTCACCTTTCGAGATTGCGCACCACGTGGTCGGCCAGGCCGAACGAGAGCGTCATGCCGGCTCCGCCCGTGGCCGTGACGACCGTCGCCCCGGGGGCGGGCCGGGCAATCAGATACGGCTCGCGCGGATGTTTGGCATAGGTGCCGTGCCAGCGGGCCGTAATTTCCAGTTCGGGCACAGCGAGAAACGTGTGCAGGTAGTCGAGGATCAAGCGGTCGATCTCGGGCTTGTCGAACGGCTCGATCGCCCCGTCGTATTCGTGCGAGTCGCCGATCACCAACTCACCGTGAGCGTTCTGCGAGGCCATGACGTGAATGCCGTAGCGGTCGTATTCGGGATGGTCGCGGGCGACGCGGCTTTTGACCGCTTCGAGCGAGGGGCAATTTTCAAAGTTCTTGTAGTGCCGCAGCGTGAGTCCCCCGGCCAACATCGGCCCCAGCCGCGCGCCGTAGGCTTGCGAGCGCATCATCTGCAACTTCGAGCGCACCAGGCCGGCGCCGGCGAAGGAGCCGGGATAAAGCGTTTGAAAGTCGTCGCCCGAACAGACCACGAGCCGCTCGGCCCGGTACGTTTTGTCTCCGGCCGAAACGCGCGGCCGGTCGTAGGCCGTGACGGCGGAGCCGAATTCGAAACGCACGCCGAACGTGCGCGTGAGCCAGCCGGGGAGGCCGGCGATCACCTCGCGCGGATCGACGCAAATTTCCGTCGGGCTCCACATGCCGGCCGCGAGGCCTGTGGTTTTTACCGCCGGCGAGCGCCTGGCGACTTGCTCGGGCGCCAAGAGCTCGCACTCGTAGCCGTTGGCCGCCGCGCCGGCCGTGAATTCGGCGAGCACTTGGGCTTCGTCCTGGCGATAGGCCAGATGGAGCGAGCCGGACGTCTCGTGCCACAGGCCGCTGGCGCGCAGCACCTCGAGCCAGAACGCGCGGCTCGACAGCGCCATTTCGTGCATCGGCCCGGCCGGTTGCCCGATGGGCCAGAGCATGCCGAAATTGCGCACCGAAGCTCCCGCGGCCCGCGCGTTGCGCTCGAAGACGATCACGCGGCGGCCCCTGCGAGCCAGGTGAAAGGCGTGAGCCAGGCCGAGAATGCCCGCCCCGACCACGGCGTCGTCGAAAGTGGAGCTCATGGCACGAATCGTCGACACGACCCAAGCTACGGACCCGATTTTTCCTTCACGAGCGGAGTTCGCCACAGGTACACGGTGTGCTCCCGGGTGGGGCCTTTTACCGTGACGGTTTTTTCGGGCTTGACTCCGTCCATGTCGAAGTCGTGCGAGACGATCCGCGAGCCGGGCTTGAGCTTTTCCAATTGCGGAATCAATTTCACGTTGAGCGACGGCAGCAGATACAGCGTGATCACGTCGGCGCCCGTGAGGTCGAGCGTGAAGATGTCCTGTTGCACCACTTTGGCCAGGTCGCCGACCTGATTCTTGTCGATGTTATCCTGCGTTTCGCGAATGCGCTTCCGGTCGACGTCGAAACCGGTGGCCTTTGCGCCTTTCTTGGCCGCCGAGACCACGATGATCCCGTTGCCGCAGCCCAGGTCGTAGACGACGTCCTTCGGCGAAATCTCGGCCAGCTCCAGCATCTTGTCCACGACCACCTGCGGCGTGGGCACGAAAACCACGTCCGGCTGTTTGGTCGTGGCGGGTTTCTTTTCCGCCGTGGCTTGAGCAAACGCCAGTTGGGCCAGCATCAAAGCGGCCGCGATGGCCACGAGCGACGAGCGAATCAGCTTTGTCATGACATAACTCCCTTGGAATGACATTGGATGTCGGACTGTTGTGTCGTATCAAAAGCAAGTCCAACGACACGGGTTACTCGGACGGTACTTCCTTTTCGAGCGGGGTTCGCCACAGGTACACGGTGTGCTCCCGGCTGGGGCCTTTTACCGTGACGGTCTTTTCGGGCTTGATCCCTCGCATGGCGAAATTGTGCGAGACGATCCGCGAGCCGGGCTTGAGCTTTTCCAATTGCGGAATCAGTTTCACGTTGAGCGACGGCAGCAGATACAGCGTGATCACACTGGCGCCAGTGAGATCGAGCGTGAAGATGTCCTGTTCCACCACTTTGGCCAGGTCGCCGACCTTATTCTTCTCGATGTTATCCTGCGTTTCGCGAATGCGCTCGGGGTCGATGTCGAAACCGACGGCCCGGGCGCCCTTCCTGGCGGCCGAGACCACGATGATGCCGTTGCCGCAGCCCAGGTCGTAGACGACGTCCTTGGGCGCGACCTCGGCCAGCTCCAGCATCTTGTCGACCACCACCTGCGGCGTGGGCACGAACACCACGTCCGGCTCTTTCACGTAGGTCTCGTCTTTTTCCAGCGGGGTTCGCCACAGGTACACTCGGTGCTCGCCGGTGGGGGTTTGCAGCGTGACCATTTTTTCGGGCTTGATTCCTCGCATGGCGAAATTGTGCGAGACGATCCGCGAGCCGGGCTTGAGTTGTTCCAATTGCGGAATCAATCGCTCGTTGAGCGTCATCAGCAGGTACAGCGTGATCACGTCGGCGCCAGCCAGATCGAGCGTGAAGATGTCGTGTCGCACCACTTTGGCCCGGTCGCCGACCTTGTTTCGATCGATGTTATCCTGCGTTTCGCGAATGCGCTCGGGGTCGATGTCGAAACCGACGGCCCGGGCGCCCTTCCTGGCGGCCGAGACCACGATGATGCCGTTGCCGCAGCCCAGGTCGTAGACGACGTCCTTGGGGGTGACCTCGGCCAGCTCCAGCATCTTGTCCACGACCACCTGTGGAGAGGGCACAAAGCCAACGTCGGGGTTGGGTCCGGCGTGGGCTGGCGTTTGCCTCGTTCGATCGCAGGCCACCGCCGACAGGATCGAGGCGGCCGCGACGGCCAGCAGGGCGGGGGTGAACGGATGCCTCATGACGTGCAATGCCGTGATTGTCGAGGATGTCGAAATGGTTGTTGTGTCGTACTCAAATCGCGGCGGGTCCTACGCGCTCGTCGGGCCGGTTTGCCCGCGCGAGCTGCGCGCGATGCGCTCCGACGCCCAGTAAACCGGCAGGCCGGCGGCCAACAGCGTGCCGCCGACAAAGCCCAGGCTGCCGGCGTATTGTACGCCAGCGTAAAACATATAGGCGCAGGTGGCCGAGAACAAAAGGGGGCAGAGCGGAAACAAAGGCGCCGTAAACGGCCGGGGCACGCGGGGTTCCTTATATCGCAACACGAACAGGGAAATGCTCGTGAGCAGGAAAAATAGCCAAAAAATGGGGGCCGTCGAACGCAATAGGGTCTCGAACCCGCCCCGTCCCGACCAGCTAACCGCCGGCAAACCGGCCGCCGCGAAAACCGCGTCGAGAAGGGACTGCCCCGCCGAGCTGCTCGCCAGCACGATCATCCCCAGCGTGATCCCGGCCTGAACCACGAGCGACCAAACGGGCGAGCCGAACCGCGGGCCCCGGCGCGCGAGCAGCGCGAAGACGCGATGGTCCTCTCCCACCGCGGCATACACGCGCGAGCCGGCAAAAATCAAACCGTTTACCGAGCCCAGGGCCGAAACCATCACCAACACGGCCACCGCGCGGGCGCCGACGGGGCCAACGGCGCTTTGCATGGCGTCGGCGGCGATGGCATGGGAATCGCGCGCGCCTTGCCATCCCAGCGCGCGCAAATAGGCCACGTTCACCAGCAGATAGGTGGCGGTGATGATCAAGATACCCAGCGTCAGGGCTTTGATGATTCTTCGCCCCTCGTGCATTTCGGCCACGAAAAAGGCCGCGTCGTTCCAGCCGCCGTAAGTCAAGAACACCAGCACCAGGGCCGAGGCCAACGCGGCCATGGTAACGCCGGCCGCCGGCGCGGTTGCGGCGGAGGCTTGTACGCTCTGGGCGGCTGCTTCCGGCGGCGCGGCGAAGGCCAGTCCGGCCACGACCACGGCCGCCAGCCCCAGCAGCTTGGCCGACGAAAGGACGTTTTGCACCTGTTTGCCCAGGGCGACTCCCAGGATGTTTAACAGCGTCAGCGCGACCACGGCACCGACGGCGTAGACGAGCGTCGTCGCCGGGCCGAATTGCCAGAGCGTCGCGGCGTAATCGGCAAACACGTAGGCCATCATGCCGATGCTGCCGGTCAAGATGACCGCCAGTTGCGCCCAGCCGAACAGGAATCCGAGCCAGGATCCGTACGCCCGCGAAAGATAGACGAAATCGCCGCCGGAGCGCGGATAGGCGCCGGCCAGCTCGGCGTAGGTAAACGCCCCGTTGAGACACAACAACCCGCCCGCGCCCCAGGCAATCATGGCCCAGGTTCCACTGCCGACGCTGCCGAAGACCAGCGGCGGCGTCTCGTAAATGCCCGCGCCGATCACGATGCCCACAATCACGCTGACCGTGTCCCAGGTGGAAAGCGTTGCCGCGCTGCGTTCGGCGGGAGTGGAATCGCTGGCCATTCGTGGGTCACCCGAGCGTGGGACGGTTGTTCCGATGCCGGAAATCGTAACGCAACAGGAGGGCGCCGGCTAGGGACAGGCATGGGGGTCGGGAGTTGCCGACTCCCGACGGCGCGGTGGGCACCAATCGGCCGACGCGCCCAATGGCCTACGACCGCGCAATCACGCGGTGAAAATGGAGCTGCACTTCGCGGTCCACCACCCGGCGGACGCCTTCGACCAGGCAGTGGGGTTCGTTGTCTTCCTGGCCGCGACGGATGATTTCGTCCAGTTTCTCGGCGTGGCCGACGGTGAACGTCGATTGGTAGATGATCTGGTTGCCGGCGTCCAGCTCGGGGACGATGAAGTGGCAGGTGGCCCCGTAGGTCAACATGCGGCTGGCAAACGCCTCGTGATAGGGACGCATGCCGGGGAAGCTCGGCAGCAGCCCGTGGTGTAAATTGATGATCCGGCCGCCGGCGTATTTCCAGCAACTGGCCGCCGGGAGCAAGCGCATGTAGCGGGCCAGGATCAGGTAATCGATCTCATACTCGTCGCAGAGGGCCATCATGTGGTCGTCGTCGACGGCGCCCTGGTCGTCGCCGATCGAGTGCCATTCGACGCCGAACTGTTCGGCCAGGGAGCGGCAGTTGGGCCGATTGCCGATCATCACGGCCGCTTCGGCTCCCACGCGACCGTCGCGAATCGCGCGCAGCAGCGCCAGCGCCGGCTCGGGGCGAAAGGTGGTGCAGATCGCCAGCCGCGGTCGATCTTTCCGCTCCTCCGGCGACCAGACGCGCACCGAAAGCCCCTTGAGCTTGCCGATCTGGCCCAACTGCGGCCGCAAACTCGGCCAATGTTCTTCGGCCAGCTCAATCCGCAGCAACATCGCGAACAGGCTCAGCTCGTCATGGTCGTACATCTGGATTTCGGCAATGTTGGCCCCCAGACCCGTGACGTGATGGATGATCGGATCGGCCAGGCCTCGGTTGTCGGGCCCGACGGCGGTGATGACGACTTGCATGGCGGTTGGAGGGAGATTGGTTCGAGCCAGCCGAGGCTCATGAAAACCTCACAATGGACCTCACAATTATAGGACATCTTGGCCCGGCCGCAGCCCGCGCGCTCCCGGGTAACTCCACGTGGCGGCCGAGCGTATATTTACGGGCGGCTTTTCGGCCGAAACTTTGCATGCGGCCAGCGCTTCGGTTAGGCTGGGCCTTCGGCACATCTGCGGCGCTAGCGCGCTCTGGAGCCGGGCCGGCAATCGTGTATGGGCTGCGTGTGTTGCGAAGCGCTGCCGCCGCTGGAATCCTCATGATCGGCGTCGTTTGCCAAGGACGCTCGTTCGAGCCGGCAGGTGGCAGACAAAGGACCCGAGCGTTATGAACAAGATCACGGGCGCGATATTGATGTTGGCCGCGGCGATATCGGGGCATAGTGTGTTCGTGTTTCTGGCGAGCCATCCCGAGATTCACAAGTACGATATTCCACCGAGCGTTTCCAGGATGGTGCTGTTTGCCATCGCGACAACAACCGTGCTGGGGCTCTGGGGCGCGTACTACCTGTTCCGGCAGGACCCGAGGTAGCCGGCGGCGACGGATCAAGCGGAGTAGCGCGCCAAGGTCGTCGCAACAAACGTTTGCGATTCCGACCTGCCGGTCGGTACGTCGGCTGACGGGAATCATTTTTCGCGCGCCGAATGCTTGATTCTTCGCGGCGACCTCGCTATAAAGGGGATGGATGAGGGCGCGCCAGCTTATCCCATCTTTCGGCGCGGCCTCGTCTTAGTCACGTCTGCTGCGGAACAGCGGAAAAATTCCGATCAAATCTCTGATCCGACGGTTCCGTCGTTGCGTAGTAAGACTTGTCGGGTTTGGAACAGAATCCTTTTTGACTCGCCGGGGGAAGCTCTGCCCCTCGCGCGAGCAACACGTCTGGGTCGTTTCACATCTTTCAGAGAGAGGCACATCGACATGATACGCAAGGCATATCACACGAACATGTCGGCCACGGACCCCACACCGGAGCAAATTCGCGAGCTCAGCGCGGCGATCCGCAAACAATGGACTCCCCGCGAACGCGCGCGCCGCTTGGGAGTCAAGCACATCAGATGGTTGCCGCCGGTGATTTCCGAACTCGACCTGCCCGGCCAGTTGGCCGGCGAATTCGATTCGAATTGAGGCGCTAGCGCGGACTCGTCACGGATCCTTCCTCTGGACCGCTGGTCGCTCGACGCGCTCGGAGCGCCGATTTATCCCGAGAGCCGGGTGCAGTTGGGCCTGGCCGAGGACGTGGCCGCCCGATTCGGGCTCGGTCATCGGGCGCGCGTGGTCCGATTCGACCAGTCTCGCCGGTTTACCCCAAAGCGCAGCGACCCGGTGTTTGGCGGCCTGGCCCAATTGGAATCGGCCGGCGACGAATACTTTCGTGTACGACACGCAGCAATATCGGGCCGTCCCGATTCCCAGAGCGCTTGCTGCCTGGCGGGTGCCGCCGCGTCGATTCGGGTATGATTTCGAGTAATGGTCCCGCCTCGCGCGAGCATGCATCAATCGACAGGATATCATGACCCAGTCGCCGGCCGTCGACGTTCGAAACTTGAGCAAACGATACCGCGACGGTATCTTCGGCGGGCGGCGGATTGACGCTCTGTTGGGGGTCAGCCTGTCGGTCGAGCACGGCGAAATCTTCGGCTTGCTCGGTCCCAACGGAGCCGGCAAAACGACGCTGATCAAAGTGTTGTTGGGAATCGTGCGCGCCACGCGCGGCGAGGCGTCGCTGTTGGGCCGGCCAGCCGGCAGCCGGTCGGGACGCAAACAGGTCGGCTACCTGCCCGAGAACCATCGCATTGGGCGGCATCACACCGGCAATTCGGCGCTGGCTTTTTTCGGCTCGTTGAGCGGGCTGTCGGGGGCCGAAATTCGCCGCCGCCGGGGCGACCTGTTGGCGGCCGTCGGCTTGGCCGAGTGGGGACGCACGCCGATTCGCAAATACTCCAAGGGGATGCTCCAGCGGCTGGGCCTGGCACAGGCCATGCTTCACGATCCGCAGCTCTTGATCCTCGACGAACCGACTGACGGCGTCGATCCGGTGGGCCGCAGCGAGATGCGCGCGAATCTGCAGCAACTCAAGGCCGCCGGCAAAACAGTCTTCATCAACAGCCACCTGCTGCAGGAAGTGGAGCTGGTCTGCGACCGCGTCGCCATTCTGGATTGCGGCAAATTGCTCCACCTGGGGTCGATCGCCGAACTGACGCGGCATCGTAGCGACGGCGAAGTGCGCATCGTAGCGGCCGGCCCGGAAGGCGCGATTCGCGCGGCGCTGGCCGAATTGAATCCGGCCGAGGTGCGCCCGGTCGGCCCCGGCCAGTTTGAAATGCTTTTGCGGGGGACGGACCAGGCGGCGATCGACCGCGCGATCGATCGGCTGCGCGGGCAGTCGATCAGCCTCGTTTCGATGACGCGCAAATCGCAGACGTTGGAAGAGGCTTTTTTGGGAATCTTGCAGCAGGCCCGCTCCCGATGATGCGTCCCTACCTGACGGTGATTCGCGATTCGTTTCACGAGGCGCTCGCGTCGCGCGTGTTGTGGATTCTGCTCGCGGTGACGACGATCTTCTTGTTGTTGCTGTTGCCGGTGGGCCTGGTCGAGCAGGCCGGCTCCTACCTGAGCGAGGAGGATTTTCTCGATCCCGACAAGCTGATCGAGCGCATCGTGGCCCAGGGCAAGGCGGACTCTCCTTCGCCGGGGCGGCGCATCTGGGAACTGTTGCCGCCGGCCACGAAAGAGTCGGCCCAGGCCAAGCCGAGCGAGCCGTTTGCCAGGCGCATGCGGTTTAACAACTTCGAAAAGGCCCTGCGCGAACTGCTCGCCCGGCGCGACTTCTATAACAAGGACGATTGGGTCAAGGATCGCCTGTCGATCGAGGCCAGGGCACTGGCGCGCAAAGACCCGGCAAAACTGCCCGAAGACGAGCTCGCGCGGTTTAATCGGCTGGCGCTCGAGGCCGCCTATCCCGAGCTGATCGCTCCGATTCCGCCCAAGCAGATTCAACTGGCCTATTTCACCTGGGAGCTGGGCATTCCGCTGCCGGTCGAGCCCGAGCAGCTTTATCCGGCGATCAACCAGATGCTGGTCGGCGCCTTGGGAATGCTTCTGGGCGGGGCCGGGGTGTTCGTGGCCGTGCTGGTCACGGCCTCGATGATTCCCCAGACGTTCGAAGCCGGATCGGTCGATTTGCTGTTGAGCAAGCCGGTCTATCGCGGCGCGCTGTTCTTGGCCAAGTTCCTGGGCGGCTGCGCCTTCATCGCCATCAACGCGGCCTATTTCATCGTCGGGCTGTGGCTGATCCTCGGGCTGCGCATCGGGCTGTGGAATGAGCGCCTGCTGCTGGCGATCCCCCTGTACTTGTTTCTGTTCGCCATTTATTACGGCGTGTCGTCCCTGGCCGGGCTGATTTGGCGCAACGCGATCGTATCGGTCGTGCTGGCGGTCGTGTTCTGGTTCGTTTGCTTCGCTCTGGGAACGGCGGTCGGTTTCGTCGAGCAGCTTTCGCTCAATCCGCGGCGGCTGGTCCGGATCGTGCCGGCCGGCGAAACGTTGGTCGCCGTCGACCAGGCCGAGGTCTTTCAGTGGGACGACGAGGATCACGACTGGCAAAAAATCTTTGCCGGACGCGACGACAACAATTTCGCGTTCGTGTTCGCCATGCGCCTCGTCGGGCCGGTGTACGATCCGGTCGGCGAGCGGATGCTGGCGTTCCGTTCGACGATCCCCGGATTTTCGCCCTTTGGCTCGGTGAATCGCCTGCTGATCGGCAGCCGGGCCGACGATTGGCGGCGAACCGAGGGCGTGACCGTGCCCGACGGTGCCGGCGGGTTGTTCGTCACGCGCAAGGGCGACGTGCTGGTGGCGGCCGCCAGCGGCGTCTATCGACTGCAAGGCGACATCGGCGCCCGCCAGGAGGACATCAACTTCTTTGGCGTGCACATTCCGCTGCCCGAGAGCCGCGGCCGGTTCGCCAGCGCCGGGCCCGCCGTGCAAATGCGGCCCTTGGAAAGCGCCGCGATGGATCCCGAAACGCTCGACGTCGCGCTGTTCGACGGCACGCGGCTGGTGCTGTGCTCGCCGGACGATAAGGGGACGTATCACGAAACGGGCAAAGCCGATTTCGAGCGCAAAGTGCGGGGCAAAGTGACGCTGGCGGGCGGAAGAGTTTATCTGGCGCTGGCCGGCGGCGAAGTTCGCCCTTACGGGGCCAGGCTCAAACCGCTTGCGCCGCTTGCCACCGACGTCAATAGCATGCCCGACGCCGTGGCCATCTCGGCCGGCGGAAAATACCTGGCAATCGTGTTCAAAAACGCCCGGCTGTGGCTGTACGACGCGCGCAATTCGCGCGAGCTGCCGCTCTCGATCGTGGGGCAGGGGGACGTGTCGGCCGCGACCTTCCAGGGCCACAAGCTGTTCGTGGCCGACCGTCTGACGCGGGTCACCGAGTACGATCTGGCAAAGCTCGAAGTCGAACATCAGTGGCACGGGGCGCTGCCGCTTGTCGAAAAAATCTACCGCTACGCGCTGCACCCCGTGTACACGGTGTTTCCCAAGCCGGGCGAGCTCAATCAAACCGTCAATCACGTGTTGACCTCGAAGGACACCAAAATCGCCGGCCTGCGGCTCGACGAAGGTCCTGCCGCCCCGACGAAAATCGACGTGTGGGGACCGGTGTGGAGCAACCTGGCGTTTCTCGTCGTGGTGCTGGCGATCTCCTGCCTGTACATCGCCCGCAAGGATTTTTGAACGGACGTTGGGCCAAGATTGCCCCCGTCGCGGCGAATACTCGAGCGGACGGCGACAGTGGTGGCGCTGCGCGCCCTGACAAGTCAACCCCCGGCCCTCAAAGGAGACTTGCGATGAACAGAATCTTGTCCAGAACGCTCGTCGGCGTGGGATTGCTCGGGTTCCTGGTGCTTTCGGCGGCCGCTCAAGAGCCGTCAGCCGAACGTGCCGAGTCGCAATTCGAGCGGGCCTTTTATCTCGAGGTCCATCAAAACGACCTGGCCGGGGCCGCCGCCGTGTATGAAAAGGTGGCGGCCAACTCCACGGCCCCGGAAAAACTGCGGGCCGAAGCCAAAACCCGGCTGGCCGGCATTCGCGAGGACCTGGCTTCGGCCGAGCTGGCGCGGCTCATGCCGCCGGAGGTGATCGCCTACGCGCATCTGGCGGAGCCGGGCGAACACGTCGAACGGCTGCTGAAGTTGATGGGGCTCGTCGGCCCGGTGCCCGAGGGCGCGGCCGACGTCAAGCCGTTCAAGCTGGGCGGCGGACTGGTGCTGCCGGCCGATTTCACGATCAGTCCGGCCTTGGTCGACGAACTGAAGAAGCTGCGCGGGGCGGCGATCGGCCTGACGGGGATCGACAAAGGGGGCCGGCCCTCGGGGCTGGTGGCCGTACACCCGGGCAATTGCAACCTGCTGCGGGGGCTGATCGAGACGGCCGTGCAACTGCTCGAGCCAGGCGAGCCGATCGACGGGTTCAAAACGTACCGGGTGCCCGATTTGGGTTGGGTGATGATCACGAATCGCTTGGCGCTGGCGGCTGATTCGCGCGCCGAGCTCGCGGCGGCGGCCGAGCGGCTGCGCAATCCGTCGGCTCCCAGCCTGGCTTCGAGCGCATCGTTCCAGAAAGTGGCGGCCGAGGCCAAGGGTTCGCTGCTGTTCGCCTACGTCGACGGTCCGGCCGCGGTCAAGCGGTTCGGTTCGCAGATCGACGGGCAGCAGGGTCGGATGATCCGCGCGCTGTTGGACTTGGAGCATCTCGAGTCGATCGTGGTCACGCTCACGACGAACGACCAGGGGATTTCGCTGGCCGCGCAAATGAACCTGATGCCGGGCCACAAGAACATGATTTATGCCTTGGTGCGCACGGCGCCGATGACGAAGCGCTCGCTCGAGCTGGTGCCGCAAGGCGCGGCCGGCGTGTTGACCATTGGGCTCAACCCGCCCGGACCCGCCGCGCCGACCGTGACGAATCCGGACGGCACGCCGAGCATCAGCCTGATGGACGTGGGTCGCGAGCTGTTCGGCAACATCGACGAGGTGTCGGTGTTTGCCATGGCGCCGGCCGGCGACGCGCAGGGCCGGCAGCCGTTTCCGGAGATCGGCGCGGTGATCGCGGTCAAGGATCCGGCGAAGTCCGAAGCGCTGTGGAACCAGATCCTGTCGCTGGCGACGTTGTTCGGAGCCAAAAGCGCGCAGCCGCCAACTGAGGCGGAAATTGCCGGCAAGAAAGGCAGCGTCTACCAGTTCGACGGCATCCCGCCGATTGCGGTGGTGCGCGCGGGCGGAGTGCTTGTCGTCGGTACGCGGTCGGCCGTCACGGCGGCGGTTCAAGCGGGGGCGGACGGAAATTCGATCTTGAAGGATCCCCTCTTCGCGCCGCTGTTGGCCCGCCTGACGCCCAATGCGAGCAAAGCGCTCTTGATCGACGCGGGTCGGGCCATGCCCATCGTGGCCGCCCTGGCCGGCGGCGGCTCGTCGGACGAAATGCGCTTGATCGGGGCGCTGGTGCACGATATGAAAATCTCGATCGTGACCGACGAAGCGCCCAATCGCCTGACGATTCGCGCCGACGTAACCGGCCTGCCCAAGTTCCGCGACATTGTCATGCTGCTCAACGGCCAGCAGCGACAGGCGGCCGCGGCGAAGTGAGAAGGGGAAGGGAACTAACCACCAAGACACCAGGGACACGAAGACGATGGGAATTCACTTTGTCTCTCCGTGCTCTCTGCGCCCTCTGCGGTTTTGATTCTTTGTAGAATTCAGATAAGGATTTGAACCGCAGAGGGCGCAGAGAGGGCCGAGAGGACTTTTTTCTCTCGTCGTGTTTTGGTGGTTAACTGCTTTGTCACTCAGCGCGGCTTCATCTTCCATTTCGACCACTCGCGCGTTGGGTCGTCGGGAATCATGGCGCGCTCTTCGGGAGTAAGGGGCCAACGACTCGCCAGCGAAACCGCGGTGATGCCGGAAAAATCGAATTGCCGGGCGGGCGAGCTCGCCTCGAGCACAACCTGCTGCTGTGGACCGATGGCGACTTGCGGATCCACGACCCGGTTGCCGGCGTCGGGGGGCAACTCGATCGGCTGGTCGCCCGGTTGGCCGGCCTTGGTCGTGGGGTAGCGACGCACGACGGGCTGGTCGATCTTCCAGAACAGGTTTTCCGTGACATGAAACTTGCCGAGGGGCTGCAAGTTCACTTTTTCCGTCTCGATCGGCGCGTAGGCCACGCCCTGCTTGCTGCCGACGAAGATGTTGCGGCTGATCGCGGGCTCGCACGCGCCGTTGGCGTAGATTCCGGCGCCGTCGTTGTCCAGAAACAGATTGCCTTCGAACTGGCACTTGTTTTCGTACGAGCAGGATGCGCCGCCGACCGCGTTCTTGTAGAACAGGTTCTGCTTGATCACCCCGGCCTCGCCCTCGGCGTAGATGCCCGAGCGGGCGTTTTCGAAAATCGCGTTGCCGACAATGTTGGGCCGGCGATCGCCATAGCGGATGCCGAACCAAGCCGAGCCTGAAATTCGGCAGCCCTCGATCGCGCACGGATTCGAGTTGGGCCCCGTCCAAATATTGTTGTGGTAGCAGTTGCGGATGTCGGAGTTCGTGATCTGTAGCCGGCCGGGGCTGCGATTCATCGCGGATACGCCGCTGCTCCAGCAGGCGGCGATCAGGCAGTCGTCGATTTCCAGGTTCGAGCCGCCCTCGCCGTGCACGCCACTGCCGTAACATCCGACAACCGCGCAATCGGCCATGTGCAGTCCGCCTTGCTTGACCGCGACGGCGTTCGAGTTGCTCAACCCGCTACGCGCGCGCGGGGTCCCCGGCGAGGTGATCCGCAAGGATCGCAGCTCGACCCCCTGCACGAGGTCGATCTCGATGATGGGATAGTTGATCGCTTCGGACAGCGCTTTGAGTTCGGCGAGTTCGTTTTGCGGCTCGACGGGCGCCTCGGTAGAACGGAGTCTTGCCTCGAACGCTTTCGCGCGAGCATAAAGCGTTTCTTCCTGCTGATCGCGGTCGGCGGCGGTCGGGCCGATTACCGTTTTGTCCGGGCCGGCGCCCACTAGCTTGATCGGTTTCGTGATTCTCAACCGCTCGTCGTAGCGCCCCGCGCCGATGAGGATGGTCGAGTCCCGGGGCGCCGCGTCGATGGCAGCCTGAATCGACTCGAAATTCTCCGCGGCCCGATCGGCGATACGAATCTTGCCCTCCGGCGGGGCATCGGCCCGCAGTTGGTTATTGGCCAGCGTCAATAGCGCAACGACAAGCCCAAATGACCAACGCACCCCATTCATCGGGAATCTCCTCTTGCACGATTGGCAAACGTCCGATCGAACGGTCCGATTATCTCTTCGTGTCCTTCGTGTCCCTTGGTGTCTGGTGGTTAACTGCTTTCGTGTTTCTTGTCAGCCCTTGCGGGTCAGTTCGTCGGCCAGCTCGCCGGCGTTGTAGATTTTGCGCAGGGCTTCGATGATGGCGGACGAGTGGACGCTGACGGCGCGGGCGACCTGGTCGGTGTAGACGAAGTCGAGCACCAGCGACTGGATGTTGCCGTCGAAGATGATGCCCACGATTTCGCCGGCCCGGTTGACGACCGGGCTGCCGGAGTTGCCGCCGATGATGTCGGCCGTGCTGACGAAGTTAAAGGGCGTCTCGAGATCGAGCTTGCTCTTGTCCTTGATCCATGAGGCGGGCAGTTGGAAGGGGGCCACGTTGCCGTGTTGGGCGGCGTGCTTGTACGCCCCGCCCATCGTGGTCCAGGCCGGGATCTTGCGGCCCTGTTCCTCATAGCCCTTCACCTGGCCGAAGGCCAGCCGCAGCGTGAAGGTGGCGTCGGGATAGGTATTGGTTCCCTCGACGGCGAATTTCGCCCGGGCGATTTTGGCGTAAGCCTGCCGCAGCGGCTCTTCGACCTGGTCTTCGTAGGATTTTCGCGCCTTGCGGGCCGTGGGGTCGACGGTGCGCGCCAGCGCGATCATCGGATCGTCGGAACTTTCGATCGCGCTTGTGCCGCCGCCGGCCAGTTGTTTGCGGAACTCGACGTCGGCCAGCTTCGTGCCGGAAACGAGCTGCGCCGCCCGCGCCGCGGGCGGCACGTTGGCCATGATCTCTTTGACGAAGGCGTTTTCGGCGCCCGCCTTTTCCAGCAGGTAGCTGAGCGAATCGGCGAGCTTGACCGTTTCCAGATCGGGATAAACGGGCGCTTCAGAGTAGAGCTGCTGCTTGAGCGAGTCGAGGCCGGCTTCGGCATATTCGCGCAGGCGGTCTTCGTTCGGCTTGGTCGTTTCGCCGGCCAGCCGCACCAGCCCGCGGGCGATAGTGTACAGCTCGGTGTTAAAGGCCATCGACCGCTCGTAGAGCGTGTAATCGACGTAGATCTCGTTCCAGGCCGCAAGCGCCGTGATCACTTCGTCCCAGGCGTCGCGGACGTCGCGCAGTTTCGGATCGCCGGCCACGGCTTCGCGCAGGGCGCGCTGGGCCTTGCGCTTGGCCTCGATGATGGCCGGATTCTGCAAGCCGGCCAGCCCGCCCAAGCGGGCTTTGCGCGAATTCTGATAGCCGAACAGCTCGTCGGTGGCCCGCCGCGCGTTTTCCAGGCCGCGATCGCTGTAGACTTTGAGATTCACCTCGCGGCGGCGAATGATGTCGAGCAGGTTGGGAAACACCACGTCGCGCAAGAATTCCAGGTGAGCCACGGTATTGAGCCGATCGGTCCGTCCGGGATGTCCGGCCACGAAGATCAACTCCTCGTCGATCGCGCCGGCGGCGCTCCAGCTCAGATGATCCGGCGGCGCCAGCGGCTTGCCGTCTTCGTAGACGCGGAAAAAGCAGATGTCGAGATCGTAGCGCGGGTACTCGAAATTGTCGGGATCGCCGCCGAAAAAGGCGATGTCTTTTTGCGGCGCGAAGACCAAGCGCACGTCGGTGTACTTCTTGTAGCGATACAGGTTGTAGCGGCCGCCCTGAAAGAGCGTCACGACGTCGCTGCGCAGGCCGGTTTTGTCGAACGATTCCTTTTCGATGGTGTTGTTGACCGCGCGGCGCGCCTGTTGAGCTTCGGGGGCGTTCATGCCCGGCTTGACCGCGGCATTCACCCGTTCCGTAACATCTTCGATTTCCATAAGCACGTTGAG
The DNA here is from genome assembly GCA_040877415.1 of Pirellulales bacterium. Taxonomy (GTDB): domain Bacteria; phylum Planctomycetota; class Planctomycetia; order Pirellulales; family PALSA-1355; genus JBBDNV01. Next base: position 26,204 of record JBBDNV010000052.1, read on the forward strand.
CTCCAGGTCGACGCACTTGAGCTCCTCGCTGCGGGTTCGGGCGTGGAACCCGCTGGCCACCAGATCCTTGTCGGCGGTGCTCAACTTTTGCAGGCAATCGGCGCCGACGTGGTGATTGGTCATCACCAGTCCCTCGGAGGAGACGAACGAGCCCGAGCCGCCGCTGTTGAACCGCACGGCCGATTTCTGCAAATGAGCGAGCCACTCGTCGGTCGGGTCGAAGCCGTAGCGTTCCATCAGCTCTTTGCGGGGCGGCTGGTTGAAGAGCCACATGCCTTCGTCGCCGCGCGCGGCGGCCGCCAGGCCCGGGAAGGCAAACGAGGCGATGGCCAAAAAAAACCAAGGCCGGCTGCGAGATTTCGAGTGCATGGTGAAAAGCCCTTGGGTTGTCAGTTGGGCATGGGGAACGCGCGCTACTTGCCGCCGGATCGGGCGCGGATTTGAGCGCCCCGAAACAGGACGCCCACGCCGGTCAGGAACAAGACGAACATCAGAAACGCGAACGTGCCGAGCGCCGGCCAGTCGCTGGCGACCCAGCCCGCCGGCAAATAGGGCGCCAGATTGAGCGCGTCCAGCCACGACTGCTTGAACGCGAGAAAGCCGATCAACACGCCGGCGATCGCGCCGCCGGCGATGTAACCGGAGCTTAAAAGCACGGCGGGGCTGGAGTCGGAATCGTCGGGATGGCCGCTGAGCTTGTCGGCCGCGTAGCGCACCGCTCCGCCGATGAAAATCGGCATCGAGGTTTGCAGCGGCAGGTAGACCCCCACGGCGAACGGCAGCGACGAAACGCCGACCAGCTCCAGCACGATCGCCACCAGCGCTCCCAGCAACACCAGCTCCCAGGGAAGCTTGCCGTTAAGAATGCCGTCGATGATCAGCGCCATCAGCCGGGTTTTGGGGGCTTCCAGCTTGTTGGTGACCACGGTGCCGTCGTCGCGCACTTTCACCTTGCCGTTGATGGCCGGATCGACCAGGTACACGATCAGCCCGCTGTCGTCGACCAGGTACTTGCCGGCGGGCACGTCGCGGTATTCGCCTTCGGCCGCGTGCAGCACGTGATACTGCTTGTCGTCCTTGCCGGCGTAGTCGCCCCCGGGCGATTCCATCTGGGTGAGCCGCTCCACGTCGGCAATGCGAACGTAGGGGATGTACTGCGGCTTCTTGGTGTAGACGGTGCCGGAGTCGTTCAAGAGCTGCAAGGTCAGTCCGATCACGAGCGCCGAGGTCAACGCGCCCGTGAGAATGGCCACCTGCTGCAGCCAGGGGGTTCCGCCCACGAGGTAGCCGGTTTTCAGATCCTGCGAGGTCGTGCCGCCGTTCGAGGCGGCGATGCAAACCACGGCCGCCACGGTCAGGGCCGTCAGCGTGGCCGCTTTGCCGGTGTTGCCCAGCGCGACAAACGCCAGGCACGTCAACAGGAGCGTGGCCACGGTCATGCCCGAAATGGGATTCGACGACGACCCGATTTCGCCGGTCAAGCGCGACGAAACGGTGACGAACAGAAAGCCGAACACCACGATCAGCACGGCGCCGATGAAACCCTGGAACGTGAATCCCAGGCCCAATTGCGGCAGCGCGGCCAGCGCCACGACGAGCCCCAGGCTTCCGACGAGCACAACCCACAAAGGCAGATCGCGCGCCGTGCGGGGCAGTTTCTTTCGCGAGCCCTTGTCGCCCGACCGGGCCGCGACCAGGTCGCCGAAAGCCCCGCGCAGCGTGCCGATGATCATCGGCAGGGCTTGAAACATGCTGATGATGCCGCCGGTGGCCACGGCGCCGGCGCCGATGTAGAGAATGTAGTTGTCGCGGATTTCGCCGACCGACATGTTGCGAATCAGTTTTCCCGTGGCCGGCGCCAGCGGCTCGTTCAACCGATCGCCGAACATCACGATCATGGGCGCGATCACCAGATAGGCCAGCACTCCGCCGGCGATCATGATCGAGGCGATCCGCGGGCCGATGATGTAGCCGACGCCGAGCAACTCGGGCGCCAGCTCGCCGCCCACGATGCCGCCGCGCAGACCCTGTCCGCTTTGGGTGTAGAGCGGCTGATTGACGTCGCGCTTCCAGACGTGCAGGGCGTCCATGAGGAACTTGTGGACCGTGGCCAGCCCGAAACCGATAAAGACCGTTTTGGCGCTTGCGCCTCCTTCTTCGCCGACGATCAGCACTTCGGCGCACGCCGTGCCTTCGGGATAGCGCAGCTTGCCGTGCTGCTGGACGACGAACGCGCGTCGCAGCGGGATCATCATCAAGATGCCCAACAGCCCGCCCAGGCAGCCGACGGTCATCACGCGCACAATGCTCATGTCGAAACCCAACAGCAATAGCGCGGGAATCGTCACGCCGAGTCCGAAGGCGATCGACTCGCCGGCCGAGCCGGTGGTCTGCACGATGTTGTTTTCCAGAATGGTGGCGGGGCGGAGCCGAAACACTCGCGTCAGCACGCGAAACAGCGTGATCGAAAGCACGGCCACCGGAATCGAGGCCGAAACGGTCATGCCCACCTTCAGCACCAGGTACAACGACGAAGCGCCAAAGATGATGCCCAGCACGATGCCGGCCAGCACGGCCGGCCACGTGAATTCGGCCATCTGCGCGCCGTCGGGCACGTAGGGCTGATGGGCGGGCAGGGTGGAAGCGGCCGGCGGCCTTTTTTCCGTGGTCGCAGAAGCTGCCATGCCAATGGTTCCCGAAGGCTCAGCCAGACCGAGGACCCGACCAACACGCGAGCCCACATTCTATCGAGCCCGCGGCCGGGCGGCCATCGGACCTTAAGCCCGGGGCGCCGCTGCCGCATGGGCGCGACGGAACGCGCTATTCGTCCGACCGCGCTTGTGCGTCATACGGGGTGCCACTGCTGGCTTGTCCAGAGAGTGCAGAAGCACGGGTGGGCAAGCCACCCGTGGCACCCGACAAAACAGCATAGACGGTCTACTGGCGGGGCCGTCAATCGACGATCTTGAGTTTCGCGAGCGACTGTTTCAGTTTCTGGTGCCCCTCGGGCGTGGTGGGGGTGAAGCTGAGATCGAGATCGTTGAGATTCTCGAGGCCCGCCAGATGCGCAAGGCCCGCGTCGGTCACCTGCGTGTTGGCCAGGCTCAAGTATTCCAGCTTGTCGAGGTGTTCGAGGTTCACGAGCCCCGCGTCGGTCGTTCGCGTGCCGTCCAGGTTGAGATACTTGAGGTTGACCAGGTCCTTGAGGTTCTTGAGGCCTGTGTCGGATACAAGGGTGTTCCACAGATCGAGCCGCTCGAGACTCGTCATACCCTTGACGTGTTCCAGCCCGGCGTCGCCCGCGGCCGTTTCCGCCAGATCCAACACGGCCAGCTTGGGCATTTCTTTCAAATGCGCCAGTCCGGAGCCGTCGACGCCGGTGGCGCGCAATTCCAGGCGTTTCAATTCCTTCAAGTCCTTGAGATGTCGTAGGCCTTCGTCGGTGACGTTGGTGCGCATCAGATAGAGCTCGTCGAGCTTTTTCATCCCTTCCAGGTCGGCCAACCCGTTGTCGCTGATTTGTGCCGAATCCTCGAACCCGATGCCGCGCAGCTTCACCAGCCCGCGGATGGCGTGCAAGCCCGCGTCGGTGACCGCGGGGTTGCGCAGTTTGAGCCGTTCCAGATTCGAGCACTTGGCCAGATGCTTCATACCGGCGTCGGTGACGTACAGGCAGCCGCGTAGATCGAGCACGCGGAGCTTGGGAAGCTTTGACAGGTGCAGAACCCCCGCGTCACCGAAGTTGTTGTACAGAAGCCCGAGCACCTCGATGTTCGGCAGCTTGGTCAAATGCGCTAGGCCCGCGTCGGTCAGATAGGACGAGCGTCTGAGATTGAGCGAGCGGAGCGTGGGAATGGAGGTCAGCTTTTCGAGCCCGTCGTCGGTGATTTCGGTATTCTCCAGCACCAGGTCGTCCAGCCTGAGCCCTTCGAACTGGTCGAGGGTGTCGTTGTTGACCTCTGCGCCCCACAATTCGAGGCGCGCGAGGTTGGGCAGCTTCTTCAACAGCGAAAGGTCAAAGCCTTTGATCCTGGCATTGCTGAAATCGATGCCCGTGACGGCGCCGGCGGCGCTCTTGGTGACCTTGCCCCCCACAACGTCGATGGCGTCGAGTAGCGCCGGGTCGTCGGGGGCCGTTTTGGAAGCGGATTGACCTGCCGCGGCGGGAGCATTCGTGGCCGGCGGGCCGCAGCCGGGCGTGACAGCCAGTGCCAAGACCGCAAACGTGAAAGGCGCGGCGCGGAATCTCATGGCGGCAATTTCTCTCGATGCAAGGGGGGCCCCCCCAAGCGCACATGCCCAAGGCCGAAAACAGAACGGCTGCGACCGGTCCGCCGAACGCGGACAAATCGCAGCCGCTGTATCTTAACGCGAAACCTCTAGAGCTTGTACCCCTCGCGGTAAACGGGCTGGACGACGACCTCCACTTCCGGCGCGTTGGTCGGCTTGAGGCTTTGGGCGAGCCACTCGATCTTCTTGCCCGGCGATTCGGGCTCGGCCGCGGCCCACACCGCCAGATTGCCCAGCAGGATCGTTTCGGACAGCGGTCCGGCGTAATCGGGGAAGTTGCTCCTGGCCGGCGGACCGCCCTTGATCGCGCGGACGTACTCCTCGAAGTGACCCGGCGAAGCCTCGAACTGAACTTCCTTTTCGGTGGCGCCCGCCAGCAGCTTGTAGCCCTTCTCGCAGTAGTCGCCTGGGGCAAACAGCGTGCCCTGGTCGCCGACCACCAACACGCCGGTCTCGCTGACCTGTTCGCCCGCGAACAAGTCGGGCGAAGGTTTTTGGCCGCCGTCGTACCAGATCATCTGGCAGTCCCCGCGCTGGCCGTTGGCGGCAAAGTCATAGGTGATGATCGACCACTTGGGATAACTGTCGCGGTTGTGGCCGGAGGTTGTGGCCTGCACGGCCACGGGATCGCGCAGATCGAGCGCCATAAAGGGCATGTTGACCGTATGGCAGGCCATGTCGCCCAAGGCGCCCGAGCCGAAATCCCACCAGCCGCGCCAGGAGAACGGATGATAGCCGTTCGCATAGGGGCGATAGGGGGCGCAGCCCAGCCACAAATCCCAGTGGACGCCCGCGGGCACCTCGGCCTCGGGGGGACGCGGCGTGCCTTGCGGCCAGATGGGGCGATTCGTCCACACGTGAACTTTCTTCACGCTGCCCACAGCGCCCGCGCGAATCAACTGCGACGTCTTGCGCAGCGAATTGCTGGCCGTGCCCTGGTTGCCCATCTGCGTGGCCACCTTCATTTCGCGGGCAATTTCGCCGAGCTTGCGCGCCTCGTAGATCGTGCGCGTGAGCGGCTTTTGCGTGAAGCAGGCCTTGCCCATCCGCATGGCCAGCGCCGAGATCGGGGCGTGCATGTGGTCGGGCGTGCTGACGGTGACCGCGTCGACGTCCTTGCCCATTTCGTCGAGCAGTTTGCGGTAGTCGTTGTATTTGGCCGCCTTGGGGAAGAAGCGGGTGGCCGCTTTTTCCAGCGTGTTGTCGTCGACGTCGCAAATGGCCACCACGTCGCCCGTGTTTCCGGCGTCTCTCGAATCGCTGCCCCCTTTGCCCCCCACGCCGATGCAGGCAAAACGGACCCGCTCGTTGGGCGACTTGCTGTCCTCGGCCACGGCCTTGCCGGTGACGAAGACTCCCACGCCGGTTAGCGCCGTGCTCTTCAAGAATCGACGACGATCGGTCAGGTACGACATGGTTTGGCACTCCTTCGTAGGGTTGGCTTTTTGGCGTGACTTCGAGCGGCGGGAGGTTGGGGTTGCCCCTAAACTCTTGACCATAATCTCTCAGGGCGCGGCTCGCAATCACCGGGCGACCGGGTTTTTCCGGAAAAAATCGCCTGCTGGGCCGGCGATTTTGGCAAGCCGGGAAAACCTGCGACTTGGCTTGACTGCCCGTGGGAGCGTCGCCCGCCGGCGCCATCCTGGCCGTCCACGGAGCCGGCGGGTGGGATGCGTCGCAGAAGGGACGCCAAGAATGGGAGCCCGGAAGCGAGGGGGAGCAAGAAGGTGGACGAGCGGACCGAAGACGACGACGATCTTACCTTCGTGGGCGCGATCGGGTGTCTCTTCGCTCCCGGCGTCCTTGACATGTCGGTGACAGACAAGCCCCTTCCCACGCGGCCGGCACGCTCCGTTAGCTGGCCGCCTGTGCGCGATCGGCTTCGTTCCAGGTGTCGATGCGGCGGAACACTTCCTCGCGGTGAATCGGAACGTCGTGTGGCCCGACGAAGCCGAGCTTGACGCGGTCCCCGCGAATTTCCACCACGGTTACCTCGATGTTCTCGCCGATCATGATCCGCTGGTCTTTCTTCCTGCTGAGTACGAGCACGACACACCTCCTATTTGTCAGGCTTCTCACATCCTATTCACAACCATTTGTTCGGCTGCTGCGGGTTTTTTTATTTCTGCGCGGGAGCGGCTGTTCGAGCCTTTTGGCCGGGCGGCGAATAGTCGCCCGGGGGGCGTTCGCGCTCGTTGGGCCATTTTCAGACGACCGCCGCACCTGGTAGCCGGCGTGCGGTGAATTTAATTTCTTTGAGGATGCAACGAGGCAATCCGAAGCCCCACTCCAACCACCCAGGGGGATGTCGATTGTCCCGGCCCGCTTGTATGGCGAAAATGCCGTCGCCCACTTGCGACGGCCTCCGGCTTGTCAAATTCAGCCCCGCTGATCGCACCAGGGGGTGTGCGGCGAGGCGCTGTTTCAGCCGTGAAACGACTGGGAGCGAACTTCTCGTTCGACCGTGAAGTTCAACCTACCCCCGGCCGCAAAATTGAGTCAAGACGAGTTTGGTGGATGGGTTGGTGCCCCGTTGGTGCCGGGTGCAGCCTGCGGTTTGTTTTTTAGGCGGCGGTGTGATAGCAGCGAGTGG
>JBBDNV010000053.1:0-6249 GCA_040877415.1 Pirellulales bacterium
TCGCTGGCCAGCACGAACGTCTGGACCTGCACTTCGTCGTGATACCACTCGGGAAACATCGGCCGGATCGGGCGATCGATCAGCCGCGCGGTGAGCGTTTCCTTCTGGGTGGGGCGGCCTTCGCGCTTGATGAACCCGCCGGGAAACTTGCCGGCGGCGGCCGTTCGCTCACGATAGTCGCACGTCAACGGAAAAAAGTCGCTCACGCCGGGTCGCGGCGGTCCGTCGGCCGCCGCGGCCAGTACGACCGTTTCGCCGAATTGCACCAGGCAACTGCCCAAGGCCTGCTTGGCCAACACCCCGGTTTCGATCGACAAAACTCCCTGCCCAAACTGTTTTTCTACGCGTACTTTCAATGTTCGTCCCTACCTTACTTTTTGCCAGGTTCAAGCCCTGCATCCCGGCCGAAATACTCGATCCGCGTGCCCCGCTCAGGCGGCGACCGGACGGTCGGGGGGTCATGGCCGGTGGCGGGCTGTGGCGAGAGAAGGCACGTGTGCGTTTCGACCGTCGCCGTGCTCCGGATCGAAAGAGAATTGCTTCGACGGGCGCGCGAGACGGCGTTGGCTCAACGATTTACGCCCTGCGGCTGCCCGCGCCGAACGGCTGCCGCGCCTAGTGCGTGCGACTGGCGTGGACGCCCCCCGCACGAATCGCGGTCACTTGCGGATTTCGAGACGACGAATGACGTCGAGGTATCGCTGTGGATCGACCGTTTTCAGGTAATCCAGCAGCCGACGCCGGCGACTCACCATCATCAACAGGCCCCGCCGACTGGCGTAATCCTTCGTGTGCGTTCGCAGGTGCTCCGTCAGATCGCCAACCCGGGTTGTCAGAATGGCGATTTGCACCTCCGGCGAGCCGGTGTCGCCCTCGGATTGCTTGAAATCGCCGATCAAAACCTGTTTTCGCTCTTTCGTGATGGACATCTGCAACCGCTACATCTCTCGGTTGGCCCGTCCCGGCGTCCTCGTCGACCTAGCGGCTTGCGACGCCACCGAAACTGCCAAGATGGCTTGAACGTATCCTGCTTCTAAACCCATTTACCAAAACAGACTAAGGAAGATAGTGTACCACTGCCCTCCGGGGTTGCAACCTCAAAAAAGCCGAGGGTTTGGGGCCGAATCGATGCTGCTTGTGCGACTATACCGGATTGCCGTGGCGGGGCGGCTCCTTGACGACGTCCCAGATCAGGCCCACTTTTTCCAGGGCCAGGATGGCCCAGTAGGTCATGTCGATTTCCCACCACTTGTGGCCGGACCTGGCCATCCGCTGAAACGCGTGGTGGTTGTTGTGCCAGCCTTCGCCGAAAGCGAGGATGCCGACCCACCACAGGTTTTTACTGTCGTCGCCGGTGTCGTAGTTGCGGTAGCCCCAGATGTGCGTCGCCGAGTTGACAAACCAGGTGACGTGCAGCACGTATACCAGCCGCACGAACATGCCCCATACGACGAACGACCAGCCGGTGTAGGCGTTCCAGCCGAGGTAGCCGATGACAAACAACAGCGCGCCAAACAGCAGGTGCGAGGGCAGAAAGAACTTGTGCAAGAACCGCATCATCGGGTCTTTGCCCAGATCGGGAGCGAAGCGATCGACCATCGTCTCGGCGTGCTTGCGGCCGAAGTCCGGCATGAACCACAACATGTGGCTCCACCATTTTCCGTCGCGTGGGCTGTGCGGATCGCCGTCCTTGTCGCTGAACATGTGATGCCTGCGATGGTTGGCCACCCAGGTCACGGCCGAGCCCTCGCCCGAGAGCCCGCCAAGGAAGGCCAAAAACCAGCGCACCGGCCGATAGGTGCGAAAGCTGCCGTGCGTCAGTTGCCGGTGATAGCCCAGGCACACGCCGATCGAGCCGGTCAGCCAGCACAGAAAAAGACACAGCCCGAGGGCCTTCCAAGTGAAGAAAAACGGAGCGGCCAAAGCGCCCAAGTGGACGGCGGCGATCCAGACCAAAACCGGCCAGTCGTAGCCGGCCTGCTTCGATTCCTCGACGCTCAGCAAGTCGTCGGTCCACGGCGGCCGCGCTTGCGGAACTGGAGCTTGCGGCTCGGTCTGGCGTGCGCAGTCGTCAGCTTCCTGGTCATACCAGAACGCCTCGGCCGCCATTTCCATTTCCACGTCTTGCAATTCGGTTGCCATGCGACGGGTGCTCCTGCGGTGTGCTGCTCTTCTTCAGGGTTGCCAAGTCCCTGCGTTGTCGGGCGACGCGCCGACTGCTCTTTCCACTCGACCGATTCTAAGGAGCGGCGGCACTGCCAGTGTCACGGCCAAGTAGAGGGAATGTAAAAAGAACGTAAAATGTCGCCCGCGACGCGGATCTCACCGCAGAACCGTCAGCTTTTCCGTGCAAAAGCGGCGCAGGGGAGCGTTCGGTACCTCGCAGGAAGGAGCGCCGATTCGATCCCTCGATTGCGGCACCCTTTAGTCCGGCAACCGTTTAGTCCGGCACGATGAAGCTCAAGTGCATTTCGGCGTGGCGGAGGTGAAATTGGTGCCACTGGTCGACGTTCAAGGCCCCGAGCACGGGATGGGGCGCTCGGTGGGAGGTCTGGGAAAGCACGGCGATGCCTTTTTCCAGCGTCGCCAGTCCTTGTTCGATCGAGACGGGCGGCGGCACGAACTTGGCGGCGCCTTCGGGCGGCAGCTTGAAACCGGTCGGCAGCCCGTGCTTCAAGGCCCGATTGCGAACCAGCCGGCCCAGGACGCGGAGCCAGAGCGGGACGCGGAACAGACGATCGGTCGTGGCGGAATGTTCCATGGCCAGCCCCAGGTGCTGGCAGACTTGCCCGAGCGACCAGTTGCCCAGTTGGCGCGTGGGCTGCGCGGCCAAAGAGCGGACGTCGTCTAGGACTTCGTCGAAGCTGTTAAACCGCGGCTTGCGGCGGCCGGTGACTTGGGCTGTTTCGGTCATGGGTGAGTCTCCCCTCGAAGGAACAAAAGCCTCCGGCATCATTGGGGCACGATGAAGCTCAAGTGCATTTCGGCGTGGCGAAATTCAAACTGGTCCCATTCTTCGCGCGAGAGGCGGCCGAACAGCACGTGCGGCTTGCGCTCGGGCGTGGCTTCGAGCCGGGCAACCGCCTTTTCCAGGGCGGCCACGCCGACGGCGTCTTCGTCGGTGCCGGGGATGAGCGAGCCGGCGCCAGGCGGCACCTTGTACCCCGGCGGAAACCGCTTGAGAAACCGTTTCTTCAACAGCGGTCCGATCAAGCGCAGAAAGAACGGCGGCTTGAACGACGGGCCGTCGACGGCCATGTCGATCGCGCCGGCCAGGTGCTGACAGATTTGACCGAGCGTCCAGTTGCCCAATTGTCGCCGGGGTCGCGCGGCCAGCGAGCGCACGTCGTCGAGCAACTCGCGGTAACTTTCAAAGTGGAGCTCGCGGCGCCCGGCGACGCTCTTGGTGTCGACTGACATGGCAAAGTGCTCTCATCGTTTAACCGGGGCCGGTCACACTTTCGACCGTGCCTCGACGGCCAGCGCGTGCAACTCGGCGGCCATCCGCTCGAAGACGCCGGGCCACTCGCCCAACTTCGATTGGCGGAACAATCGCATGGTAGGATACCAGGGACTATCTTCCCGATCCAGCAGCCAGCGCCAGTCGGGCGAAAACGCCAGCGCCACCCAGACCGGCGCGCCGAGCGCCCCGGCCAGGTGCGCGACGGCCGTGTCGGACGTGACGACCAGATCGAGATTCTTGATCACGGCGGCCGTCTCGCAAAACGCCGCGTCGCCCTCGTCGAGCTTGCCGCCCAAATCTTCGACGGCAAACGGCGCCTCGGCCAACTGCTCGACGCCGGCCCCCTTCTGCAGGCTGAAAAGCCGCACGCCCTCGATGTTCGCCAGCGGGGCGAATTCGGCCAGCGGCATCGAACGCCGGTGATCCCAATAGTACGTGGGATTGCCCTGCCAGTTGATCCCCACTCGCAAGATGCCCTCGCCGCCCAGCGCTGCGCGCCAATGTTCAACCCGGTCTCGGTCGGCCGACAGATAGGGCACTTCGGCGGGGATTGAATCGAGGTTGGTGCCCAAGATGCCCGGCAGGCTCACCAGCGCCGCGTGCTCGTCGAACGGCGGCAGCGGATGGGCGTTCGAGAACGCGTCGATGCCGGGACAGGTGCGCAGGATGGGAATCAGCCGCTCGGGACAACCGACGATCACGCGTCCGCCGCGGGCCTTCACCAGCGGAGCATAGCGGATGAACTGCAGCACGTCGCCGTGCCCCTGTTCGGGATAAAGCAAGATGGTGCGCCCTTCGAGCGGCCGCCCGTCCCAAGCCGGTCCGGGGGGACGCTTGGGCGCGCCGGGCATCAGCCAGCGCCATTCATAGTCCGGCCAGCCGGCTTCGAAGTCGCCGGTCAGCAGCAAGACAATGCCGCGATTGTTGTGTACCAAGGGGAGGCCGGGCTGGATTCGAGCGGCCTGGTCCAAGTGCGCGAGTGCAAGGGCGAAATGACCCTGCTCGCCCAGTAGCAGGCCGATATTGCTGTGGGCTTCGACATAGTCGGGCTTGATGGCCAACGCCTGTTCAAACGCGGCCATCGCCTCGTCGTTCTGTCGGTTCGAGTGCAGCGCGGCGCCCAGCCCGTTGTGCGCCTCGGCGAGCTTGGGGTCGAGTCGCAGCGCCTCCTCGAAGCAGACGATGGCTTCGCCATTTTTTCCCAGCGCCTTCAGCACACCGCCCAGGTTGGCGTAGGCGGCGGCGAATTGGGGCGACAACCGCACCGCTTCTCGAAACGACTCGAGCGCCGCCTGGTGATCGCCCTGGCTTTCCAGCGCGGCGCCCAGGGCGTTGTGTGCGCCGGGCAGCATGGGGTCGAGGCGCAGCGCTTCGCGGTAACAGGCCATCGCCTCGCCGATCCGATTCTGGTCGTGCCGGATCAGCCCCAGGTTGCTGTGCGCCTCGGCACACGACGGATTGACCTCGATCGCGCGCTGGCAGGCCGCCGCCGCGTCCTCGAAGCGACGCGCGGCGCGCAGCGTCGTGCCCAGGTTGTTGAGCGCTTCGACCGACGTGGGCTTCAGGCGCAGCGCCTCCTTGTAGCCGGCGACGGCCGCGTCGAGCAGCCCCCCGTCGCGCCACAAATTGGCCAGCGCAAGCTGAGCATCGAACAACGTCGGCTTCAGACGCACGGCCGTTTCCAATTCGGCGCCTGCTCGGGCGAGCTGTCCCAGGGCTTTGCGCACGCCGGCCAGTTTGTAGTGGGCTTCGGCGAAATCGGGCCGCTGGTCGATCACGATCTCGAACGCCTTGACGGCCTCGGGCAACAGGCCCTGCAACCTGAATAAATTGCCGAGATTGAATCGCGCCTCGACAAAGTCGGGTCGCAGCCGCAGGGCCTCGCGATACGCGGCGATCGCTTCGTCGGGCTGGCCCTGCTCCGTCAAGGTGAGGGCCAGGTTGTAATACGCCTCGGCGTAGCTCGGCCCGACGCGCACCGCCTCGCGATACTGGCGCACGGCTTCGTCGACCTGGCCGGTGGCCTTCAGCGCGTTGGCCAGGTTGTTGTAGGCCTGCACCAGATCGGGCTGGGCGCGGATCGCGGCGCGAAAACACTCGATGGCCTCCCGCGGCCGACCCTGAGAATTCAAGACGTTGCCCAGATTGTTGTGTGCCGGTCCGTAGTCGCGCTGGATGGCCAGCACGTTTCGAAAGCAACGGGTCGCCTCGTCCCAGCGGCTCAGATTCGCCAGCAGCACGCCCATGTCGTTATGCGCCTTGGCGTGATTGGGCTCGAGGCGAACGACTTCGCGCATCGCGGCGATGGCGTCTTCGGACCGGCCCAGGGCCATGTGCGCAGCCGAAAGGTTCACGTGGAACGCGGCCTGGTTGGGATCGAGCTCGATGGCACGGCCGATGTGTTCGACCGCCTTGGCGTGCTGTCCGCGCTGGTGCGCGGCGACGCCCAGCAAGTGCAGGGCTTGCGCGTTGCGCGGTTCGGCCGCGAGCACCTGCCGGTACATCCGTTCGGCCTCGTCGAGTTGGCCGGCGCGATGGAGCTCGAAGGCCCTCTGCAGCGCATCAGGAGTCGTCGTCATGGCCGATAGCAACCGAGGTGCAGAATCCACTATCGATCGTAAATCTCTGGCAAGCCGCAAGCAACAAAATTCGCAAACCGGGCGGGCGCGCCACTGGGGCACCGCCCGGGTTGGTCGCCGGCGCAAAACCGCACGGCGGTCGGGAAACGCCCCCTAGCAGGCCGTTGAAAAATGGGACTGGCTCCGAGCACGTCGCGGCGAGACCCG
>JBBDNV010000054.1:0-6240 GCA_040877415.1 Pirellulales bacterium
GTCGAGCCTTCGCACAACAGCGCCGTGCCGGCCAGCGCGGTCATGGCCGTCGGATAGCGTCCGTCGTTGGCGCTCCAATGTCCCAGCCGCGACTGGGTGCTGGCGATCCAATCGAGGCCGTGCGAGATGAGCCGGTCGACTTTCGGGTCGTCGCCTGCCCGTGCCGCGGACGAAACGGCCAAAACCGCAACGAGGGCGGCCAGGAATAACGGAGCGCTGCGGTGAGACAACATGGATGGAACGGAACCTCTATTGAGAAATCGCATCCTTGACGCCAAATCCCTCCGCCTCACCCGGGCCTCGCGCCCGCACCAACGCCCGATCGTCGCCACTTCGGTCCGGCGGCGGAAGCGCGGCCTGCGGCTCGGCCGCATCGTGGGTATAGGTCAACGTGATCAGCCTGGTGGGAAGCGAAATCGTGACGGTTCGCGACCGCGGATCGCAGTACACATCGCAAAGCGGGACCGTCGTGCCCGTCAGGTCGTCGTTCTGATAGACAACCCGACCGCTGCGCTTGTCGATGCACATCACCGAGAGGTTTGGAATTCGGGCGCTGCCCGAGCTCGCCTGGTGGATTTGACGAATGAACACCAACACCGGCAGGTCGGCCGGCTGGCTCAACCACAGCCCATGCTGCGAGAGCAAAACAGGCGAGGGCCATCGTTGTTTGCCGCTTCGGCGATCGAAGGCGTAAACGCGGCCGCTAACGAGCGGGCAGTCGTAAATGGTCGGAAACGGCTGCATCTGGACGTTGCCCCGAGTGCGCGTGGCGGCGTGGACGACCAACGTGTACACGGCGTCCGAGGGGAGCAGGTAAATTCCCATCAGCGTGTTTTCGGGTTGCAGCCGCTCGTCGGCCAACTGTTTTCCGTCGGCCAGCCTGACCAGCGAAAACCGGCCGTCAGGCTGAAACACGCCGACGACCTCGTGCGAGGCGATCGCCGCCTTGGAGCCGGCGGGGAACGTATACGACCAAACGGCCCGGTCCAGCCACGCGTCGCGCATTTCCATCACGTGGTGTCCGTCGGCCTCTTGCCAGGTGAGCACCTGCCTGCCAACCGTGGCCATGCGCGCTTCGACCGGCGCGATGCGCCGCTTGCCCAATAACTCGCCGGTGGCGGCGCGGAGCACGAGCGTCTCGCCGTCGGCCGCGGGAGCCGCAAACAAATACTCGTCGTCGCCGAACAGGTCGACTCCCGATGCGACGTTCTTGCGCGTCCACATAACCTTGCCCGACAGCGGATCAAGGCAGTGCAGATCGTGCAGCCGCTGGAAGTACACGCCGTTTTCGTGGACCGGCCCGATCGTGCCGAAACGGCGGCCAAAGCCGTCCTCGGCCACGTATCGCACCGGGCCCCACTTCACGTTCACCGGGCGAGGCACGATCGACTGCATGGTCGCCAATCCGCCGATCTGATCGTTCAAATCCTCCATCCACAGAATTCGGTTCGCACTGGCGTCGCCGCCGCGCAGCGTGTCGACGGCGATCAGTTGATTGCCCAACGACAACACCATCAGCCCGCCGTAGACGCTGCCGTAATTGACCGAGGGAGCGTTGTACGCGTTGCGACCGTTTCGCATGCGGCGCATTCCCTGTTCGGTGAGCGGAATGTGGAATCGGTTCTCGCCGAATCCGTCCTCGGCGATCAGGTACTGACGCGAATCCTCGGTGAGCGACAGCGAGACATTTTCAAACAGCGGCCCGCTCGGGCCGATGATTTCGAGGTTTGCGGCGCGCTCCGAGCGCCTCGTGCGCGTGCCGCGAATCGAGCCCTTCTCTTCGCGTATCGCCACGTTGCCTTCGGGCCACGGCTCGTCAGGCGCCAGGCCCGCGCGCACCGGATCGTCGGCGGGCAGCTCGTCGACCAATTGGCGCCCGGTCTTGTCGTCCTTGCAACGAACCTTTGCGAAGGGGCCGGCCAATTGGCGATAGTAGACGGCCGCCAGATTCGCCTGGCCCCCGGCGCGAAGCGCCGACGCGAGCCGGGCCACGGCCGGCGCGGCTTCGGCGTCGTTACTCGACGAGGCTTGTCTTTCGAGCAGCACGCTCTTTTCCAACAGGTCGTCGGGCGAGAGTTTTTCGACTAAAGCCTCGCGCGCCCGCGCGGCGGCGGGCTGCGAGCCAAAAACGCTGACAAACGTCCGTAGCGCGTCGGCCGAATTCGCCCCCAGCGCCTCGTCGAGGCGAACCTTCACCACCGCGTCGATGGCCTGCTCCCCGGCCGGGTCGGCCGCCTCGCGCAAAAGCGCCAATTGCTGGCGAATCCAGCGGTCACGCCGCACGCTTAGACGCTCGTCGACGACTTCCAGTTCCCACGGCGCCTGCTCGTCGACCAGTTTCATGTACGTCTCGAAGGCGGGCATTATTTCGCCCATCTTTTGCAGGCCGATCGCCTTTAACCGCAGGAAATCCAGCCGATGCCGCGGTTGCTCGACGAGTCGCTCCAGCTCGGCCAGGTGTTCGCGATAGGCGGCAAAATCGACGCGCAAACCCGCGAGCAGGCTTTCGATCAACTGGCCGCGCGTCGTCTCATCGGGCACGAGCGCATAGGACCGGCGGAACAACTCGATCGCTTCGGCCAGAGCCCCCTCGTCAAGCTTGACTTCGCCCAGCGCGGCCAGCGCGCCGGGATCGTCGGGTTTGGCGGCCAGCGTCTTGGCGATCCGCTCTTTCAGCGCGTCGAGCTGGTAATACGCCTCCAGGTAATCGGCGCCTTGCGAGACGATGCTGTCTCGGTAGCAGACCAGGTTGCCCGGAACGTTGCCCCCGCGCGACCGGGCGCGACTTTCGATCTGCCCGGTGCGCAGGTTGATCTGGGCCACTTCGGCCGAGGAGAGCGGCAGATGGTAATGCTCTCCGCTGTAGAAGCCCCGTCCGCTCGGCATGCTGCGCTCGGGCAGTTGCAATTCGGGCCAGGCCTTCGTGCCGTCGGCCAGGTTCACCGCCGAAACGGAATTGTGGCCGACCAGGATCACCGTGCCCTGGTGTACGCAAGCGACGTACAGATTCTTGCCGCGACTCTGTTTCCAAAGTTCCTCGCCGTCGACGAGGCTCAAGCAATAAAGTTGATCGGTTTCGATCGGTGTGACCAAGACGCGGCCGTCGGCGATCGTGATGCTGGCGTCGGCCCAATGATCGTCGGAGCGCCCCTCCGTACCGGCATAAATGGCCGCCCGACCCCGGAACCGCGCCATCGGGTACTGCTGCTGCCGCGGATACTGATAGCCCCACAACAGCGACCGCGTCGTCAGGTCGATGCCGACGATCGCCCCGGCCGTCGTCGGGCAGACCAGCACGCCGTCGGCAAAGCTGGGCGTGGCGCCCGAGTTGCGGCGGAATTCGTCCACCGTGACCGGCGGATCGACAACCGCCAGTTGCTGCGACCACTCGAGCGCTCCGGTTTCGGGCGCGAGCACGACGAGACGAATCTCCTGGCCTTTCACTTCGGCAAGCGCGTAGAGACTTCCCAACAGGGGCAGGGGAGGGCCGAGGAAGAACGCTCCGGCCAGCTTCGGCTCGTCTTCTCCGGTGATGCCGCCGACTTCCCACTTGAGTTTTCCCTGGGTGCGCAGCTCGCGGGCCGCCAGACGGTTTGTCCCCCGCGTGTTGACGCTGTAGCGCCTTTGACCGTTGGGCAGCACCGTCATCATGACGTTCGAGGTGAGCCCGGCCAGCCCCAGATCCTCGATGTAAAAGACGCGCTCGCCGTCGCTCGCGAGCGTGCCATACGTGGCGTCTTCCCACATCCGATCGTCGAGGCCGCTGAAAAGTTTCTGCGTCGTCGCGCCGGTTTGTTGCGAGCCGAGGGCTGTCAGGAATTGTTCGAGCGATTCGTCCCCGGTCGCGTACCTCCAGACGAGTTTGCCGGTTTCGAAATCCACGGCTTGCAGCGCAAAGGCGGTCCGCATCAGCACCACGTCGGAGACCGCCAGCGGATGCATGCTCGAGAGCGCCACGATGTCCTGACTGATGTAGTCGTGCCGCTGCTTCGCGACAAACTCCTCGATCGCGCGATCGTCGCTGGTACGCTGCCGCCAGCGCGTGCTCAACAGCGGCTGGCCGCCGGAACTGGGCGCGTTGCGGCTTTCGTCCCCGCGGAACATCACCCATTGATCCGCTTCCACCGGCGCGACGAGCGGTTGTTTGCCGAATTGCTGTTCCATCCAGGCCAGTGCCTGCCCGTCGGCCGCAAACAGCTTGACCGGCTTGCCGGCCAGAACCACTTCCGCCGAGCCCTGACTCCGCCTGAATTTCGCGAGCGTCTGTTGAGCCTTTTCAGGTTTGCCGGAGCGCAGCCAGCACGACGCCAGCGACAGCGACAGCGCCGGCTCGAGTCGCGAAGCGGCGTCGGGCGCGTCCAGCAATCGCTCGAAGCACAAGGCCGCGAACAACGGCCGGTTCTGATCCAGGTAATGGCGGCCCAACAAAAACGTTGCACAGGCGCCGGCGTGCGTGAAAAAGAAGCGACGCGACACTTCGGCCACTTGCGCCAAGTCGCCTGCCGCGGCCGCCTCCTTGAGCGTCTGCCGGGCCTGCGACCCGAACTGTAATTCGTACGACTCGCGACCCTGGGGGGGCAATTCGGCCAGCAGCCGGCCGGCCTCGGCCTTCAGGCTGCGAAAAACCGGCTCCTCCGCATCCGGCTTGAAAAAGAAATCCTCCTTGTCCTCCAAAAGCGAGCCCAAAAGCCGCACCGCCTCGCCGAAGCGGCGCTCGCCGATCAATTCGCCGGCCAGCTCGAGCCGCCGCTTGGCCTGCCGATCCGGGGGCAGAAACACGCCGTCCGCGGCCAACTCGTCGTCCCCGCGCAGCGCGGCATTTCGGGCGAAATTGCGCCTGATCTGCACTTGCCGGACGCGAACCCCGGGTGGGGCGGCCGGTTGCGGCGCCTGGGCCAAGCTGGCCAGCCCCGAAGGGATCAAAATCCCCAATCCGGCGGCGGCCGCCACCAGGTTGCACATTCTTCGTCGCTTCATGGTGTCTCCCTCACACCGATTTCATCCCGCGGCCAATGGGTCGAATCCGTCCACCACGGCGTCTGCACACGCTGGCCGCCCGACCGCAAACCCGCCGTGGCTGGGCCAAACCGAGCCCAACGTGCGGCGACTCGGACGCGCACGTTCCCCCGGCCAGCCCTGCCTTTGTCTCGAAACACCTCGGGCATCGATAAAGCGCCCGAAGTCGATGAGCTAAGTTTATCTTAACGTCTCTGCGGCCTGTTCACAAGTATTGACCACTGAGCAGTTTAAAACCAACCGGTCACGACTTTTTTTGGCACTTGTCTGCCCGGCGGTACTCGGGCCGGGTCGCCCAACGCCAGTGGTCGGGCGCGTGGCACCCTGAGTATGCCCGTCGCCGTGCGTCAGCGCGAGTCGGGTTGAAACGCCCCGTGACCGAGTGCCCGGCAGAAGCCTGGGACGGTCGACCGTATGAAACACCTCGACGGGTCGCGCCGGCTGTGGCGATGCTAGGATTTGGTCCCCCAACATCCGGCAATTGCGCTTGTGAGGGGCCCCCGGTCGCGCTCCTTGCGCGTCGAACCCGCCAGGGTAACGTGGCCTTGTTTTTCGCGCTTTTTCCGGGAAAATGGGGGCTTGTGGCTTGCAATTTTGGTTAGGTCGATTTTAATCATCGCGTCCCTTAAGTCGAGGACGCGCGCAATCCACCTTCAATAAACCCATAAGGAGGGTCAAGCATTATGGCGAAAACCGCAGCCCCCGCGAAGAAGTCACCCAGCAAGTCGGAAGTGACCAACAACATCGCCGAAGAGACCGGACTGACGAAAAAGCAAGTCGGCGCCGTGCTCGAAGCGCTGGCTGGCGAAATCAAGAAAGGGCTCTCGAGCAGGGGCCCGGGCGTGTTTGCGATTCCCGGCCTGGTGAAGATCGAAAAGAAAAAGGTCCCCGCCCGCTCGGCTCAAAAGAACGTGCCCAACCCGTTCAAGCCCGGCGAATTCATGGACCGGCCGGCCAAGCCGGCCACCGTGAAAGTCAAGGTTCGCGCGCTTAAGAACCTGAAGGACATGGTTTGAGGCACCAGCGCGGCCAGGGCGCGCTTGCTAACGAACACGGCCGCTCGGCCAGATCTGCCCCACGCGGCGCAACTGCCGCCGCGGGCCGATCTGGACGAGCGGTTTCTTGCGCGCCTGGTAGCTCCTAAGCCGCTTAGCCCGCTAAGCCGCTTAGCAGCGTGTTGAAAAACTGGGACAGGCACCTCGCGACCGCCGTTTTTCGCGGGTC
>JBBDNV010000055.1:0-6173 GCA_040877415.1 Pirellulales bacterium
GCCGGTGCCGTGCACGGTGGCGTCGTTCTGGGCCACGTGAAAGTCGATCGTCCAGGGGCGCAGCGCCGCAGTAAGCTGCTGCAAGGCCGCGTCGAGAGTGGCTGTGTCCTTCCAGTCGAAATCGGCCGGCAGGATCGCGTCTTCCGGGGCGTTGTGGCCCAGCACGTACAAGAGCGTATGGGCCATGTCGGCCTGAAAGCCGAGCGTTTTGGGGCGACCCACCATTTCCAGGAGTTGCAACATACGGCGCCAACTGTGCATGCCGCCCCAGCAGATTTCGCCCTCGGCCGCCAGTCGCTGGCCGGCATCTTCCGCG
Organism: Pirellulales bacterium; assembly: GCA_040877415.1. Classification (GTDB taxonomy): domain Bacteria; phylum Planctomycetota; class Planctomycetia; order Pirellulales; family PALSA-1355; genus JBBDNV01. Next base: position 317 of record JBBDNV010000055.1, read on the forward strand.
ATCGAGCAAGCCTCCTTGAACGTTGCCGCGATCTTCTTGCTGTTGGCGTTGCGGTCGCCCGCGGCCCAATCGGCAACACTCGCGGACGAATCGATTCGCACGACGCCGTAGGGCCGAATGCCGACCTCGGAAAGCCGCCGGGCGATGCGGCAGCCTTTGCGAACCTGGTCCAGGAACTTTTTGCGCTGCTCGTCGCTGCCCATTGCCGAGCCGCCGCCGGTGGGCCCCCAAACGGGCGCGACGACCGATCCGATCACCAGGTTTCGCTGTCTGGCCTTGTCGGCCAGTCGTTTGATCTCATCGTCCGAGGCGTCGATGCTGACGTGCGGATCGAACAGGAACAGATCGAAGCCGTCGAATTTGACGCCGTCGACTTCGGCCGCCGCGGTCAGGTCGAGCATCGTGTCCAAGTCGATCGGCGGCTCGGAGCCTTCGCCTTTGCCGACGACGCCCGGCCAGGCCGCGTTGTGGAGTTTGGGGTAGGTGTTGATGTGAGACATGAGGTTGTCCGGTTTTGGGTGCAAAGCCGCAAGCGTGCGGACCGCGAGGCACTAACGGGCCGCTTTCTTGTTGTCGCCCACTTTAGGCAGATTCTTGTGCGCGGCGGGGCCGAAATAGCGGAGGCTGACCAGCGGTTCGCCGCCCGTGTTTGCGACTTCGACGCCGGCCACGGCCGCTTCGTAGGTAATGAACACTTCGTCCTCGGTTTGCTGGCCAAAATGGATCATGGCCGGAGTTTGCAAGCTGAGTTTGCCGATGCGGCCGCGGCCCTGCACGGTGATCCAGCCGCTGGCGCCGGGATCCGCCAGCGTGCACTTGGCGCCCGGCTCGACGGTCAATTCCTTGGCGCTGAAAAGCTGCTCGCCGTCGATCGTGCCGTACACGATCCAGCGGTCGGTATATCCCTGGCCCGACTGCGACTCGTCGACGATCGGCTCCAGGTAGTTGTGCTCCTTGAAATGCGTGTCGACGTTCTTGTCCCAATCGAGCTGGTCGATGATGAAATCGAGGTCTTGGTGCTTGTCCTTGGGCACGTCCTTGACCAACAGCGACCAGGGCACTTCGCGCCCTTCGACCAGCGACTGGAACATGCCGAACACGTCGGATCCCCATTGCGGCTCGTACGTGCACAGCGAGCCGGGAGCGTGCAGCACGCCGGGCGGAATCAGCCAGCCGGTACCCCGCTTCAGCCGGTAGGCGCGCGACAGATCGAGAATGCCGTTATCGCCCTTGTGCCAGTCTTCCAGGCACTTGCGCAGGTCGGCTTTGGTCGTGCCGGGCTCCAGGCCCATGAAGGTGTAGGCAAAGTTGTTGTCGACGTTGTTGTACTGCGGCGGAAAGTAGTAGCTTTCGGGCTTGCCCTGCTGGCCGGTCAGGGCGGCGTGCTTGAAACCCTGGTGCATGTGGTGCGGGATGGGGCCCATGTTGTCGAAAAACTTGGAATAGACCGGCCACCGCTCGTACTTGTCGTACAGGGCCTTGCCGATCAGGCGATGGCCGGCTTCGGCCACGGCGTCGGCCAGGGTGAATCGCCGGCCTTCGAAGGTGACGTAGCTGAGCCCCTCGTCGGGCGTGCGGTTTTCGTTGGCCGCTTCGGTGGTGCTGGCGAACCAGCGTTCGTCGATGCCGCCGCGATGCGCGCCGAAGGCGTACCAATCGCCGGGCGCCAGTTTGATCCGTTTGCCGGGATGCAAAAAGCTGCGCGGCACCCAGGTGGGCGTCAGGCGCAACAGCCCGCCGCCCGCGTCGAGCGCGCTTGCAAGTGCCTTGCCAACGTTGTCACGTTTCAGAGGGGTGGCGGTGGCCATGGTTTGCCAAATTGCTCCAGAAGGGGCCGTGTCTTGCGGGATGCTGGAAAACCCTTGTTTTATTCGCTCGCGAATTGACTGGCAAGCGGCCCGCGATGCCTGGAAAACGCCCCGCGGGCAGCGTACATTGCACGACACACGGCCGCAGTGGGTCGGTTCGGTTCCACGAACGGCGGAGACACGCAAATGGCGCAAGAAATCTGGGTCCTCTCCGACGCCGAGCAAGGAATCCACGAAACTGACTTTGAGAGAAAATGGGAGACTCGCGGAAAGTTCCATTGCTCGGTCGCGCGCCGCACGCTCCGCGGCGGAAGGCGCGAAGGCGTGGACCTCATCGAAGTCGATAACGGCACCTTTCGTTTCGCCGTCGTGCCCACGCGCGGCATGGGCCTGTGGAAGGGCTGGCTCGGCCAGACCGAAATCGGCTGGCAATCGCCCGTCAAGGGACCCGTGCACCCGAGTTTCGTGCCGCTGACCGAGCCGAGCGGGCTGGGTTGGCTCGAAGGCTTTGACGAGCTTATGTGCCGTTGCGGGCTGGCCAGTAATGGTGCGCCCGAGTTGGGGCCCGGCGGCGCTTACAAATACCCGCTGCACGGCCGCATCGCCAACCAGCCGGCCCACCACGTGGAATTGAGCGTCGATGACGTCTCGGGCGGAATCCGCCTGACGGGCCTGGTCGACGAAACGCGGTTCCTGTTCCAAAAACTGCGGCTCCGGGCCACCTACGTAACGCAGGCCGGCCTGAGCGGCCTCGTGATTATCGACGAGGTGACCAATCTTTCCGGCGATCCGGCCGAGATGCAATTGTTGTATCACGTCAATTTCGGCCCGCCGATTCTCGATCCGGGGGCCAAAGTCGTCGCGCCGGTCAAAGCCGTGGTGCCGCGCGATCCGCGGGCCGCCGAAGGGATCGGCACCTGGGACAGCTATCCCAACGAGCAGGCCGGATTTGCCGAACAGGTTTACTTCTTCGAATTGCTTGCCGACAGTGAGGGCATGACGCACGTGCTCTTAAAGAACGCCCATGCCACGCACGGCGTCAGCTTGCGCTACAGTATCCGCCAGTTGCCCTGTTTCACGCTCTGGAAAAACACGCAAATGGCGGCCGACGGCTACGTGACCGGGCTCGAGCCGGGCACGAATTTCCCCAATCCACGTTCGTTCGAGGGGGAGCAGGGCCGCGTCGTCAAACTGCGGCCCGGCGAAACGGTGAAGTTCGAGGTCGAGTTGGAAGTGCACGGCGACGAAAAATCGATTGCCGCTGCCGAGCGGCAGATTGCCGAACTTCAAGGCGGCACGAAACCCCATGTCTTCGCGACGCCCGAGCCCGGCTGGACGAAGACGTAATTACGCGCGACCGGCCGCCTCGTGCCGCCTCACGCCGACGATTTCCCGCCACGTCCACGCACCCGGCTCGCGGATGAAGGCCAATAAGACGACGCCGAAGCTGCGCATCGCCAATCCGATTGCCAGGATGATCAAGCAGCTTCGCAGCGGCTCGGCCGATGCGTCGGCAGACGTGCTTCGCAAAAAGTCGTACAACAGTCCGCCGGCCACCGTGGCGGCGGCGTGAAACAGGCTCCCCAGAGCTTCGTTGCTGGCCACGTACGCCGGCCGCTCCAGCTCGGGCGATAGCTTGAGCACCAGGTTCGGCAGGCAAATATTGTGGACGATGTACGCGGCAAACAGCACCCAGGCGCCCACCAGCAGCCAGCGCGTCTCCGGCCGCGCCACGATGTAGAACATCAGGCTCAGCGAAACGCAGGCCTGCGCCGCCATGAGCACCGGCCGATTGCCGAAGCGATCGCTCCATTTGCCCGTCGGGCGGCTGCCGGCCAACTGGCCCAGTTGCGTCACCACGCGCATGGCCGACATCGGCCCGACGCCGAACCCCAGAATGTCTTTCGGGTAAATCACGTTCTGTACGAGTGCGAAACTCCATTGGCCAGGGAGAACCAACTGCGAAACAAAAGCACCCGCCAGAATCGCCGATCGACAAACGGCGCCGCAATGGCCGACCGGACCAAACGCGCATCGGGCCGCGGATAACGCCGCGTGTCAGGCATCAGCACCAACGGCACGAGCGACGCGAGCAAAAACGCCGCGCCCAGTCCCGTGGGAATGGCATAGGCCAGGAGCAATCGCTGGGGGGCGTCCTTGTATTGTTCGCGCCAGGAGTCGGCAAAGAATCCGCCGGCCAACAGCGCGGGGATGGACAGCGAAAGTTGAATGATTTGCCGCCGCGCGAAATAACGGCCGCGAACGCGCGGCGGCACCAGGTCGCCCCACCAGGCCCACAGGGCCACCGTGCCGACGTACTCCAACAATTGATGCGCGAACAACAGCCCGATCATCCCCGCCACCGCTACGCCGCGCGTGATCGCCGGCGCAAGGGCCGCGATGGCCGGCAGCCCGACGATGAGCACGTAGCCGGCCAACGACGTCGACAAGCACGCGCGTCGCGCGGTTCCGGCGCGATAGATGATCGCCGGCGCCACCAGCCGCAGCAAACCGGCCAGATTGGGCGTCGCCAGCACCAGTCCGATGCCCAGGCCGTGCGCGCCCAAGTCGCGCGCCAAATAGCTTACCAGCGAGCCGGTCGACAGCGCGTTGCCGACGGCCCACAGCCCGCCGTTGACGTGGCCCAGAGCGAGAGCGCGTCGCCGCCGGCGGGGGCTCAAAGGGGTGGCGATGTCGGACATGGCCGTCCAGAATAGACCATCGGGCGCCGGGAAGGAAACAAAACCGCCAGCGCCGTGACGAACGGTCGAGAACGTGAATGACTAGCAGCAGCCCGCCCTTGATCTCCGCGCATCCGGATCCCATTGCCACCTGGATCAAGCGCGTCGCCGTGTTGCTTTCGACCGCCATCGTCGCCGTGGCCGGCGCGGGAACGGTGCTAGGCTTCGCGGCGAGGCATTCGTGGCGCCTGGAGTTGGCCGCCCATTTTCGCGTGCAGTACTTTTGGGCGCTGGTGGCCGCAATGATCATCTTGGCGCTGGCGCGCCGCAAGGTGATGGCGCTGGTCGCCGCGACCCTGGCAATGACGAATCTGGCGTTGATCGCGCCGCTCTATTTCGGGCCGGCTCCGCGGGCCGACGCCGGACCGCCGCTGCGGGCGATATCATTCAACGTGCACTACCTGAATGAAGATTATGCCGCCACAATCGAGCTGATCGTGACCGAGCTGCCCGACTTCGTCCTGCTCCTGGAAGTGACACCCGAATGGGCCGAGGCCCTCACGTTTCTGAAGGTCGATTACCCCTACGAGCACGTGATGGCCAAAGCGGGCAGCGGCGGCATGGCGTTTTACAGCCGGCGCGAAATCACGGACCTCAGCGTGCACGAGCTGGCCGACGTGGGGCAGTCGACGATCGTTGTCGGGCTGGCCGTTCCCGTCGATCGTTTGACGCTGGTGTGCACGCATCTGGTCAGTCCCCGCACGGCGCACGATTTCGAAAACCGAAATCGTCAACTTGAGGAGGTTGGGCAATTGGCGCGTGCGCGAAGCGGGGCGGTTATGCTCCTGGGCGATTTGAACACGACGAGTTGGTCGCCCTATTTCCAGGACCTGCTGACGAATTCGGGGTTGCGGGACAGCCGGCGGGGTTTTGGCGTGGAGCCTTCCTGGCCGTGGCTTACGACGCCCCTTTTGAGGATTCCGATCGACCATTGCCTGGTGTCGGCGGCGGTGAGCGTCTTGGATCGCCGGATTGGGCCGGCCGTGGGGTCGGATCATCGGCCGCTTCTGGTCGATTTTGCAATTACTGCGCCCTGACGCGTCTCAACGTGTGATCCCGCTGGCTCGGTACCGGTCCCCTTTATTGCAACACGCTTTAGGTCGCTTGACAGGGGAAAACGAAAGGGGCACAATACGTCGGTCGGACGGAAGTGATTCCGCGGACATTGACAGAATCCGGTCGGTACCTACAATACTGATCTCCCTGGAAGGCACTGCCTTTTGGCAGGAAAGCCACCGGGGATTTTTATTCGATCTTTGACAATTCGGTAGTGACCTCTGAATTTTTTTGCCAGCACAAGACTGTGCG
>JBBDNV010000056.1:0-6172 GCA_040877415.1 Pirellulales bacterium
CAATCCCAACCTTGTAACCAATTTCAGAAACCCTGCAAACCGCAGGCTGCACCCCCCCAACCGTTTCCCGGGCTGTTGCCCTTGACCGGTTTGGCGGGGATAGCTATTGAAAGCCGCCTAAAAACCTCCGCTTGCGGGCGGAATCCCATCTTCCGAACTCGGTTCCGAGCTTGAAGGCGATCCGTTCTCCAATTTTTGGTTGCTTCGTCAGCGCGCTCGCGGCACTGTGCCTCGGGGTTGCGTCGCCGGCATGGGCGCAGCGCGTGCAATTTCCCACGATGGTCGAGGATCCGGCGTTTGCGCCGCCGGCACTCGGCGGCGGCAGCTCGACGATTGCCGTGCCGTCGAACTCTCCGCTTTCGGGCACGCCGTACGATCCTTATGCTTCGCCGCTGGCGCAAGCGCCGTTGGCGACTGGGCAGCCGTCATTCCCGGCTCCGCAGCCGTACACGGCTCCGACGTATTCGCCGTACGCCCCCTCGCCCTATGCGCCGGCGCCCTATGCACCGGCGCCGTCGGCCCTCTATCCGGAGGGCATCCAGATGCCGCAGCCCAATTTCAGCTTCGGACAAACGCTGAAATTCATGCAGGACATCCGCTTGCGCTGGACGTGGCTGGCGCCGATCGGCGAGCGTTTTATCGGCGTCAACGACGTCGAGACCAACGTGACGTTCGCGGTGCCGTTTTTCAAGACGACGTCGCCCTTGATGGTCACGCCGGGCTTTGCAATTCATTTCTGGGAGGGCCCGATCACAGAGGCCCCTTATAACGCCGATCTGCCGGCCCGCACCTACGACGCGTATCTCGACGGCGCGTGGTATCCGCAAGTGACCAATTGGCTCAGCGCGCAAGTGGGCGTGCGCGTCGGCGCCTACACCGACTTCAACACGTTCAACACGAACAGCATTCGTATCATGGGGCGCGGTCTGGGCGTGGTCACGCTCACGCCCACGCTGCAGTTCGCCGCGGGCGTGGTGTACATCGACCGCGTGTTGATCAAGATCTTGCCGGCCGGCGGCCTGATCTGGACGCCCAACCCAGACGCCCGCTACGAATTCCTGTTTCCCAATCCCCGCGGCACTCGCCGCTGGACCACGCTGGGGAATACGGACATCTGGCTGTACATCACCGGCGAATACGGCGGCGGCTCGTGGACGGGCCAGCGGCTCGGCGGCTTGTCGGATCAGTTCGACTACAACGATCTGCGCGTTTCGGGCGGCATCGAATCGTTCAGCCTGCGCGGCTTTCACGCGTTTTTCGAAGTCGGCTACGCATGGGACCGCAAGATCGTCTATCGCTTCGGCCCGCCCGACTATCCCGCCTCCGACACGGTCATGCTGCGAGCCGGCGCGACGTATTAGCACTCGGGTGAGCGGCGGCTTGAAAGCCCAACGCGGTCCAATCTATCATGGGTCGAGGCGCTCGTGGAGTGCTGATTCTCGACTCGAGCGCCGGTTTGACTTTTTCCCGCCCACGAACCCCCGCGAAGGACACTGCGATGCCTCGCCGGACAAGTCTGCGCGTGCTGCGGTGCCTTTTGTGGTTGATGGCTTTTCCGCTCGTCATGACTCCCGCCGCGGCCCAGCCGCTGGTGGCTCCCACCGAGGCGCTTTCGCCGGCAGAGCAGCAAAAGAAGTTCCACCTGCCGCCCGGTTTCGAGATTCAGCTCTTCGCCTCCGAGCCGGACATCCACAAGCCGATGAACATCACGTTCGACAGCCGTGGGCGGCTGTGGGTCAGCGACACGCTCGAATATCCCTATCCGGCCAAGGAAGGCACGGTGCCGCGCGACACCGTAAAAATCCTCGCCGACCGCGACGGCGACGGCACGGCCGACGAAATCTCCACGTTTGTCGACAAACTGAACATCCCCTTGGGCGTGATGCCGATTCCCGGCGGCGTCATCGTTTACGGCATCCCCGCAATCGTGCGCACGCTGGACGCCGACGGCGACGGCCAGGCGGATATGCGCGAGACGCTCTACGCGGGCTTCGGACACGGCGACACGCACGGCATGATCAACTCGTTTACCCGCGGGCTGGACGGCTGGCTCTATGCCTGCCACGGGTTTGCCAACGATTCGGCGCCGGCCGGCTCCGACGGCCACGAGATCAAGCTGAACTCGGGCCACACGTTTCGCATGCGGCTCGATGGCTCGCGCGTGGAATACAACACCCACGGGCAAGTCAACCCGTTCGGCCTGTGTTTCGATCCGCTGGGAAATCTCTATTCGGCCGACTGCCACTCGATGCCGATCTACATGCTGTTGCGCGGGGCGTATTATCCCAGCTTCGGCAAGCCGCACGACGGGCTCGGCTTCGGGCCGACGATGATCGCTCACAACCACAAGTCGACCGGCATCGGCGGCATCGCCTACTATGCGGCCGAGCATTTTCCGCCCGAGTATCGCGACACGATCTTCATCGGCAATCCGGTCACCTCGCGCGTGAACCACGACCGGCTCGACGCGCACGGCTCGACGTATGAAGCGGTGGAAATGCCCGACTTCATCACCTGCGACGACCTCTGGTTCCGCCCGGTCAACTTGCAGGTCGGCCCCGACGGGGCGCTGTACGTGGCCGATTTCTACAACTGCATCATCGGCCACTACGAAGTGCCGCTCGAACATCCGCGCCGCGACCGCAGCCGCGGGCGGATCTGGCGCGTCGTGTTCACCGGCAAGGGGGTCGAAAAGCCGCCGAAAACCGCGCCGCCGGTCGATCCGCGCGTTCACGAGGCGCCGCTCGAGGGGCTGATCGAGCTCGTGGGCCACGCCAACCTGACCGTGCGCACCCTGGCCACGCACGAATTGGTGGATCGGATCGGCAAGGCGGCGATCGAACCGCTTGTCAAGCTGCTCACGTCGAATGAGTCGACGCCGCTGGCACGCATTCACGGCATGTGGGCCCTTGCGCGGCTCGGCGGTCTCGACGAGTCACACATCGAACGGCTGGCGCGTGATCCCGATCGCGGCGTGCGGGTGCACGCGATGAAGTTGCTGGCCGAGCGATCGTGGGACACTTCGTCGCTGGTGCGCGAGGCGCTCGCGGACCCCGACCCATTCGTTCGCCGTGCCGCGGCCGATGCGTTGGGCCGGCATCCGCACGTCGATAATATTCAACCACTTGCGCACCTGTGGGCGTCGGCGGCGTCTCACGATACGCACCTGGCACATGTGGCGCGCATGGCTTTGCGCGATCAGTTGCTTAAGCCGGGGATGTATGCCCAAGCGCGTGCTCTAGCGGCCGACGACGCCCTTTTGCGCGATCGGCTGGCCAACGTGAGCCTGGGCGTTCGCAGTCCCGAATCGGCCGAATTCGTGCTCGAACAGTTGAAAGCCCAGCCGGCCGTGCCTGCGCGCGACGACTATCTGCACCACGCCGCGCGGCACGTCGCGCAGGAAAAGCTGGCGGAAGTCTACGGCTTGGCATTCGGCTGGAAAAACTTAAGCCCCGTCGACCAGACTGCCGTCGTGCGAGCCCTGGGACACGGCCTCCAGGAACGCGGCGCCTCGATGCCCGAGGAGATCGCCCGTTGGGCCCAGCGTCTCGCCGAGGAGCTGTTGAGCGCGAGCGACGAGGGACAGGTTCGCGCCGGCATCGAAATGGCCCGCGACTTCAGGCCACCCGTCTTCGCCCAACTGGCCAAGGCCGCCGGCGCCGACGCACGGTTCGGCGGATTGCGCTCGCTGGCCATGGAAGCTTGCGCGGGCTACGAATCGCAACAAGCGATCCCTTTGATCGCGGGCGTTCTTACGAGCGACGCCGAACGAATGAACCTGCGCCAGCATGCCGCCACGCTGTTAGGCCGGATCCCCGACGAACCGTCACTCGGCGAGTTGCTCGCCTGTCTTCAAACCGCTCCGGAACGACTGGCCATCGCCGTTGCCGCGTCGCTTGCCGAAAGCCGTGACGGCGGCGAGGGCCTGTTGAACGCTATCGCCGCGGGCAAAGCCAGCCCGCGGCTGTTGCAGGAAGCCGGCGTCGTCAATCGCCTGCGCATGCGCGGTCTATCGGATTTCGATGCGCGGCTGGCGAAGCTAACGGCCGGCCTGCCGCCCGAGGACGAGCGGATCGGCAAGCTTATCGCCGGCCGGCGCCAACTCGTGGCACAAGGCCATCCCGACCTGGCCAAAGGCGCCCTGGTGTTCGAAAAGCATTGCGCCGCCTGTCACCGCATCGGCGAGCGGGGGGCCAAGATCGGGCCGAATCTCGACGGCGTCGGCATCCGCGGCGTCGACCGGCTGCTGGAAGATCTTTTGGATCCCAATCGCAACGTCGATCAGGCGTTTCGAACGACGCAGGTCGTCACGGCCGACGGGCGAAATCTCGTGGGCCTGGCGCTCGGCGAGGAAGGCAGCATCCTGGTGCTGGCCGACGCGCAGGGCAAGGAGATCCGCGTGCCGCTCGATGCGATCGACCAGCGCGCCCTGAGCCAGCTTTCGGTCATGCCCGCAAACGTGCCCGACCTGGTGGACGACGCCGACTTCGTGCACCTGATCGGCTACCTGCTCTCCCAGCGCGCGGCCGAACAAGCGGCGAAATAGCCGGAATTTTTTTAACCACGACGAGTCGTGGTTAACTCTGCAGTCTATTGCTCAGTATCAAGCGCGCCGTTTCCGTGCGATGGCGCGCTTGAGCGCGGCGCCCATGTCGGCGGGGCTTTCGGCGACTTCGATGCCGGCGGATTCGAGGGCGGTGATCTTTTCGGCGGCCGTGCCTTTGCCGCCCGAGATGATCGCGCCGGCGTGGCCCATGCGTTTGCCCGGCGGGGCGGCGCGGCCGGCGATAAAGGAGGCCACCGGCTTGGTGACGTGCTCTCGGATGAAGGCCGCCGCTTCTTCCTCGGCCGTGCCGCCGATTTCGCCGATCATCATGATCGCCTCGGTGGCCGGATCGGCTTCGTAAAGCTTGAGCAAATCGATGAACGACGTGCCGACGATCGGATCGCCCCCCAGCCCGACGCACGTCGATTGCCCCAGCCCCAGACCGGTCAACTGCCACACCGCTTCGTAGGTCAGCGTGCCGCTGCGGCTCATCACGCCCACCGGGCCTTTCTTGTGGATGTAGCCCGGCATGATGCCGATCTTACACTCCTCGGGCGTGATCACGCCGGGACAGTTCGGGCCCACCAGCCGCGAATTGCTGTTCTTGATGACGTCGTACGCGCGGACCATGTCCATCACCGGTACGCCCTCGGTGATGGCGATCACAACTTTCACGCCCGCGTCGACCGCTTCCAGAATCGCGTCGGCGGTGAAAGGCGGTGGAACGAAGACCATCGCGGCATCGGCCCCGGTGGCTTTGACGGCTTCCATGACGGTGTCGAAGACCGGCACGCCGTCGACCGTTTCGCCCCCTTTGCCGGGCGTCACGCCGGCCACGATCTGCGTGCCGTACTGGCGGCAATTCTTGGTATGAAACTGGCCGACCTTGCCCGTGATTCCCTGGACGAGGACGCGCGTGTTTTTGTTGACGAGGATGCTCATGCGACGCTTTGCATTTTTTGTGCGCTCCTTCTTCGGCGAAATACGCCCGGCCCGGTGGGCCTGGGGCTAAACTTCATTTTATTGCCGCGACGACTTTCTTGGCGGCGTCGGTCAGTCCGGTGGCGCTGATGATGTCCTGCTTGCTGTCGGCCAGCATCTTGCGGGCCTGGTCGACTTCGGTGCCTTCGAGCCGCACGACCAAGGGAACGTTGAATCCGACGAGCTTGTACGCTTCCAACACGGCTTCGGCGATCGTGGTGCAGCGCATGATGCCGCCGAAAATGTTCACGAGCACGGCCTTGGTGCTTTTGTCATCCAACATAATGCGGAACGCTTCGGTCACCTGCTCGACGCCGGCGCCGCCGCCGACGTCGAGAAAATTGGCCGGCTCGCCGCCGTGCAGCTTGATCAAGTCCATGGTGCTCATCGCCAGCCCGGCGCCGTTCACCAGACAGCCGATGTTGCCGTCGAGCTTCACGTAGCTCAGACCCGCCTTGCCGGCCCGCACCTCGGCCGGCTGTTCCTCGGAAATGTCGCGCAGATCGGCCAGGTCTTTGTGGCGGAAGAGCCCGTTGTCGTCAAAGTTCATCTTGGCGTCGAGCGCCAACACGTCGCCCGAGCGGGTCACCACCAGCGGGTTGATCTCCGCCAGGCTGCAATCGCACTGGACGAACACGCGGCACA
>JBBDNV010000057.1:0-22598 GCA_040877415.1 Pirellulales bacterium
GGCCCCTGTTCGCGGCCATCGCCACCGACACCGGCTGGTTCCGTTTCGGCTCCACGAGCGGCACCACGCTGCGCTACGCCGGCGATTTGATCGAGGCCGGCGCCGTTCCGAGCGAGATTTTTAATTGCCTTTACGAACAGGATTCGCTCGCGCGGCTGCAATTGCGCGGACGCATTCTGGCGCGGACCCAAACCGATCTCGATGGCCGGCTCGCGCACACCGCGGCTTTGCGGGAAGATTTCGAAGCAACCGGGGCGCTCGCGTCCGACACCGAAGACGTGATCAATATGACGCTGGCCGTGGCGGGCACCGAAGTGGCGGTGATTCTGGTCGAGCAGCCCTCGGGCGGATTCAAGCTCAGCTTCCGCAGCCGCACGCCAAAAGTCGATTGCAACAAGCTCGCCAAAATGTTCGGCGGCGGAGGGCACAAAGCCGCGGCCGGCGCGTCGATTAGCGCGCCCTGGCCCGCGGCGCAGCAGCAGGTGCTTGACGCTGTGCGCAATGCCATGCGATAATTGATGCGCCGCCGGGGTGCCGGGGTGCAATGCTCACGCTGGCGTGAGCATGCACGGCGTGAGCGTGCAGTTGGCGCCCGTGCACGTACGATCTCGCGCGCCCGACGGATTGCCAACCCAACCACGATTGCCCGCCTTGTTTGAATGCCGGGTCGCTGGCCGTGCGACTCGGTCCCGCCTGAATAGGAACGCTTCGCGAAACCTGCACTGAGGCCAAGCTCGCATGGCAACATCCTCCCCTAGCTCGGGCAACGCCGAAGCCGTCGATTCGGCCGCTTTCGAGCGGCGCGGGTTCTTCGCGCGCGTCGGGGCGATCTTGATCGGCGCAATTATTGTCGTGGTGCCGGCGGCGAGCAGCCTGGCCGTGTTTTTTGATCCGTTGCGGCGCAAAGCGAACAACGGCAGCAAGTTCATCAAGGTGGCGCCGCTGGACGCCGTGCCCGACGACGGCGTCGTGCGCCAGTTTCCCGTGATTGCCGAGCACGTGGACGCCTGGAATCGCTCCACCGAGCCGGTCGGCGCCGTTTATTTGCGCCGCCCCGAGGGTCAGGCCGTGCCCGAGTGCCTGACCGCCACCTGTCCGCACGCCGGTTGTTTCGTGGCCTTCGACAGCCAGACGAACACGTTCAAGTGCCCCTGTCACAACAGCTCGTTCGAAGTCGACGGCACGCTCATTGCCCCCAGCCCCAGCCCGCGGGCAATGGACGCGTTGGACTGCAGGGTCGTGGGGGATGAGATCCTGGTGAAGTACGAGAATTTCTACACGGGCAAGGCCGAAAAAGTCGTCAAGCAATGAAGGCGCTTGTTAACTGGCTGGACAGCCGCACCGGCGTGCGGGGATTTGTGCACGAGGCACTTTACGAGCGCATCCCCGGCGGAGCCCGCTGGCGATACGTGTGGGGCAGCACGCTGGTCTTCGCTTTCCTGGTCCAGCTCATCACCGGCGTCGTGCTGTGGATGTACTATAGCCCCAGCGCGCAGACCGCCTGGGAAAGCGTCTATTACATCCAGTACGAGACCGCGGGCGGCTGGCTGTTGCGCGGGTTGCACCACTTCATGGCCCATGCCATGGTCGTGCTATTGGCGCTGCACCTGATGCAAGTGGTGATCGACGGCGCGTATCGGGCCCCGCGCGAAGTGAACTTCTGGCTGGGCCTGGTGCTGATGCAGATCGTGCTGGCGCTGTCGCTGACCGGCTACCTGCTTCCCTGGGATCAAAAAGGCTATTGGGCGACGCGCGTGGCGACGAACCTTCTGGGCGTCGTGCCCGCGGTCGGTCCGAGTCTGCAGCAGCTCGTCGTGGGCGGGGCCGATTACGGGCATCACACGCTGACGCGTTTTTTCGCCTTGCACGCGGGCGTGCTGCCGGGGCTGTTGGTGCTGTTCTTGGTGGTGCACGTGGCGCTGTTCCGCCGCCACGGCATTTGCTACAAGCAGCCCGTAAAACGCCCCGACGTGACGTTCTGGCCCGACCAGATCCTCAAGGATTCCGTGGCTTGCCTGGCGGTGCTCGTGGTCGTCGTGGTTCTGTGCCTGCGGCCGGGCCAGTGGTATTCCGAAGGCGGCGGCATCGCGCTGGGCCCCGACGCCGGCGCTGAACTCGGCGCTCCGGCCGACCCATCGAATCAATACTCGGCCGCGCGGCCCGAGTGGTATTTTCTGTTCCTGTTCCAGTTCCTCAAGCTGTTCGAAGGCTGGGGCGCAAGGGGCGAAGTGCTGGGCGCCGTGGTGATCCCCTCGCTGGTGATGCTGGGCCTCGTCTTAATGCCGATCGTGGGGCGGTGGAATTTAGGACACCGCTCGAACGTCGCGATGCTCTTGATCCTGCTCGGCGGCATCGGTTATTTGACCATGACGGCCTTGCACGAAGACCATCAGGCCCGATGGACCGACCCTGAGCAATTCGCCGAGCTGCAATCGACGGTCCAAGAGCTCGGCAACGACGAACGGAAGATCGCCGAACATTTTGGCCACGACGCGGCGAAGATCGCCGACTACCGTCGCCGGCTGGCCGCGTACGAGCGATATCGCAAGAGCCAGGAATACCTCAAGGCCGTCGCCGACGCCCAAATCGAGGCGCAGCGCGTCATCGAGCTGGCCTCGGGCCCCAATCGCATTCCTCCGTCGGGCGCCATTACCCTGTTGCGCGGCGATCCCAAGACGCAAGGACCCAAGCTTTTCGCCGCGCGCTGCGCCGGTTGTCATACGCACTTGCCGCCTTCGACCGACCAGGTCGCCAGGGCCGCCGCCGAAAAGAACTCCACGGCGCCGAATCTGTACGGTTTTGCCGGCCGCGCGTGGCTCGCCGGTTTCCTGAACTCCAAGCGCATCGCCGGAGTGGATTACTTCGGCCGCACGTCGCACAGCGAAGGGGAAATGGTCGAATTCGTCAACGACAAGATGTCCGAGTGGCCGGCCGAGGACGTGAAAAGCGCCGTCGCCGCGCTGTCGGCCGAAGCCAGGCTCGAAAGCCAGCTCGAGGCCGACAAAACGGATGCGGCGATAATCGAGGCCGGCCGCAAGATCATCCAAAACCAGGAACACTGCGCCACGTGCCACAAGTTTCACGGCGCCGGCGAACTGGGCATGGCCCCCGACCTGACCGGATACGGCTCGCGCGAGTGGTTGATCGGCATGATCAGCAACCCGACGCACGAGCGCTTCTATCGCGACGCCAACGATCGCATGCCCGCCTTTGCCGAGCATGCGGGCGATGCGCCGGAAAACATTCTCACAGCCGACGCGATCGGCCTGATCGTCGACTGGCTGCGCGGCGAGTGGTACGAACCGCCCGCCAAGCCGGCCAAACCGGCCGACGAGGACACCGTCGGCGCGCAAGTAAGTCGCTAGCATGCGGCTTCGGCAAACGCAGCCCCCCGCGGCCACTTTCTGGCCGGAAATCTTTGCGAAACCGGCAAAGTTTGCGAATTCGCTACAGTTTCTCGCGCCATCGGCCGATCGAAGGACTGAGGGAAATCCTCGGGCCCCCGGCCTTCTCCCGGGAGGGAGAAGACAACGTGAGTCGGACCGATGTGGTGTAAACACTGTCGCCAGGACACGCCCTCGATCAGCTCGGCCAGCCGCCACGGCATGTGCTGCGGGCAATGCGGCGTGCCCCTCTCAGGCGAAAGCGAGCCGCTGCATCCGGCCGAAGTCGGTCTCGACTTGGACGCCCCCGGCACGGCGAACCGCTACGAGGACTGGCAACTCGATCAAAACGTCCGCTCGATGCAAGCCCGATTCGAACCGTGGCGAAGCCACCGCCCGGCGCGTCGCGCCACCAACACCCCCAGCGGCCGGCCGCAATGGCGCAGCGACGCCGCGCATGCGCGGGTGCCGCCATCGCACAAGCCGAAGCGGCGGATTGCCGCTTACCGCGCCGGCGGCCGATCGCCGACGTTTACCAACAGCGCCTTGTTGATGGGTCTGGCGGCGTGCATCGGCGGCGTGCTTGTTCTCGGATGGTCGGTCGTTGAATCGCGGGGCGACTTGTGGAACATCGGCCTGTCGGCCAACGTGGCCGGCGGGGTCGTCTTTTTGCTCGGCCTGGTGTTGCAGTTGGAGCGCATCTGGCGCAACAGCCGCTTCGCCGTTCACAAGCTGCGGCAAATCGACTCGCACCTGCAAGACCTGGAGCGAACGACGTCAATGCTCGGCGTCACGCACGGCTCCGCCGCCCAGGCTTTCTACGCGCACATGTCCGAACAAGCCAATCCGCACCTGCTGCTGTCCGACCTGAAAGGTCAGCTCGATTTGCTGGCGATGAATCTCGCCAGGCGATGAGACGTGGCGGCAACCGTTGCGTCCGGCTAAGATCCCATTGCTTGGCGCGATCAGCCCAGCCAAATCCCGTTGGCGAACTCGGGATCGTCCTCGAGAATGAAGTCCACCAGCGTGCCGGTGGGGCTGAAGCGGCGAATCTCGTGGGAACGGCCGCCGGGGCCCTGGGCCGTAAAAATCTCCGCGGCGCCCAACGGACCGGTGCGCTTGATCGCCACCCGCACCGGCGCGTGCCAGCCGACGCCCGTGTAGGGAGTAAACGTCGAAATCGAATTCGTGTCGTTGTGCCACACCGCATACGGCAGGCCGGTGTCCCAGCCGGTGGCGATGTCGGCCCGGCCGTCTCCGCTGACGTCGCCGACGGCCACCTGCAAGCCGGGGATGAATCCGGGGATCGACCCCTGGAACTGGTCGATTTGGGTGCCGGAGAGGATGTCGAAGATTCGGACATCGGGCGCTCGCAAGCCGGCCGGCGTGGTGACGACTTCGAGAATGCCGTCGCCGTTGAGCTTTTCGATGCTGGTGAAGTCGATGTTTTTCCGCGCGCCCTCGAGGGGCACACCGGAGCCGAGGAACTCCCACATTCCGTTCCCTAGCGGCGGCCCGCTGTAGGTAAGCTTGCGCCCCCTGGTGCCGGCGAATTCGACTTTGAGGTAATCGGCGCCCGGTCCGGCAAAGGTCGGGTTGTTGCCGTTGATGGCAAACGTGGTGTCTACGTGGGGGGTCGCGTAGAAGGTATTGGCGCCCGCTGAACCGTTGAGCGTCACCAATTCGAGCGCGCCGGCGTTGTAGGCGAGGCCCAGGAACGCGCGGGCCGCGCCCGAGGTGAACTCAGTCGTGACGCCCGTGCCGTCGATCGTGTAGTCGACCAGCTTGGCGTGGCCGGCATCATTGAGCGTGGCGTTGTCGCCCGCGCCGGACGTATCGGTGACCGCGACCGCCGCGTCGATCGGGTCGAGATCGCCGCTGCCGATGATGTAGCTGTCGTTGCCTGCGAGACCCGCCAGGCTGACCAAGGAGCCGTTCCAACTTTCGACGGTGAACCGATTGGCGCCTGCGCCGCCGGTCAAACTGGCAATTTGCACGTTGACAAGATCGATTGTCCCACCGGCGCTTCTTGTCAAACTGGAGTTTGTCAACGTGTAATTCGCGTCGCCGACGACGGAAACTTGATCGGCGCCCGTCCCGCCGTTGTATACCAGCCCGTCGAGCGGAATCGGGTTGCCATTGTTGAAATCAACCGTCAAGTTGTCGTCGCCGCGCAAAGCGTTGACGAGGATCTGCTGAATCGTCGAGAGTTGGAACGTGGCCAAGGGCGTCAGGGTGTTCAGGAAGACGTCGACGAGGGTCGAGTTGTTGGGATCCAACTGCAGCTTGATGTCGTCGGGTTGGCCCGCGAAGTCCATGTCGCCGTTAATCCGCAAGACCCCCGGCGTGCCGACGGTCGTGCTGACGTTGCTGATCGTCCAGGCGCCTCGGCCGAGCGTGCTGGCGACAAGCTTGTCGTCCGTTGCGTCATACTTCATGTCATAAACTTTGGCGTTGGGCAATCGCGCACCATACTCCGTCCAGATGCTGGGAGAAGACAGGATCAGGCGTGAGACTCCATTGAGTCCACCCGCCAGTAGAACTCCACCACGCCGTCCGCCGACGGGAACAAACTCCAACGAATGAATGTCGGATTCATTCAAGTTGCTTGTAATATTGAACCACGAAGCGCCGGCATTGGTCGTCTCAAAAACGCGTTGGGAGTCCGAGACAAATGCGCGCCGCCAGTTGTTCGGGTCCATAACGACGTCGGTGACAGTGCTACCGGGGAAAGGGGCGGGGGTCTGCGAGAGTGTACCGCCGGCCGTGGAACGCAAAAAAACTCTGTTGCCCGAACCCACGTAGAGCACGTTGGGAAAACCGAGAATACCGCTGCTCGCGCCGGCCGCCATGGCAATGACGCTGCCAAAACCGGGACCGGTGGGGACCCGCGTCCAGACAACAGCCGCCGTGTTCGGCGCTATCCCAGCATTCCTGGACTCGTAGACAGCGCCGCCGGGAAGAACCGACGAATTCTTGACCCACAAGCCGGTATTCGCAGTATAGGTGCCGACGCCCGTAGTTCCGTTGAGTGAGAATTTCGTTTTATTAAGGAAGGTAACCGTGAACGTGCCGTTGGCGGCCGGAATCCCAATCACTCCACTGATGGTTACCGTGTCCCCAGTGCTCAAGCCATGGCCGAAGTCATCCTTCGTCTCAATCTTAATTGGGGACGTGGCGGCGACAGCTTTGATTGTGTCTGCTAGGACAGCGCGGCCCCCAACGACGAGCCTCTTTGATTGACCACTCGGAGGAGCGAGGGCATTCAGTTCAATCGGCGTTATAAAAGAGGGGGCGAGGCCTTCTAAACCGGCAGCGGGCAGCAAATCGACATGGGAAGCGTCGTTTGTTGCGGTATCGAACACGTGTGCCGAGAAGTTTATTAATCCCTGCGAACTGACGTACCGGATGGTGTTACCAGCGGGGGCGAGTGTTACCGAGTCGACCGCGACGTCGCCACCGTCCCCGCCAGCATACAGCTTCCACACCAAATTGTTTGGTGCCGATTGACCGGACGTGCCGTTGTCCTGACTACCTCCCCACAGCACATTAAATCGATTATCGTACGAGATATTGTGCATTTCCATCGCGCCAATTCCAGTCGTGCCTGATCCCTGCAGCGACTGCCATGAATTGTGCATGGCATCCCGCGGATTATTGATGAAGTAGAGACCGCCATCGTTGGCATTGAGCAAGCTGGTGCCGACAAACGCAAAGTCGCGAGAATCCGCGTGCGGAGATGTATTGTTCTTGGCGCCCTCGCCAACGATCAGGACCCAACTACCCGCGCCCGCCGGATCGTAGCGCCAGATTTCTCGATCGTCGCCGCCGCCACCGCCAAGATAAGCCTGGCCATTGGTTGCATCGGCGATGATCTGAAAACCGCTTTGGCCGAGAACAAAGGGAGAAAAATCAGTCGGCAAAGCCAATCGGGTCCAGGAATCCCCGTGCGTTGTTGAGCGGAAAACGCCGGTCAACCTGTTCGAGGTATCGACGATCGCCGCGTAGAGAACGGTCGCAAAGACGTTCTTGAACGCCGCCATTTGAATATTCGATGACGACGCAAGACCTGTGATGCCCGAACTTGCACTGGTCCACGTTTGTCCGATGAAGTCGCTGCGGAAAATGCCGTGCCCGGGAACGGCGGCGAAAAAGCGGGGTCTACGATTGTGCTCAACAACTATGTGGGAGACATCCCCGGCCGGCAGCCCATTGGTGCCGCTGATGAAAGCAAAATTGTCGCCATTGTCGGTGCTCCGATAGAGCCCGCCGCCGTCGTCACCGAAGTCAATTGCTCCTACCAGGATCACTTCCTTAACGCCGGGCCCTGGGTCGGTGTCAACGGAAGTTGGAAGTACGGTCTTAATCTTTGGTTGTCTGAGAGCAAAGGCGACGAGCTTATGAGTCGTCCATGAAACTCCGCCGTCGGTCGTCCGCAAGAGGCCAACTGGCGGATCGCCCTGCTGGGCCAGATTACTGAAGCTTCCCGTGCCCGCGAAAACGACGTTGCCGCTGGTGTCAAGAGGATCGATGGCCACCGAGCTGATTGCCAGGGAAGCTTGCTGATCGGTCAGTGGCCTCCAGGCGGTTGCGGTGGGATTCGCCGGATCAAAGTTGTCCGTCCGCCAAACACCGCCGTTCACGGCGCCAACATAGATTTGATGATTATTCGGGTGGTCTGGATCGACAATGTTGGGGTTGACGGCGATACTCTGGATTGCGCCCGCAGCAGGGTCGTTTGGCAACGCGTTGAGCTGCGCTTCGATAATTGGGCGAGGTCCCTGCTCAAACCAGTTCGGCACGCCGGTCAATGTGATAGAAAGCAGTGACCGGTCTTCGAGCACCTCGAAACGCAATCGACTCGTAGCTGTTCCGCCACGCAGCCTACCCGATGACGCGCGTCGCTCCACCCGACGATGAGAATTTGATCGATGCTTAGGCCGGTAGCTTCGTGACGAATGCGACATCTGACAGTTCTCCTGCGTCCAAGATGCTCGTTCATAACTTGCCGTCGACTGTTCCCCGTGCCGCGACCGAGGGGCCCCTGACCCGTTGCACTGAAGAAACCTAACGCTCCGCGCCACGCATTGCAACGATTTCGCTGCACATTTTGGGGTAGACGAAACTCGAAACGTGCTCAATGCTCGCACAAAATGACTTCGGCCGCCGAGACATCAGCGGGTCCTTCAGCGGGCCCCATCGCTGTTGAAGGGCTGCACACCTTATTAGCTACATATCAATGCCCCATCTACGGGAAAAACGCGCCACTTCGGGCTCAAGATTCTTGAATTTCATTCCGGCTCGGCTGGGAGCCGAGCCTTCGGCCGCCGCCGCCTGGATGATTGATCGCATGCGAGGTCAGCCGGGGTCATCAAGATCAAAGTGCGCGGTGCCATACTCACGCTTCGCGGTGCCATGCTCACGCTTGCGTGAGCATGCAGGGTAATTCATTAGCCCGAAGCGCCGGACCGGTTGTCACTGGGCTTCATCCTTCGTTTCGCTGCCCAGTACATGTACACGCAAACCGCCGCACAGGCTAAACCGCACCTGATAATTGCCGATCTTCAAGGTCCACTCGATTCGGCCTCGCGCCTCCCAAAGCGGCGGCGGCTCGTTCGTATTGGTAATCGCGGAAGCCAGTTCATCCTGCTTGGCGGCCAGGTCCTCGCGCAGATACTGCAACTGGCGGTTGTGCTCATCGGTTTCGTCCACGTAGCGACGAAACCTCGGGCTGCGGGCGATGCCAGCCTCGGCGGCGTAGTCTTGTCGGCGGCGCAAAACTTCGATGTCGGCTTGCTTCTTCTTGATCGCGGCGAGCAGCTTTTCGACTTGGTCGCGTTGCTCCGAAATCGCGCGGATCTTGCTCGACGCGTTATTCTTGGCCAGTTCGTTCAGCGATTCCTGTGAAACTTCAAACAGATCGAGCTTTTTCTTGGCCTTGCCATGCTGGAAGATCGATTGCTTTGCGATCAATCCTTTGCCTGGTAGTTTGCATGGTAGTTCGAGGATCGGAGGTATCGTCTTGTCGCTCCAATCCGGTTCAGTCGGCACTTTCAGGAAGACTTCCGTCAATTCGGAGCCGCGATTCTCGACCGTCAGCTCGATCGTGCGGCGCTCGGTGTAAGTCACTTCGGAGCTGCTGATTTGCAGGACCTTATACGGTTTGACCGTTACCTTGGCCTTGGCGGCCAGTTCGGCAATCTGGCCGTACTCCAGCATCGCGGCGTTGGCCTTGCTCACCTGCATTCCCGCGGCGTCCAAAAAGTTGTACAAGTCGGTCGTCAACTCGCTCTCGTAAGTCGGTTCGCAACAGTTTTCGGCGGCTTTCTTGTCGTCCTTTGGCCCGGCCGCTTTGTCGCGAAAGTGGATCCGCACCGGCCCCTTCACCAGGGCCAGTCGTCCATCGGCGTCCGCCTGGTCGTTGACAACCTTCAGCACCCGCTTGCTCAGAACTTCGCCGGTTGTTGCCGTAAGAAACACGACTGCCTGCTGCTCAACGGTGATCGGACGCGGCGATATGGCGGCCACGTTGGCCCGCCGGCCGTCGGGCAGGCTCACGGTACCGGGCAACGTGTAGTCAATCGAGTCCTGACGCAGCACGACCTTGGCATTCTGCCACTCTGTTCCACTGTTATTCTCAATATAGGATCGCGCGCTGATGTTCCACGTATTTTTTCCGTGCTTCACGAGGTCATAGTTCAGCGCCCAGGGTCGCACCGGGAGACGGTATTGAATCGCCGTCTTGAAACCTTTCCCATCCACGCTCCGCACGGTGAGCTTGTGGCGCATGGCGGGTCCCTTCTTCAGATTCGCAACCGCAAGTCTAGCTTGCTCCGCCAGTTTCGCGTCAAGAGAAACGGACTGGATGTTGGCCGTCCGATATTGTTCCAGCCGGACCCCAGATTTGTCCTCAAACAACAGTTGCACAAAGTTGGGCTCGTAGCCTGCCAGAATCCCTGTAGCCGGCTGGACCGCGTCGTCCACGCGCACGGTCAAATTCACGTTCTGTCCACGATTCAGGCGCAGCGCATCGGCAATCGTCAGCGTTTGAAACTTAGCGTCGGCGGGTTTGGTTTCGCGCTCGATTTCAGCGGATACCGTGACCTCGCTGCATGTCGTTACGCTCGCCAACAGCGCGGGCAGATCGTCCGTCCAAACAAAAAAGGGCTCGTCGCGGTCGGTGCTTATGACCCGGTGTTGAAAGATGCCGTAGCTTTTCTCGCCGTCGCGCACCAACACCACGCACTCGATGTAGTTACCCGCCTTCGCGACCAAGCAGGACAAGTACAGCAGGCAATAGATCGCAAGCACGCAAACGCGCGCGGGCAGCAGCATGGCGCGTCGCCCCCTGAGTGGTGAAAGCCAGGCCCCTAAAAAGCGCTGCCCTGGACTATAGCTGGCCGATGGCCGTGATTCAACCGGTCCGAGAATACTTCGCCAAGGCGACGGCCCGGCGGGTTATTTCTTCGGGACTCTGGCCACTTCGACGGCAATGCCGCTTGCCACCGGGACGTTGGTGGCATTGATCACGGCCACGGCCTCCAGCTTGAATTCGGCCGTGTCAATCGGGCTGCCGTAATCGGCCGCCTTTTGCAGGTAAGCCTGGAGCGTCCCCTTGAGGCCCGGTGCCGCGGTGGTGCCGGTGACCATCGACTGTAGTGCGCTGCCGGCCAGGTAATACACGCCGGTCCGCGGATCGAGCGGAACGTTGTCGACCGTAAAGGCTCCGACCGCCGTCGAGTCGTGCCAGACAAACATGTTCAGCTTGATCGTGGGGGGCATGGCGGCTGTGCGCGGCATGGAAATGGTCAACTGCTGCGGATCCGCCTGGAAGTATTCACGTAGCGTGGCCACTGTGGCCGTTTTCTTCGTTTCATCGAGCACGTACGAGACCGACAGTTTTGGATGGCCTTCCCAGGTGATCTCGCCGCCTTCACTGGCGGGGACCGAACCGGCCAAAGCCATGGGCACGAGCAGGTGGCTGGAGATTCCATAGGGAGTTGCCAGGTGTACGTCGACGAGGTCGACCTCGCTGTCGCGATCGTTGAGCACGGCCACGCCGGAGGGAATCTCAACCCGCAATACCTGGCGGCTGAGCATGTCGAATTTGACTTCCTTGCCCCCGGCGACGATCTTCGTGGCGTGCAGGCTGAAATGATCGCCCACCAGGAACAAGGTGGTGCTGGCATCGGGGTGAATGCCCGGCTCGCCGTACCAGCCGATCAACTCAGGCGCCAGGTCGGTGATGCCCTGGTTGAACATCTCGAAGCCGCCCAGGGTATTTTCGTAAGGCACCTGCACTTGCATCGTTTGCAGCGGCAGCTCGTGCTCCAACTGATCGACGCGGCGCAACAGGCGATGGATTTCGCCGTCGCGGTACGCCCCGGCGAAGCGCATGCACTTGTTCCGCGAGTTCTGCATCGACTTGATCGACCGGCTGAGCTTCATGGTGTCGTGGACGCTCAGCTCCGTGTGCTTGGGATGGGTCAAATTGAACCAGTTGGCCCGCGTGTCGAAGGTGACGTAAGGCACGAACGAGGGCATGATCACGATGGCCGTGCATTCGCGCACGCCGGCTTCGAGCTGACGTTGCCGCATGTCCTGTTCGGTCGTCGGTCCGCCAAACAGCGTCTCGCCGATCGTGGCGAACGTGCCCCGGATGGGCGGAGTCTGGAACCGCGAGTAAAAGCGCCAGCCGAACGTGTTGTTGTTGTGCGAGAAGCCGATGACGGTGCGATTGAGCGCGATCGTGGCCATATCCCATTCGAGCCGCCGGTTGAATCGGAGCAAGGCTTGGGCCCCCATATTTCCGCTGGCAAAAGCCATCGAGGCGGCGAGCTGCAATTCCCGCCGCCGCGAAAACGAATCGGCGATATTTTGTTCTTCGGTGACCGGATCGAGGGCGAACACAATGATCGGCCAGCGGCACTTTACGTATTCTTCAAAGGCCGCCCGCGCTTCGGGCGGCGGATCGGGACCGTAAAACGCCATCCAATCGCCCCCCATGCAGTCGCAGCCCTTGGAGATCGAGGCCTCGCGCACGTCCTGCACGAGCCGTTCGTTCAAGAGCGCCGATTCGACAATCACGGCCCAGGCCAGGCCGGCCTTCATTTGTTGTAATTCCCCAGCTGCGCTGGTCGGCGGTGGCGGCAACTGCACCCCGACACTTTCGTTCATATCATCAATTAAGTCCCGCACAAAGTTCTCGCGACAGTCTTCGATTCCCGCATTGCGCCGTTCGCGGATCAGGTTCGCTAACGCGTCGAGTGGACAATTCATCCACAAATCGCGGTGACTTTCAGTCGACAGAAGCTCGTATGCCCCTTGAAGTTCCTCGGCCAGGAATGCTTGAACATCCATGAGGTGGATCTGCGGCTTGTTGGCAGGGTGTTTATTCAGACCCTCATACACACGCAGGATTAGCGCTGAAATCTCACTGTCCCCAAAAACTTCAACTAAATCTGAGACTGGCAGCGGCATTTGAGCCCGACGAGATTTGGAAACGGGAATGCTGAAATACCCTATCAGATCGCGAGACAGATCCGACCGAAGCTCATATAGCTTGTGCACTTGCCCTTTCCACTCGCCCTCCCTACTGCGGTACAAAGGGGTCTCCGTCTGCTTGATCTTGCTCAACGCACTCTGAGCCTCCTGACACACTTTCCGTTGCTTAATGATGCTTTCAGCCAACTCGCGCGCTTTTGTGTCGTTGACAAGCACCGTCACCGGCGGCGCGAACAGGTCCACCAGGTCGTTGATCACCAGGTTGCGAAACGTCGTGGGCAGCAGTTCGGGGCTGAGATAGGGGGTGGCGGTGATCGTGATCTCGGCGCCGAAGCCCTTGCGGGTATAGCCGCCGGGGAGCACCGAAATGGGTATTCGCACCAGGTTGAGCGAGTAGCCGGGCGAATCGGCCGTGTCGTCGCCCTCGTTGATGCGCCGCAATTCCTGCAGGTGCTGCAAGTACCGGCTCATCTGGTTGAGCTCCGTCGTGGGTTCTAAAGAGATCTCCGCGTTTTCAAATTTGAATCCTGTTTCGGCCTCCGGCTGTTTAAAGGGCGCGTTGCGGACGATGACTTCGCTATCTTTATCCGAGGGGTCGGAGATCATGCCATTTACGACGGTCAACGCATTGTCGCTGCCCGTCACCGCCGGCGGGTTCCCGGTGACCGCGGCCTGCAGGGACATTGCCATGCCCAGGTAAGCCTGGTCGCTGCGGCGCAACGCGCCGTTGATGCGCACCTCGAACTTGTCGAGCTGCTGGGCCATCATGTCTTCGTATTCGAACCGGTGCTGCGTCAATCGGCTTTGGCCCCACACGTCGGGGTGCTTGGCCACAATCGTGCCGTAGGCGTCGATGTGATGCTCGAGCCAGTCGATTTCCCTGGCCAATTGCTCGACGCAGTTATCGACGCCCGTCGCCGGCTTTTGACGTTGTAAGGCCTCGACCGGAGCCTTGATGGCCTGGAACGTCGTTCGGATGACGTCGGCGGCGCGCAGCACGCCGATCGGTCGCGTGTTGCCGAGGAAAGCGATTCCACACAGGACCGCTATGCGAAACCACTTGGATTTCACCACACAGCCGGCAGCGCCGCGCAACGTCGTTCCAAGCCCGGTCATGTCACATCCCCCTGGTCGCAATGTTGAAACCGCCTTCCATTGACTTGCACCGTCGACGGGCGGCTACGAGGTGAAACGAGGCGCCCCTACAACCGCCATTACCCTCAGAGATGGGGTCACCGATACTTCTTATCGGCCGCGGCTCCCCAATAATGTGGGGGCTGTCGGGTTTCTTTCAGATTGAAGCTGACAGCAGCCAGCAGATGGCGGAAGAAATCGAGTCGCGGCGGCAACCGTTACGTCCGGCTAAGGTCCCATTGCTTGGCGCGATCCGCCATGGCCTGCGCGTGCGTTGGCCAGTCGTGGAGCGTGGCAGGATCGAAGTCCGCCCCGTTGGGCCACACCAGGGTATGCACCTCCGGGTCGATCCGCACTTGATTAAAAACCGCCGGATCGCGTAACGGGGCGAAAAGCTCTCCGGCCAATACGGATTGAAAGTTGATTACCTGATTGGTGCCGTCATCGAATTCGACGCGCAGCGTGTAGGGTGCTTCGATCTTGAACGATTGGACGCGGTGGATCGGATGCGTCATGGTAGTAGACCCTGTGAATTAGACCTGTTACTCAAGCGGGTCGATGGCCAGCGGCTCTCACAACTCCAGCGGAAACGGGGTCAACAGCTCGACGCCTGTTTTCGTCACCAGGTAGTTGTTCTCCAGCCGAATGCCGGCGCGCAGCGGGTCGCCGTAGAGGCCCGGCTCGACGGCAAACACTTCGCCCTCTTGAAACACATCGTCCCAGCAGGGATTCAAGTGCGGCGCTTCGTGCGGAAACAGCCCGATGCCATGTCCCAGGTGATGCTCGAACTGCCACGGCTTTTTCTGGTTCAGCTTTTTCTGGTTCAGCCAATCGTAGGCCTCGTGGAACAGCTCGCGGCAGCTTTTGCCGGGCTGCACTGCGCGCTCGACCATGTCGAAGACCGGCAGAATGTGGTGCCAGGCTTCGAGCTGCTCGTCGGTCGGTTTGCCCCCCACGGCCGTGACGCGCGTGTTGTCGGCAAAATAGCCGCGGAAGGCCGGGCCGAGATCGAGAATGTACAGCTCGCCGGCTTCGATCTTTCGATCGCGCGGCGGGCCGCCCCGCTCGCCGCAGGCGTAATCGTTGCCCGTGCCGGTCATCATTTCGCCGAATTCGCCGACCGCCGCGGACTGCAGCTCGTTGAACACGTAGAGCTCGGTCACGCCCGGCTCGATGATTTCGCGGGCCCGGCGGTGCATGGCAGCGGTGCCGGCGATGGCCTTTTTAAGCCTGGCGATTTCGTCCGGATCCTTGCGGCGCCGCATGCGATAGATTTCCGGCTCGACGTCGACCGTTTCGGCGTCAAGCCGCCTGGAAATTTCCGGCCCGCAGGACGAGAACTCGACGCCCACGCGTATCGGCTTCGGGCGTTTGGCCAGCGCGTCGAAGAGCACGGCGGTCGATTTCTGCCGCTGATCATTGCGCAGCGTGGAGAACGATTGGGCTTCGTAGGTGAGGATTTCGCCGGCGGCCACGTCTTCAGCCGGCTGCGAGGGAGCGACGAGAATCACGTGCCCACCGGCACAAATCGCCGCCGCTGGTGCCAACTTCCAGTCAAACCGCGGCCCCACGAAATACTGCACGTGGGGATTCTGGGTGAGGATGACCAGATCGAGCTTCAAGCGCTCGATCACGTCGAGCAGCCGCTTTTGGCGGTTGCGCGAGGCGGGCACGTCGATGCGGTACGGATCGATCGCTTGAGTCATCGGTTTTTCTGAGGTCAACGCCAACCACATCGACGACGCGGGACAACTTCCACATTCTCCAGAGTTCGGCCGCGCGTGCAACCGGCCGCCCATCGCTTACTGGACAACGCGACGGCAGCGAATGACAATACCTCCGTGCCGAGTGAGATTCCTGGCCCTCGCATCCTGGAGATCACGATGAAATCTACGCCGTCCGCGTGGCCGGTGGTCGTTGTCTATTGCGGCCTGCTGGGATTTGTCCCGTCCGCGCGGGCGGACGATGCCAGGGCCGACGGGAAGGCCAAGGGCGTCGTCTTTCTCGACGCCAACGGCAACCGGAAGTTCGACCAGGGCGAAAAGCCGCTGGCCGGCGCCAAGGTTTCCAACGGCCGGAAAATCGTGGCGGCCGGCGACAACGGACGCTACGAATTGCCCGTCGATGACGACGACATCGTCTTCGTGATCAAGCCGCGCGGATATCGAACGCCGCTCTCCCAAGACAAGCTGCCGGTGTTCTATTACATCCACAAGCCAAAGGGCTCGCCGAAATCGCAATACCCGGGCGTCGAGCCGACCGGTCCGCTGCCCGAGTCAATCGACTTTCCGCTGTACGAGCAAAAGGAGCCCAAGCAGTTTCGCGCGCTGTTGTTCGGCGACCCGCAGCCGCGCGATCAGAAGGAAGTGGATTTCGTCGCGCACGACGTGGTGGAGACGCTGATCGGCTCGGATGCGTCGTTCGGCGTCACGCTGGGCGACATCGCCTTCGACAACCTGAACACGTTTGAACCCCTGAACAAGTTGATCGCGCTTATTGGCATCCCCTGGTACAACGTGATCGGAAATCACGACATCAACTACGACGCCAAAGATGATCACAGGAGCGACGAAACGTTCGAGCGGGTCTATGGGCCGGCGTACTACGCGTTCGACTACGGGCAGGTGCACTTCATCGTGCTGGACGACATCGAGTGGTACTTTCCCGCCGCGGACGGCAAGGGGGAATATCGCGGCGGGCTGGGCGAGGAGCAGATGGAATTCGTCAAGAACGACCTGGCCCTGATCCCCAAGGAGCAAATGGTCGTGTTGATGATGCACATTCCGCTGGTCGACGTGCGCGATCGCCAGGAGTTGTATCGGCTGATCGAGAAACGGCCGTTTTGCATCTCGATTTCCGGGCACACCCACCATCACGAGCACCGCTACATCAAGAAAGAGGACGGCTGGCTGGGGCCCGAGCCGCACCATCACATCATTAACGTGACCGTCTGCGGCAGTTGGTGGTCGGGCGCGCCGGACGAGCGCGGCATTCCGCACACGACGATGGCCGACGGCGCGCCCAACGGCTATTCGATCATCAGCTTCGACGGCACGAAATACACGCTCGACTTCAAACCCGCTGGCCGCCCGGCCGACTACCAGATGGAAATTCATGCTCCCGAAGCCGTTTCGCTCGACAAGCTTGCCGAGACGATGGTCTACGTCAACGTGTTCAACGGCTCCGAGCGGTCGAAAGTCGAAATGTCGCTGGAGGGCGGCGATTGGATCAAGATGCGGCACACGCGGGAAATCGATCCCAAGTATCAGGCAGTTTTCGACGCGGAGGCCGCCGTGCTGGAAAAGTCGCCGAGTTTTCGTCAACTGCCCAAGCCCAAGGATTCGTCGCACCTTTGGAAGGCGGCCCTGCCGACGGCCGCATCGGCCGGAACGAAAATGCTGCGCCTACGGGCCACCGATGCCAACGGCAAGACGTACACGGCCGGGCGCGTCATCCGCGTTGTCGAGGCTCGCCAGCCTGCGACCGCGGGCAACTGACCACTAATTTTGCGTCAATGTGAAATTCTTGTGTGCGAATCAGCGCTCGGTCGCGGCTTTCAGCCGCTGGGCGTGCACGTCGGCGACGTTCCACATGTAGTGGCCGACCAGGGGCTTTTCGGCGGCGGCGGCGATGTGCTCTTTCGCCTTTGCCGCCTCGCCCAGCGATTCCCAGTACAGGCCCAAATACAGATGGGCGTAGAAGAGCCGCTCGCCCAGTTGCACAGGCGTCGGCGAGCCGGCTTCGGCGGCCCGCAAGACATCGCCGGGCTCGGCGTTGCCGCTGAACAAGGCATATACCTCCATCATGACCGGGCGCGGATCGCGCTTGATCTTGAGCATGTCCTTGCGCGCCGCCTCGACCCCCTGGCCGCGGGCCATGCACAGATAGCGCCACACGGCGTTTTCGACGTCGTTGTCGTCGACCGTCTGGTAGCCTTCGAATTGTTTTCGGCCCTCGTCGAAGCGGCCGGCATAGTAGTACGAAATGCCCCGCTTCCAATGCCACGGTTCCCGCTCCGGCCGCAGCTTGATGAAGCGGTCGAAATCTTCGATCGACAGGGCGATGTGTCCCAGCTTGAAGTGCTCGCTGCCCCGCTGGTCGTAGGCTTCCGCTCGAGACGGTTCGAGTTTCAAAAGCTGATCGTAGTCGGCGATGGCCAGCTTGGGCTTGCCGGCCGCCGTATACAAAGACGCGCGACGGGCATAGGCTTCCTGGTCTTTTAGATTGGCCTCGATGGCCCCGGTCGCCGCGCGAATGCGGTCTTCAAGCGATGCCTCGGTCGCTTCTTCGGACGTTTCGTTCTGCGCGGCGCGAGCGGCCATACAGGTGAGCGCAAAGAGCACGATTGCGAAGCGCAAGGGCCACATGGATCGACACCCGAAACACCGAAGGAGTCAAACGCCAGGCGTCAAGAGGACCGCATTGTAGAGGTCCGACGCCAAGTCTTTCAATCCGCTCGCGCCCGTTCACGCGGCCGCGATTCGGCCGAGATGAGCGTGCGGTTCAACGGGCGCCGTTTTGGCGATGGCCGCCGGCCGGCGCGGCGGCGTGATCGTTCACGCTGTGCAGCGCAAGATCGATGAACCGCCGTAAGGGTTTGCGGCGAATGCGCACGCGGGCTTCTTCGGCCAGGCACCACAAGCGGCGGTAGCTATCTTTCCGGGGCCACGGATCTTCGACGTGCTCGACGCACATCAGGAAGCCGGTCATGCTGCGCGTCTCGTTCCCGCGCGAGGTGACATACGAGCCCAGCGGTTCGTCGGCGGCGACTGCGCCACGCAAACCCGCGCTCTTGGCCGCCTTTTCCAAAATCGCTGCGCCGCACGCGCCTGGTCCATCAAGACCAATCTTGGGAAACTCCCAGCGATTCTCCGAGATCGGCGTGAGCAAACAAAACTCCGTGCCCGAACTCGTTAACCGATAGGCGACTACGCAACACTCGTGTAGTTGCACATGCTCCTCTTCCATACCTCCAGTATATACAGGACAGCAATCGTGCAAATACACGATGCTATCACGGTCTTCGAAGGTCGCGACGCGGACGGGCGTCAACTAGGCGGCCGGCTTACGCGCGGCAGGACCTTGAAGCGCGGTAAACCGTCTCAAATATGGACGCCACTCTCAAGTTCGGACGGTTGGCGGGACGCGCAGGAGCTTGCGCCCGATGCGCAACGCCAATTCTTAAACCGATTACCAAACGGAATTTACGTCATTCCGATCGCGCATTTTCGCGACCTTTTTGCAAGCGTGGCACTGCGCTTGCGACTCGGACTGGCAAAACCGCATGAAAGCCAACTCGACCGAGAGTTGGGGGCGGGACACTTACTCAAGTGAAGTCCACTCAGGGAGGGAAGCAATTCCATGCTTGTTCTGAGTCGAAAAATTGGGGAAAAGGTGGTCATCGGTGATGGGATCGTCCTGGTGGTCAAAAGAATCCTGGGGCAGCGTGTCACATTTGGGATTGAAGCACCGCAAAGCGTGCGCATCGTCCGCGGCGAGCTGCCGCGGTTCGACGAGCCCCCATGTGAGAAGGTGTCGTCCGGGAAGCGCGTGCGCAGCGAGCTCTGGGCCGCCCGACCGCGCTAAGGGGGCGAACGATCGCCCGCGGCGATTGCTCGGGCTGGATTCGAGTGCAGGGGGACCTGGCTGATCGTGATGCGCCCAGAAAAACACAGCTCGACGTCGTGACCCGCGGCCCGAACGCGATCCTGGTATCGGGCACGGTAGTGCAATCTTCCGTCGCGTAATTCGTAGTCGAGCGGGAGCGGATGCGGGTCAATCTGGCAGAAAGCGCACTCGGGCAGAGCGTCTGGATCGTCAAAGGGGTTGGGCAAGTTGACGTTCCAGAACGAACCCGGCTCGGGCGGGCGCGCCAGCAGGCGCTCCAGCACGTGTCGCGTCCAGCGGCCGGCCAACTGCCAATTGACCGGCCGCTGGCGGACGTACTGGCTGATGGCAATGGCCGGCTTGCCCAGCAGGCACGCTTCGCGCGCCGCCGCCACGGTTCCCGAAAGATAAACGTCGGCCCCGAGATTGCCACCTTCGTTAATGCCCGACAGCACCCACTCGGTTGCCGGCGCGACGCGCGTCAGCCCGATCCGCGTGCAATCGACCGGCGAGCCGTCCAGCGTGAAGCGGTTCTTGGCGACTTCCTCGAGCAACAACCCGCGCGAGGTGGTGGCCTGATGGCTGCATCCCGAGAGATGTCGATCGGGGGCCACGATGACGGCCGAGCCCCGAAATCT
Source organism: Pirellulales bacterium (assembly GCA_040877415.1). GTDB lineage: Bacteria > Planctomycetota > Planctomycetia > Pirellulales > PALSA-1355 > JBBDNV01. Next base: position 20,267 of record JBBDNV010000057.1, read on the forward strand.
ACAGGCGTCGGCGAGCGCCGCCAGTCCGGGCGCGTCGACGCCGTCGTCGTTGGTCAACAGAAAGTTCACGCAACCTCCGTCATCGGAGAGAAATCATCGTCCGGACCGGCATGGAGACCATTATCTCTCGATCGGCCCTTGTGAAAATGCCCGGATTACTTTGGCCATGCCGCGCGCCACGGCGTCGATGCGTTCGGCTGGTTCGAGCAGGATCGGGTGGTGCAAAAGAATCGTCGCTTCGGCCGCCCGCCGGCTGTGCTCGAGGGTCCCAACTTTGCGGCAGCGGCGCTCGGTGCGCCGGGCGAACCCGCGAAAGCCGGTGTCGATGGGCAGCCCTTCGGCCTGCAATGCCGCCACGAGCTGGTCGATCGGGAGCTCGCCGAGCGCGCGCGGCACATAGTGCCAGGGGAGCTTGTAGTAGCTGGGAACCGCCTCGGGCGACCGATTGACCAAGGGCCGCAGCCCCGGCAAACCGGCGGTTGCGGCGAGCAGTCGCCGCACGGCGGATCGGCGCCTTTCATTGCGCTCGTCGAGCAGTTCCAGTTGCGGCACCAGGACGGCGGCTTGCAGCTCGCTCAGCGGAAAGGCATGGTTGCCGCGCTGGCAAAAGATTTTGGCGCGCTGGTGAACTTCCGCGTCGCGCGCGAGCATCGCCCCGCCGCGTCCGGCGGTGAGCAGCTTGCTGCCGCCAAAGCTCAATACGCCAACGTCGCCCCACGATCCGGCCACGCGCCCGGCCACCATCGCCCCGGGCGCCTGGCAGGCGTCTTCGACCACCGCCAAACCGTGCCGGCGCGCCAACTCCATGACGCGCGGCATGTCGGCCATCCCGCCGTGCAGGTGGGAGACGATGATGGCCCGCGTCGGTTTGCCGATCGCGGCGGGCAACGCCGTGACGTCGAGCAGCCAGCCGTCGGGCTCGACGTCCACGAGCACGGGCCTGGCGCCGGTGGCTTCGATGGCCCGAAAATTGCCCGGAAAATCGTAGCCGGCCAGGATCACTTCGTCGTGGGCGCCGATCCCCAGCCCGCGCAATGCCAGCTCGACGGCAAGCGTGCCGGAGCAGCACAGCGAGACGAACTCGACGTCGTGCTTCCGCGCCAATTCGGCCGCCAGCCGCTCGCTATGTTCCGCGTTGTAACGGCCCCAACTGCCGTCGGCATGCGCGCGCGCAAGCGCGAGCCGCACGGGTTCATCGGCCGGCGGCCAAACGGGCGGATCGCCCGTTAGCGCCGGCGGCCCGCCGTGGATTGCCAGGCGTTCATCTGTCGGGTCGGATTTCACGTTGAATGCTCTGCTGCTAAGGCTTATCCGGATCATTTCACTCTACTCGGCAAGCGCACGAAATACTATTCGTGGTTCAACACGTCGTCGCGCACCAGCGAGAAAATCACCGCGTCGTGCTGGGCGTCGCCGACGCGCAGCCGCTTGCGGGCGACGCCTTCGCGGATGGCGCCGACGCGATTTGCCACGCGCTGGCTCGGCTGGTTTCCGACGGCGACCACGATTTCGATCCGCTCCAGCTCGAGCGTTTCAAAGGCCCAGCGGGCGACCATGAGCGTCGAAGTGGCGGCATAGCCGCGTCCCGTGGCACTGGTGCGCAGCCAATAGCCGAGGTTCGCCCGCCGCGCGGCCTTGTCGATCTGGTTGATCCCGGTGGCGCCGACGAATCGGCCCGTGGCGCGCTCGATGATCAAAAAGCCGTGCTCGCCGTCCTTTTGAAACGCGTGGGCGCGCCCTTTGAGAAATTCGATCGTGTCGGCGAGCGTGTACTTTTCGTGACACCAGGGGAGCCACGCCGCCAGCTCCCTTTTCGATTCGACGACCGCTTCGTAGATGGCTTCGGCGTCCGCGAGCCGAAAGGCGCGCAGCAGGATCGCGTCGTTGGAAAGCACCACGTCGTGGTCCGGCACGATTTGCTCGTCGGTGCGTTCCATGGGCACGTCTCGCGTCAAACGACCTTTCCGGGCAGGCCAGCAGACAACGCTAGCAGAAAACGCGCGGCGGGGTTATGCCGATAGATAGGCTAGACCCCCAAAAAGTTCACGATGACAGATTGCAGCGTCTGGAGAACTGAGCGACCCCCAACTGGGCCGTGAAAATCACGCCAGACGAATGCCTAAAACCCCCGGAAAAAATCGCCTGCTCGGAGCCGATCACCCTGATTGGGGCGCCCTCGTAAAGCGGCATTGCCCGCTCAACTTGGAATACCTATCGTTCGCCCTCAAAGTGGGAGTCTCTCGACGGCCGCCGGTCGCTCCCACGGGGTTCGGACCTTCGTGACGTAATCGCCAACATTTTTCATGCGCCCAGCAGCAGCAGCAGCCGGGGG
>JBBDNV010000057.1:22608-32314 GCA_040877415.1 Pirellulales bacterium
CCCCCCGCGACGGCGGTGACCATCTTCGTTGTTGTTGTTGTTGTTGTTGTTGTTGTTGCGGCGCTTTCGGGCTGCGCGCAACAGGCGTGGGTGCGCGTGCGCGAAGTTCCGGCCAATCCGCTGGCCGGCCCGCTCGGGCTGCTTTCTCCCGGCGGCCCCAAGCCCACGGACCGGACCATGCTGGTCGTGCGGCGGTACGACCTGGAAGACGACTTGAAGCATCACGATGCGCGGCTGTTGGTCAAGCTCAACGAAATCAACGGCGCCGAACCGTCGACCGACAAGCTGTACTCGATAGCGGAGCTGGCGTACCTGGCCGGCAAGCGCGCCGAGCCGATCAGCCGCCGCAAGGCGCTTGAGTATCACGGCCTGGCCGTGGTCAACGCCTATCAATACCTGTTCGACGCTCGCTTCGGCCGCTACCGCAATCCGTACGACCCCGAATTCCGCGGCGCTTGCGATCTTTATAATGCGGCCCTGGAAAGCGCGCTGCGCATTATCAAGAAGCAGGGCAAGCTGGTACCCGGCTCGACGCAGACCATTCGCGCCGCCGGGCAGACGGTCGAAGCCACGATCGTGCTGCGCGGCGAGACCTGGCGGGCCGAGGATTTCGCGAATTTCCGCTTCGCCTCGGATTACGAAATCCGCGGCTTGCGGAACCAGTATCACAACTACGGGCTGGGCGTGCCCTTGATCGCCGAGCGCCGGCGGCACGCCAACGCCAGCCCCGAGGAAAAGTTCTATCCGCCCGGCATGAGCTTTCCGGTCACGGCGCTGCTGCGCGTGATGCCGCGCGGCGCCGGCTCGGGCGGGCGCCAGGTCGTGCACCTGGAGCTTTACGATCCGCTGAACACCTCGGAAATCAGCGTCGACGGCCGCCGCGTGCCGCTGGAAAGCGACCTGACGACGCCGCTGGCCTACGCGCTCAACCAGAAGGAGCTCGAAGACCTCGATTCGTCGACCGCCGGACTGTTGAATCCCGCCAAGGCGGCAAAGCTGCAGGGGCTGTACATGCTCGAACCTTATCAGCCGGGAAAAATCCCGGTGCTGATGATCCACGGCCTGTGGTCCAGCCCCATCACGTGGATGGAAATGTTCAATGATCTGCGCGGTTCGCCCGAAATCCGCGACCGTTATCAGTTCTGGTTCTACCTCTATCCCAGCGGCCAGCCGTTCTGGCACTCCGCATCCCAACTGCGCAACGATCTGGCCCTGGCGCGCGAGATCATCGACCCCTATCACCGCCAGCCGGCGCTGGATCAGATGGTGTTGGTCGGGCACAGCATGGGCGGGCTCGTGGCCAGGCTGCAAACGCTCGACAGCGGCAACGACTTCTGGAACATCGTCAGCGACAAGCCGTTCGAGGGGATCAAGGCCTCGCCCGACACGAGGCGCAAGCTGGCGAGCACGTTTTTCTTTCGCCCCACGCTTTCAGTCCGCCGAGTGATCACGATCGGCACGCCGTTTCGCGGCAGCGAATTTGCCAACTCGACGACTCGTTGGATCGGCAGCAAGCTGATCACGATTCCCCAAATGCTCGTCAGCGGCCGCCAGCAGCTCAAAAGCGACAACCCGGATTACTTTCGCAACAACAACCTGATCGACGTGGATACGAGCATCGACTCGCTGGCGCCGGATTCGCCGATTCTGCCCGTGATGCTCGCCGCGCGGCAAGCCCCCTGGGTGCGCTACCACAACGTCGTGGGCCGCGTTCCCGAAAAGGGGCTGTTGGGCAAGGTGGCCGGCGACGGCGACGGAGTCGTTTCGCACGAAAGCGGCCATCTCGAGGGCGCCCGTTCGGAAGTAACCGTCGACGCCGATCATCTGGGAATCCATCGCCACCCGCTGGCGGTGTTGGAAGTGCACCGCGTGTTGCGCGAGCACCTTGACGAAATCGACTCACAAGCGCCCCGGCGTCCGGAGCGGCTACCGTGGACCGCCTCGACCGCCGTCGGCCCCGGCCTGCAGGGCTCCGGAGGCGCCGTCGGCCGGGCCACGTCTTACCCCGGACTCGAATCCGCGGGCCCTCCGATTCCCTGACGATGGCCCGCGGCACCGCCCAACTGCGCAATTGACTGGCGGTGCGGTGCGATTCAGAATTAGCCAAAGAGCATTAAGCGATTCCTACCCCGATTGTTTGCCGGCGCTGCCGAGCACCCGGCGGAGGCCCACGACCATGTCCGAGCATCTCGAGCGGCGCGAGTTTTTGCGGCAGGCGGTTCTGGCGGGCACGGCCACGTTGTCGGCCGGCGCGCTCGTGCGTCCGCGAAGGGCGCTAGCGGCCAAAAGCCCGAACGAAAAACTGAACCTCGGTTGCATCGGCGTGGCCAACAAGGGGAAACACAACATCGACAATCTCACCAGCGAAAACATCGTGGCCCTGTGCGACGTCGATAGCTTGCACCTGGATAAGACCGCGGCCCAATTTTCCAAGGCCACGAAATACGCCGATTATCGGCAGTTGCTCGACAAGGAAAAAAACCTTGACGCGGTCGTCGTTTCCACGCCCGACCACTCGCACGCGATTCCGGTCGTGTGGGCGCTGGGGCGCGGGCTCGACGTGTATTGCGAAAAGCCGCTGGCACACAGCGTCTATGAATGCCGCCAGATGCGCAATCACGCCGCCGAGAAAAAGGCGGTGACCCAAATGGGCACGCAGATTCACGCCGGCGAAAACTACCGCCGCGTGGTCGAGATCGTCCGGGCCGGACAGATCGGGCCCGTGTCGCGCGTCCACGTGTGGATGAGCAACACGAATAAGCCGGGCGTGCGGGTCAAACAGGGGACTCCGCCGGCGACCGTCGATTACGACCTGTGGATCGGGCCGGCGCCGATGCGGCCGTTCCACCCGACGCACTTCCACTTCAATTGGCGCTACTGGTGGGATTTTGGCGGCGGCACGCTGGCCGACTTCGGCTGTCATTACATGGACCTGCCGTTCTGGGCCCTCGACCTGCGCTACCCGACTTCGGTGGAAGCCAAAGGCGAAAAAACCTCGCAGGGCGACAACGAAGTTCCGGACAACCTGCGCGTCGACTATCACTTTCCCGCGCGGGGCGAATTGCCGAGTGTGCATTTGACGTGGTATCACGGCGATTGGAAGCCCGAGGGGGCCGAGGAATACGGCAAGAATTCGGCCGTGCTCTTCGAAGGGGCGGGCGCCAGCGGCCGGCTGCTGGCCGACTACACGACGCGCAAGCTGTTCATGCTCGACGGCACCCAGCCCGAGCCGCCGCCCGAGTCGATCCCCAACTCGATCGGCCATTGGGCCGAATGGGTCGCGGCGTGCAAATCGCGCGCGCCGACCACTTGCAATTTCGATTATTCTGGCGCCCTGGCCGAAGCGGTGCTGCTGGGCAACGTCTCCTATCGCGCCGGCGGCGCGAAACTCGATTGGGACGCCGAATCGCTCCGCGCCCCGAATTGTTCCGCTGCCGATCAATTCATCAAGCGCGATTACCGCAAGGGGTGGACGCTGTAGGAAAATACGTCGCACGGACGACATCTGTTCATGATCTTATCCTGGCTGCGCAAGCGTCGGCGAAAAAAGATTCTCGCCGCGCCGTTTCCCGCCGAGTGGCAGGCGCACGTCGAAAAAAGCGTGCCCCACTACCAGTTCCTTTCGCCACGGGAAAAGGACAAACTCCGCGACGACCTGCGCGTCTTCGTGGCCGAAAAGAACTGGGAGGGCTGCGGCGGGCTCGCGGTCACCGACGAAATGAAGGTAGCAATCGCGGCACAGGCCTGTCTGATGACGCTCTCGCTCGAAAGCGAGCCGTTTCGCGGCGTGCTCTCGATCCTCATCTATCCGGCCCTTTACGCCGTGCCCGAAGAACGCTGGCACGAGGGCTGGTCGATCCGGGGCGAGAGCGCGCGGCTGGGGGAATCGTGGTATCGCGGGCCGGTGATTCTGTCCTGGTCCGAAATCGCGGCCGACCTTGAACATCCCGGCGACGGCAGCAACCTCGTGTGGCACGAATTCGCCCATCAGATCGACATGCTCGATCGCAGCATCAACGGCACGCCGCCGCTTTCGAGCCCCGCCGAGCGGCGCCGCTGGCACGAGGTGATGACGGCCGAATTCGAACAGCTCCAAAGCGACGCCAGGCACCGGCGGGCCACGCTCTTGGACACGTACGGCGCGGAGAGCGAAGCCGAGTTTTTCGCCGTGGCCAGCGAGTGCTTCTTCGATTGCCCCGTGAAACTGCGCGCTCGCCACGCCCGGCTGTACGACCTGTTGTGCGAATACTATCGCCAGGATCCGGCGGCGCGCGTGCCGGCTTGACGGCTACCAGCGGTTGAAAAACTGGGACAGGCACCTCGCGACCGCCGTTTTTCGCGGGTCTCGCCGCGACGTGCTCGGAGCCAGTCCCATTTTTCAACGGCCTGCTACGCGTCGGCAAATGCGGAGTTGACAAATTCCAGAATTGCCGGCGGCTCGGGCAGGCACTCACGCAATCGCTCGTCGCCGCAGACGCCGAGCGGCGGTTGGCTGCCGCCACTCGGCCGGTGGAAGTAGTCGGCGTACATTTCCCCGCGCGTAAGACTGGCCGCCCGCCAGAATGGGGAACCGTTGCGCCACGGCAGAACGAATTGCGGATGCCGCAGCGTGGCGATCAATCCGATCCAACGATCGAAAGCGCCGGCGATTTGCACGGGCCCCGAATCGTTCGACACAAGCACACGCGCTTGTGAGACCAGCGCGATGAGCTCCAGGACGCTCAGCCGGTCGACCAGGTCGATGCACTTCGAACGATCGAACTCGACGACACCCTTCTTGTCGTCGATTCGTTTGCCGATCACAGCCACCCGGTAGCCGTGATCAACGAGAGTATTGGCATACGATTGCCAAACGTCGGCCGGAAAGGTTTTCGGCGGGGTGCCGCGCCCCGGATGCACCAGCACCAGCCGCCCCACGTCGTCGGGCCGCACCATGCCGGTCACGGAGTCGACGGCCCCTTGATTCACCACCAGCCGGGGAGTCCGCTCTTGGAGGGGCAGCTCGCTTCCCAGCGCCACGAGCGACGCCAGAGTTGTGGGATGGATCTGGTGACGCGCGAGAAAGCTGCGCGCGAAAGGGTCGTTGCGCGTGTGGCGCAGCCGGTAATGTCGATAACCCTTAATTGCCTCGATCCGTTCGCAGACGCGCAGGTTGAGATGGCCGAAGACTTCCGGCCAGGCGGAAACGGCCACCAGGTTGTCGCCCGGATAGAGCACTTCTCGAGCATGGCGCACGACGGGCTCGGCCGCCACGTGACTGCCGAGACCGCCCTCGACGACGATGGCAATATTCCGGCGAAACGGATGATGCGGCCCCATCCGCCGCCAGGTTGCGATATCCTCGGCGATCAGCTCGAGCAATCGTTCGCGGCCCAGCAGGGATTGGAGGCCGGCATAGTGCAGGAACCAGGCGTCCAGCCGGTCTTCACCATAGACGGCATCCAGGGACGCCAGGCGATTAAACCGGTGCGGCAGCGGAAACATATTGGGCCGGCGGTCGCAGATCATCGTGTTGAACCAGGATTGATCGCCAAAATTGTCATACTCCACGGGCGGACGGACAAACAAGTCGCGATGGCATCGGGAGCAGACGAAAACGCCGGCGTTGTAATACTTGCCGTCCCAAGCGGCAAAGTCACGTCCCGCAAGGTGCATGAGGCGGCGCATGGAGTCGCGGCGATCGAAGAACTCGCCTTCCTCGAGCATGCCCAGTCGATCTTCGGGCACAGCCGCGAATACGTCGGGAGCCTCGTCGCGGATGATGACGTCCGTGTCGATGTAGAGCGCGCGATCGTAGACGTCGAGCAACTGGCCGATCTCCATTTTCTTATATTCGGGGATCGTATACCCCGTCACGTCGGACCACACGATGAAGTCGGCGCCGATTTTGTCGGCATAAGCCTGGATGGTAGGGTGCGTCAGCGCGGCCATTCGCTGGAAGAAGTCCCCGCTGGCGATGGTGACCACGGCCTTTTTCATTCGGCGGTCACCCCAATCCGAGCACGCGGTTCATGCGGTCGGCGATTTCGCGCAATTCCTTTTCGCCGCCGCCGGCCACTTCGCTGGTGGCCCAGCCGTGATATTCCACTTCGTCGAGCGCCGCCAGAATCTCCGGCCAGTTCTCGTCGCCTTCGCCGATCGCGACCCACTTTTTCTCGTGGCTGTAGCCTTTGAAGTCGAATTTGAGCATCCGCTTCCCCAGCATGCGGATCCACGTGGCCGGCGGCACGCCGTACTTGAGCATGTTGCTGCAATCGAAATAAGCGCCCACCGCCGGCGTCTCGAAGCCGTCGACGTACTTGATCAATTGCTCGGGCTTGGTAATGAAATCGTTCCACACCACCTCGATGGCGATCTTCACCCCCGCCTCGGTTGCCTGGGGAATCACTTTGCGGATTTCTTCCTGCGAACGGGTATGGCACTGCTCGTAGTTTTCCGTTTCGGGATTGGTCACCTTGCCGGGCACGAGCAGCACGGTGTCGGCGCCGTAGAATTTGGCGTCGTCGATCGCCTGGCGCAGCGCCAGGACGCCCTTGGCCCGCACGCCGGCATTGGGGTCCGAAAGGCGAATGCGCCAGTGCACCGAATCGATGACGCCGTGGATCTTGATGCCGGTTTTCTCCTGGGCCCGGGCGGCTTCGTCGCGATCGAGATCGCCGGGGCTATCGACTTCCACGCCCTCGAAGCCCAGCGACTTGATCAGCTTGAGCTTGTCCTCGATCGAGGCCCCCGGCACCTTGATCATGCCGTACTTGACGGCCTTCCTGAGGCTGTGTTTCTTTTCTGCCGCCCTCACGAGCGCGGGCCCGATCGCGCTCGAGGCCCATGCGGCGCCAGCCAGGGTGGTTTGCAGGAATGCGCGGCGATTGCAATCGACAGTAGTGCTCATGGCGGAATGCCTCACGACAAAAGCCCACGAGAAATGAGGTGCGAAGTGATCGCCGGTACGCTTACCGGTCGAATTATAGCCCGGCCGCGGGGCCCCTTCCAAGCGGCGCTGCGTCGCTGGAACGTCAAAAAAGGCGCTGATACACTTAAAAGCCGGTTCGCCCAGCGCCAATCGCTCGTCCCCCGGCCGAATTCCCCATGCGGTGATCCCATGAAGCGACCCCGCTCGAACCTGACGTTTCTGGCCGCATGCCTGGTGCTGTCGGTCCCGCCCGCTGCGAGCGCGGACCCTTTGCCGGGCACCGGGCCGCTGGAGCTAGCAGGCGATCCGGCCGACCAGATGGTCGCCGGCATCGATCGGTTCTTGCTGCGGAAGATCGACGAATCGATCGCCAGCCGGCCGTCGCACTGGAAACGAGACTTTTCCAGCGCCGAAAAATACAACGCCTCGATCGCGTCCAATCGGGCCCGGCTGGCCAGGATCACGGGCGCGCACGATCCTCGGACAAAGGTAAACTCCGTTGAATTGATCGCCACGACGTCGCAGCCCGCGCTCGTGGGCAGCGGCGAGAATTTTGAGGCGTTCGCCGTGCGCTGGCCGGTCCTACGCGGCGTCGAAGGCGAAGGACTGCTGCTCGTTCCCAAGACGGGCCGGGCCATCGCCGACGCGGTGGCCATTCCCGACGCGGACCAGACGCCCGAACAACTGGCCGGCCTGGTTCCCGGCGTCGCGCCCCAGTCGCAGTTCGCCCGCCGGCTGGCTGAAAGCGGCTGCCGTGTGATCGTGCCGGCGCTCGTGGATCGGGCGGACGCGTATTCGGCGATCGGCGCGCGGGCCACGAACCAGCCGCATCGCGAGTTTCTGTATCGACCCGCTTTCGAAATGGGCCGGCACATCATCGGCTACGAAGTGCAAAAGGTGACCGCGGCCGTCGACTGGTTTTCGCGCGAAGCGGGGAGCTCCGAGCGTGGAATCGGCGTAGCGGGCTACGGCGAAGGCGGCTTGCTGGCCTGCTACGCGGCGGCCCTCGACGCGCGCATCGACGCGGCGCTCGTGAGCGGGTATTTCGATTCGCGGCAAAACGTCTGGCAGGAGCCGATCTACCGCAACGTGTTCGGCCTGCTGGACCAGTTCGGCGACGCGGAGTTGGCCAGCATGGTGGCGCCCAGGGCGCTGGTGATCGAAGCTTGCCGCTTTCCCGAGGTCGCCGGGCCGCCGCAGGCGCGCGACGGTCGCAATAGTTCCGCCGCGCCGGGCCGATTGACGACGCCGAGCGTCGACACCCTGCGCAAGGAACTAGACCGAGCGGCCGCGCTGGTCGACGGACTGGCCAGGCCGCACAAGTTCGAGTTGGTCACCAGCGGCGAGGGCGACGGCCCGCCGGGCAGCGCCCGCGCGCTCGAGAAGTTTCTGGCCGCGCTTGCAGGCGGCGCGAAGCTGGCCCCGCTGTCGGCTCCGCCTACAAATCTGCGTAAGGATTTCGATCCCCAGCCGCGCCAGCGGCGGCTGTTCGACCAGATCAACGCCGACACGCAGCATTTAATGCGCGAGGGGGAATACGTGCGCGCGGAATTCTGGGCCAAGGCCGATCGGGATTCGCGCGATCTGGAAAAATGGCAGGCGTCCACCGAGCCATACCGAAAGCACTTCTACGACGAAGTGATCGGCCGCTTCGACGAACCGCGGCTGCCGGCCAATCCACGCACGCGGCAAATCTACGACGAGGCGCTGTACACCGGCTACGAGGTTGTGCTCGACGTGTTTCCCGACGTATTCGCCTACGGGATTTTGCTCGTGCCCAAGGGCATCGCGCCGGGCGAGCGGCGCCCCGTGGTCGTCTGCCAGCACGGGCTCGAAGGGCGGCCGACCGACGTCGCCGATCCGCACAAAGTCAACAAGTCGTACAATCAATATGCCTGCCGCCTGGCCGAGCGGGGATTCGTCGTCTACGCGCCGCAAAATCCGTACATCTTCACCGATCGCTTTCGCACGCTGCAGCGCAAGGCCAATCCGCTCGCCAAGACGCTGTTTTCCGTGATCGTGCCGCAGCACCAACAGTTGGTCGATTGGCTGGCCGGGGTGGAATTCGTCGATCCCGAGCGAATCGCGTTTTACGGTCTCTCTTACGGCGGCAAAACGGCGATGCGCGTGCCCGCGCTGGTCGAGCGCTATTGCCTGTCGATCTGCTCGGCCGATTTCAACGAATGGATTTGGAAAAACGCGTCCACGCGCGCGCCCTACAGTTACGTCACCACGGGCGAATATGAAATCTTCGAGTTCGACCTGGGCAATACGTACAACTACGCCGAAATGGCCGCGCTCATTGCCCCGCGGCCGTTCATGGTCGAACGGGGCCATCACGACGGCGTGGCGCCCGATCCCTGGGTGGCCTACGAATACGCCAAAGTCCGCTTGCTGTATGCCGACTTGAAGATTCCCGAGCGGACGGCCATCGAGTTTTTCGACGGGCCGCACACGATCCACGGCGTCGGCACATTCGACTTCTTGCAAAAGCACCTGAACTGGCCCGCCCAATTGAACCGCTAGCCGGCATCGCTGACGACGCTAGTGGACTGTCAACGAGATTCTGCTGGGTGCCAAGCTCACGCTTGCGTGAGCATGCTCAACCACCGCTGGCGCGGCGGGTGAGTACGGCACCCGGCATCTCCCTCGCTTGCCAGGATTATGCAAGTGACAGCGTCTGATCGCCGATGCCGGAATGCAGCCGCAACGCGGCGACCTGCGATAGCCAGGGGCGCAGCCCCACGGCAATCGCATCAAACTTTGACGCCTAGCGCTAGTGCTTGCATTCCGAGC
>JBBDNV010000058.1:0-6089 GCA_040877415.1 Pirellulales bacterium
CGCGGCGAGACCCGCGAAAAACGGCGGTCGCGAGGTGCCTGTCCCAGTTTTTCCGACGCGAACTCGAAGAACCGCGGTGCTGTTTAACCGCTCGAGTCGGCCGCAAACGGCCAGGCGTCGCCCAGGGCCCGCTTTTGAATCTCGCGGATTTCGGCCAGGCCGCGGCGGGCGAGCTTGAGCATGACGGCCAGATCCTCCTCGCTGAAGGTGGCTTCCTCGCCCGTCCCCTGCACTTCCACAAAACGGCCGCTGCCGGTCATCACCACGTTCATGTCAACTTCGGCGGCCACGTCTTCCTGGTAATCCAGATCGACGAGCGGTCGCCCGTCGACGATGCCCACGCTGACGGCCGCCACGCTTTCGACAAGCGGACAGCTCGATAAACCCTCGATCGTGCCGATCGCGTCCACGAGCGCGATCATGGCTCCGGTGATGCTCGCCGTGCGCGTGCCGCCGTCGGCCTCCAGCACGTCACAATCGACGATGATCGAACGTTCTCCCAACGCGTTCAAATCGACCACGGCCCGCAAGCTGCGCCCAATGAGACGCTGGATTTCTGTGGTCCGGCCGTCGACCTTGCCGACGTCGCGCCGTTTTCGCGGGCTGGTGCTGCCGGGCAGCATGCCGTATTCGGCCGTGACCCAGCCGCGCCCCTGTCCGACGATCCACGGCGGCACGCTTGCTTCGACGCTGGCGGTGCACAGCACGGTCGTGCGGCCCGAAGCGATCAGCACGCTGCCGGCGGCCGGACGCGTGAACTGTCGCTTGATGCTCATCGGCCGCAAAACGTCGTTGGCCCGGCCGTCATGACGCATGGCGCGTTCTCGCGAATACGGGTCGGAAAGTATTCTGTGCGTTGCTAGAGGCCGCAAGCGGTCGCATCACGACTGCGCGCCGAGGATCCAGGCCAGGATGCCTTTTTGCACATGGAGTCGGTTGGCGGCCTGCTGGACGACAACGCTTTGCGGGCCGTCGATCACTTCGTCGGTCACCTCCTCGCCGCGGTGCGCCGGCAGGCAGTGCATGAACAGGGCGCCGGGGGGAGCTTTGGCCATCAGCTCGGCGTTGATCTGATAGGCGGCAAAGGCCTTGCGGCGTTTTTCGGCTTCTTTTTCCTGGCCCATGCTGGTCCACACGTCGGTGTAAATGGCCGTGGCGCCGCGCACCGCTTCGATCGGATCGGTCGTGACCTGCATGTCAAGCTCCGGCACCTCGTGCTTCAGATGGGCCGAGAACTCGTCCTTGAATTGATACGCCTGGGGTGTCGCCGTCACGAACTTCATCCCCATTTTGCCGCAGCCCACGGCCAGGCTGTGGGCCACGTTGTTGGCGTCGCCCACGAAGGCCAACGTGTGCCCCTTGAGACGGCCCACCAGCTCCTTCAGCGTGTACAGGTCGGCCAGGGCCTGGCAGGGGTGCGCAAAATCGGTCAGGCCGTTAATCACCGCGCAGGTGCTGTAGCGTGCCAGATCGACGGCCGTCTGGTGTTTGTACGCGCGAACGACGATCACGTCGGCATATTGGCTCAGCACGCGGCCGAAATCGGCCACGCTTTCGCGCGAGCCAAAGCCCACGTCGTCCCCCAAAAACAGGCTATTGCCCCCCAGGTTGATCATGCCTGCCTCGAAGCTGACGCGCGTGCGCAGCGAGGGCTTTTCAAAGAGCAGGGCCATCACGCGGCCGGGCAAAAGCGCCTCGCGCAGACCCTGGTTGTACTTCGTTTTCAGATCTTCGGTGATGGCAAAAATGCGATCGATCTCGGCCGCTTTCAAATCGGCCACGGTGAGCAGATTTCGCATGTCGTCACCTCGCTTGGGCGAAGCACGATCGCTTCTAGCCGGTCTGTTCCTTAAGCACCGCTGCCAGAATATCGCAGCCGTCGTGCAGTTGTTTTTCGCTGAGATTCATGGCCGGCAGCAGCCGGATCACGGTATGGTGCGTGCAATTCACGAGCAGCTTGCGATCCATGCAGGCCTCGACGACCGGCGTGCCGTCGATCGCCAGCTCGATGCCGATCATGAGGCCCAGGATCCGCACGTCGCGAATCAAATCGCACTCTTGCTGCAAGGCGGTCAGCCGCTGGTGAAAAAGTTCGCTCAGGCGCCGGGCGTTTTCCAGCAGGCCGTCGTTCTCGATCATTTCGATCGCCGCGATCCCCGCCCGCGCGGCGATCGGGTTCCCGCCGAAGGTGGCCGCGTGCATGCCCGGCCGCAAGCTGGGGGCAATTTCGGGCGTGGTCACGAGCGCCCCGCCGGCGAGCCCGCCGCACAGACCCTTGGCCAACGTCATGACGTCGGGCGTCACGCCGTAGTGCTGATAGGCAAACCACTGTCCGGTCCGCCCACAGCCTGTTTGCACTTCGTCGAACACCAGGAGCAGGCCCTGGTCGTTGGCAATCCGCCGCAGGCCGGCCAAAAAGCCGTCGGGCGGAAGATTGATGCCCCCTTCGCCCTGCACGGGCTCGACGATGATGGCGGCCGTTTCGTCGTCCACGAGTTTTGTAACCGCCTCCAGATCGCCGAACGGCGCGTAGACGAAGCCGGCCATCAGCGGCCCGAGGCCTTCGTGATACTTGGGCTGCGCCGTGGCGGCCGTGGCGCCCAACGTGCGGCCGTGAAACCCACCCTCAAACGTAATGATCTTGTAGCGCCCCTTGGGCGCGTGGAGCCGCGCCAGCTTGATCGCGGCCTCGTTGGCTTCCGTGCCCGAGCTGCAGAAAAACGCCTGGCCGCCAAAACTTCGCTGCGAGAGCATTTTGGCCCAGCGGCCCTGGACTTCGGTGTACCAGGTGTTCGGCACGTGGATGAGCGTGGCGACCTGCTCTTGCACGGCCTTGACCACCGGCTCGGGACAGTGTCCCAGCAAGTCGCATCCCCAGCCCGGGAAAAAATCGAGATAGCGATTTCCTTCCACGTCCCACACGTACGAGCCCTGGCCGCGACTCAAGGCGACGCCGAAGCGGCGATAGTTCGGCACCACGTACCGCTTGAACATTTCCATGATTTCGCCGCTCTTCAGGGTCGCCTCGGCAGTAGCCATGCTCATTTCTCCCATGTTCGATGGCTCCCAAATGGACGGCGGAAACCGCGCCGCGCGCCGCGAAAGACCGATAGACATTTCTCGCCGGCCGCGGGTTCGGCGGCGGCGAAGGAAAGCGACGCTGTCTAAGGATCCTTGACGATCTCCGTTCCCACTCCCTTGTTCGTATAAATCTCCAGCAGCAGGGCATGGCGCTCGCGGCCGTCGATGATGTGGATCTTGCGGACCCCCTTGCCGAGCGTGTCCAGGCAGGCCTCGACTTTGGGGATCATGCCCTTGTCGATGACCCCTTCGCGGATCAGTCCCAGGGCCTGGCTGGCGGTGAGCGAGTCGAAGAGCGACGCGGCGTCGTCCTTCTGCCGCCGCACGCCGTTGACGTCGCTCATGTAGATCAGCTTTTCGGCTCCCAGGGCCAGCGCCACGGCCGTGGCGGCCGTGTCCGCGTTCACGTTCAGTTTTTCGCCGCTTTCGCTTACGCACATCGACGGAATCACCGGCACGGCGCCGGCATAGCACAGGTTGTTGATCGTGCCGCGATCCACGCGCGTCACCGTTCCCACCGAGCCCAGTTCGATCGGTTTTCCCCGTTCATCCTCCAATACGAGCCGCTCGCCGAACAACACGCCCGTGGTACGGAAGTTCAAGGGCGCGGCACGGCCCCCAAAAGCTTCGATCCGCTCGGCGATTTGCTCGTTGGTTTCATAGGCCAGCACGCGCTCGACGATCGCCAGCGTGGCCTCGTCGGTATAGCGCCGGCCTTGAATGAAACGGGGCACCAGTCCGGCCGCGTCCATGGCCCGATTGATGGCCGCTCCGCCGCCGTGCACGACGACCGGCCGCATGCCGACGGTTTCCATGAACACGATGTCGACCAGCAAATGGCGCATCGCATCGACGTCGTCCAGCAGGCTTCCCCCCAGCTTGATGACGGTCACCTTGTCGCGAAACTGCCGGATCCAGCCCAAGGCCTCGATCAGCACGGCGGCTTTTTCAGTGGGAGTAAGCAACTCGCTGGCTCCGGGCCGTGGCGTTTCCGCGCGGGGGACGCACCGGACGCGGCCGCGCGCCCTGTTTACTGGGGAATTCCAGGGGGAAACGTATCATTGTAAGGCACCCCCCCGGACTGTCAACGCACGAGCTGCTGGGTGTGTGGCAAGGAATTCTGGCAGGTAGCTGAGTTCGCAAGAACTCAGATGATTCAGGCTGAATTCTTGCGAATCCAGCTACACACGCCGGCTCCCAGCTACGGACACGTCGTCACTGCTTCCACGTGAACGAATGGACGATTTCCGCTACCTGGCGGCGGGGATCGCGCAGCGAATCGGCGTACATGAAGACCAGCACGGCCGTCTGTTTCCCGAACGCGCGCGCAAAGACGTCGACGTTCGCCGTTCCACCGTAATCTGAGTACCACAAATCGTAGCGCAGGGTGAGTCTCTGCCAATTGTCGAATTCAGAACGGCTGAGGGACACCTTCTTTGAAAAGCCCGACGCTAGACGGGGCCCGTTCTCGGTCATTCGCTTCGCAATCTGCTGCGGGGTCAATTCGACGAGGTACACCCTCATTTGCACGTCATGATAGGAACTTGAATTGGGGCCCCAGCCGTCGCCACCCAGATGGGCGAGGCAAGCACCGAACGGCAACAGCGCATTAACGATTTCGGCGTATTCCTTGTCCCATTCACCGTCGGCGACACGAACCCTTGCCAACTCGGTCGGCGAAAGGTGGATGTTTTCATGGTACTTTGCTTGCCAGTCGAGCCAGTGTTGGGGAATCTGAAACGACCCTCCCGCCGGCTGGAGTTCTATGGTGCGCCCACGGATGACCGCGAGTGCTTTTGCCGGCTGGGCAGCGCTGAGAAAATTGATTGAGCCGAAATCGCGCTGGACATGGAGCAGACCCCACACAAGCAGACATATGAGGAACCGGCGCAAGACCAACTTGTCAAGATCGCGAGCCTGACGCATCGTCAGATTAGCGGACTCTGGATTGGGCATTCTCTTCCCCCTCCTCGCGAAACGATCCTGTTGCATTGGGGTCGCCGGGACTTGAATTCGCTGCCCGTTGATGGTGCACGCTTAACCGCGGACCGCGCTGTTGCCGGCGAATTGTTCGAACGATCCCCCAACCGGCAACGCTTACGACCAAGATAGGATGTTCTCTTTGTCACTGAGCTGCCCGTAGCAGAGGATTCGTCCCCATATCGTCACATTTTTTGGCCGGAATGTGCGTGGAAGCTGCGATGACGTGATGCACGAATGCATAAAACCGCCGATTCAGGTCGACCGCTGACCTTGTGGGCCCTTTGTATTCCCTCTTGAATTGGTCCCATTGGCTTTGAAGTCCAAGACGTTTCAGGTCGTCTTCTGTGATATCAATCATCAGATTGCGAACCTTGGATCGGTCGTGTGGCAGGCCCATTACGTGGGCCAATTCGTGGGCCAGCACGCGCGATTGTCGTCTACGTCCAGACGCACCTCTAGACGCTACGACCGCTGAATCGCCACCGATTTTTTGTCCGGCCGCTCCAATTCTGATTTCCGGAACGTAGTAAACGGTTGCTGCGCCTTGTGCCTTTGGTCCGGCCACGCGCGCCAGTTTATCGGGATCGAGGATCGCTCTTGGCGGTTCGTCCCTGTTCGGCTGATAGATCATGCCCGCTTGCTTCGTATGCGCCTCTGTAAGGATCGTTGTTGTCCCGAGCTTAACCCGGATCCGGCAGGGTTCAAAAATCTTGTTTGCCGCCGCGATATCCCCTGCGAAATCGTCCGTCTCGTAGTCGCCGAAGGGGAATAGAACGACGTCAACGCGAAGTTCGAGCCACGGGAGATCCTGCCGCGCCGGCCCGGCAGCTACCGATCTCTCCGAGCCATCGGCTGACTGATCAAGGGCGGTCGCTCCTGCCAACAGCGCGCGTGCATCAGGGCTGGCTTCGGCGTCATCCCCAACATATTCCGAATCTTTTGCGCCCGCAACCGGTTGTGATCGAAGTGAGGTAGCACCGCGGCCGGCGTCATCCGTGCCAGTCGACTCGTCAAGGCCGACGGAG
>JBBDNV010000059.1:0-32167 GCA_040877415.1 Pirellulales bacterium
GCGAAAAACGGCGGTCGCGAGGTGCCTGTCCCAGTTTTTCAACACGCTGCTAGCCGGGATTATTCATGGGCCAACACTAACCCGAAGCGCAAGCGAGGGCCGAGCATCGAGTTACCCTCGCTTGCGCGTCGGGTTAGTATGGCGCACTGTGCGCCAGGAAACTCCGGCCCATGAATAATCCGGGCTAGCCGGCGCGGGTCAATCCGATTGGGCAGGATATCCGGTTCCCATTCCCCCCAGACTTCCCAACCGATTTTCATAAGCCCTTGGGACGGTTTCCCTTAGAGTGGCCGGGGAAATCCCTTTCGCGCCGCTCCAAGTATTGGCTATAGTTAAGAGTATCGAGCAACGCAAAGGTTTTGGGCGTGCGGCCTTCCGTGCCGCCGTTTTCATTTGATGTCCGAAGCCACCATTCCGCTGGCCGACCCAGGGTCGCTTTTGGCGCTGTTTGGGGCTCGCGACCAGCACCTTCGAAAAATCCGGGATTCCTTGGGAGTCTCGGTTTCCGGCCGCATCGACCGCATCCAAATCGAAGGCCAGGACGACGCCGTGGCCCACGCCACCGAGGTCTTCGAGCAGATTAAGGAAATCGCCGAACGCTACGGGGCCGTTTCGCCCCACGAGGTTTCACAAATTCTGGCCAAGGTAACCGGGCAGTCGCTCGACGACGAGCAAGCCGCCATCGAATTCGAGCACGCCGGCCGCGCGATCCGTCCCCGCACACCCGGTCAATGCCGCTACGTGGCGGCCATTCGCGATTACGATCTGGTGTTTTGCACCGGGCCGGCCGGCACGGGCAAGACCTATCTGGCCGTGGCCATGTCCGTGCAGGCGCTCAAGCAGGAAATCATTCGCAAAATCGTGCTCGTGCGGCCCGCGGTCGAGGCCGGCGAAAGCCTGGGCTATCTGCCCGGCGACTTGCAGGCCAAGATCAATCCCTATCTGCGCCCGCTGTTGGACGCGCTGCGGGAAATGATGGATTACGACCAGATCAAGCGTTACACGGAGCAGGACTTAATCGAGATGATCCCGCTGGCATACATGCGCGGGCGGACGCTGAACGACGCGTTCGTGATTCTCGACGAGGCCCAGAACACGACCGTGGCCCAGATGAAAATGTTTTTGACGCGCATGGGCTTGGGCAGCAAGATGGTCGTCTCCGGCGACACCACGCAGGTCGACTTGCCCGTTCACACGCGCAGCGGCCTGCTCGACGCGGTCGACCGGCTGCAAGGGATCGACGGCTTCGAGCGGGTGACGTTGCACAACGAGGACATCGTGCGGCATCGGCTGGTGCAAGACATCGTTCGCGCCTACGAGGACGAGAGGCCAAGAAGGCGGCGCTAGCACGCGCCCCGGCACGACATGGCGAGCGGGAATCAAAAGCGGACGCGGTCGGAGCGAGTGGCGGCCCTGGAGCTGCCCCCCGGGTCGCTCGAGCGCGCGCTGGAATACCTGAAGCGCGGCGACGTGTTGGCGCGGCTGGGATTGTGCCTGCTCGCGGTCGTTGCCCTGTGGCTGGTGACGCTCTCCTGGTCGGTTCCGTTGGCCTACCACCGCAACTTTACGCCGCCGCGCAACATCGTGGCAAAAGTTCCATTCAAGAAGCCCGATCCCGAGAAAACCCGGGAGGCCATGGCGCTGGCGGCCAACAAGGTCAGCTTCGTGTACGATCACGACAAGGACGCGCTGGTCCAACTGCGCGCGGCCTTGCGAAACCGCGCGGTGCTGGTGGCCGGCGCCAAATCGCTGGCGGATTTGGACAAGAAAGTCTGGGCCGAATTCTTTCCTCCCCCCGGCTCCGGCGCCCCGCTGCTCACCTCCGAAGAGCAGGAACAGCGATTTCAACTGTTTCACGGCGCGCTCGCCACGCCCGAAGCGCTTTCCAAGCTGGAGCAGGCCGTGGCCGAAGTGTTCGCCCGCTACGAGCAGCAGGGATTGATGGAAAAGCTGCCCCAGGAGCACAACGAAGGCAACCAGCAGGAAATCGTGGTCGTGCCGAAGGCGCACGCCGACCAGCGCCAGGTCGTCAAGGTCGCCGACGTGCTGATCGGCGAGGCCGATTGGCTGAAAAAGGGCCTGGCCGAGCGGCTCGATTCGCCCGAAGCCGCCACGCGCATCTTCACCTGGCTGCGCAACCGACTGCCAACCACGCTCAAATGGAACGAGTCGGAAACCCGCCTGGCGCAGCAAAGAGCGGCCGACGCCGTCGGGCAAAAATTTACCGAGATCGTGCCGGGAGACCTGCTGGCGGCCGCCGGAAAGCCGCTCGACGACCTCACGCTGTTGGAGCTCGAGCACAACCAGTATCTGGCGGAACTGGGAATCGGCCGGCGCTTCGCGCATTCCCTCGCGGCGCTCGGCATGTTCGTGGCCTTGAGCATCCTGTGCGGCGTCTACGTGTTGAACTACGAGCCCAAGCTGGTGGAAAACCTGCGCAGTTTCTCCATCACGCTGGCGCTCTTTGTCGTCACCGTCGGACTGGCCGTGTTGGCCTCGGGCAACAACGCGCGGGCCGAGCTGGTGCCGCTCGTGGTCTTCGGCATGACGCTGTCGATCGCCTTTCATCGCGAGCTGGCGCTGTTGTTTTCCGCCGTGGCCACGCTAATCGTCGTCGTCGCCACCGGCCAGAGCCTGAGCCAGTTCATGATCCTCTATGCCGCCGTTGCCTCGTCGATTCTCCTGGTCGGAAGCATTCGAAACCGCAGAAAGCTGATCTACGTGGGGATCACGGTCGGCATCGTGGCCCTCCTGACCACCATCGGCGTCGACACCCTCGCCGCGCAGCCGTTATCGGCCATCTGGCCCGAGGCGCTGCGCTACGGGCTGTTCTCGGTGTTCGCCGGGCTGCTTATGCTGGGCCTGTTGCCGTTCATCGAAAGCCTCTTCGGCGTGCAAACCGAACTGAGCCTGTTGGAATTGGGAGACGTGGCGCACCCGCTTTTGCAGGAGTTGGTCCGCCGGGCGCCGGGCACGTACAACCATTCGATCAACGTCGCGTCGATCGCCGAGGCTGCCGCCGAAAGCATCGGCGCCAAGGGATTGCTCGTGCGCGTCGGGGCGTACTTCCACGACATCGGAAAAATGCTCAAACCGGGCTACTTCGTGGAAAATCAGGGGCACGACGCCAATCGCCACGAATCGCTCGTGCCGGCCATGAGCACCCTGATCATCATCGCCCACATCAAGGACGGCGCCGACCTGGCCCGGCAACATCGGCTCCCCCAGACCATCATCGATTTCATCGAGCAGCACCACGGCACGACGCTGGTCGAGTATTTCTATCGCCGCGCCAGCCAGACCGGCGCCGGCGAAGTGGACGAAAGTGACTTCCGCTATCCGGGCCCCAAACCGCAGTCCAAGGAGGCCGCCGTGCTGATGCTGGCCGACGCCGTGGAAGGGGCCAGCCGGGCGCTGGTCGAACCGACCCCGGCGCGGATCGAAAGCCTCGTGCACGACATCGCCATGAATCGGCTGCTCGACGGCCAGTTCGACACCTGCGGACTCACGCTGCAAGAGCTCGCCACGATCGAGGACAGCCTGGTCAAGTCGCTCACGGCCGTCTATCACGGCCGCGTCAAATACCCGGAACAAAGAACGGCCTGATCCGCAAGCGGTCGACCGGGTATAGTGGTTCTTTAGGTGAACGACGCGGCGCACCGCGCACCCCACCACGATCCCCAGGCAAACGCCACGATCCCCCGGCAAACGCCACGATCCCCCGGCAAAGCCGGGGGCTAAAGGGGACTCCTTGGAATGCGCCGTTGGACGCTCCGCTCCGCATGCTATCGATCGAAATCACCAACGAGCAGGATGTGCTTCGCTTTGACGAGGGCCGCTTGAAACGGGGGGCCCGCTCAGTGCTGCGCGACGCCGGCATCGTCGCCGGCTCGTTGAGCATCGCCGTGGTCGACGACCCGGCGATTCACGCCTTGAATCGCAAGTATCTTGACCACGACTGCCCGACCGACGTGCTCAGCTTCGTTCTGGAACGAGACGGCGGCCGACTCGAAGGAGAGGTGATCGCCAGCGCCGAGACGGCCGCGCGCGAAGCGGAGCAATTTGGCTGGACGCCCCAGGACGAGCTGCTGTTGTACGTCCTTCACGGCACGCTGCACCTGGTCGGATTTGACGACGGCACCGACCTAGGGCGCTCGGTGATGCGAGCCGCCCAACGACGATACCTGGCCGCGTTCGGCCTGCAACTGCGCGACGACCCGGCCGAGGCCGATCGTCCCACCGAGAGTTGACGTTCCACATGCGACGGTGACAGCACGGGCCTGCCAGCTATGTCCAGCGAAAAGACGACGGCGATCGTGCTTAAGGTGGTCGAGTTCAGCGAAACCAGCAGCGTGGTGACGCTCTTTACGCGCGAGTTCGGCAAGGTGCGCGCTCTAGCCAAGGGGGCACGCCGTCCCAAGGGGGCCTTCGAGTCTGCCCTTGACCTTTTGGCGGTTTGTCGCATAGTCTTCCTGCGCAAATCGTCCGATTCCCTGGACTTGTTGACCGAAGCCAAGCTCGAGCGGTGGTTTCGACCGCCCGGCGGCAATTTATCCAATCTGTACGCCGCCTACTACGTGGCCGAGCTGCTGAACGAATTGACCGACGACTACGATTCCCATCCCAAGCTTTTCGACGCGGCCGACGAGACGTTGGTCGCGTTGGCCGGGCCCGGACAAGTGGCGGCGGTGCTGGTGCGCTTCGAGTTGACCGCCCTGCGCGAATTGGGACATTTGCCCTCGCTGGCAACGTGCGGCGAGTGCGGTACCGCGGTGAAGCCGGCCGGCCGTGTGCCTTTCAGCCAGTTGGCCGGCGGCGTGTTGTGCGATGCCTGTCGGGTGGGCCAGAAGCAGATCATATCCATTAGCGCCGGCGTGCTTGACGCGCTTGCGCGGTTTTCGGAGCCAAACGGCGACGACTGGCGGCGCATCGAAATGGACCAGCGGACGTACGGCGAGTTGCGAGGAGTTTTGAATCACTACTGGACGCACCTGCTGGGGCACCCGCCGCGGATGCACCGCTGGCTGTCGACGGCGGCTCGTTGAACATTTCGAAGCACTCGGGCGCAAAGCATGGTGGCGGTAGCGCGCAGCATCACGATTCTCGTCGTCTGTCTGACAGCGGCGGGCGGCTGCGCGCTTTGGAACCAACCCCCTCCGGCCAAGCCGCCGCTCTCGCCCGAGCAAGCCCAGTGGTGGCAAGACAACCGGCACCGTGCCCGCTACGTGAAAAGCAAGGGCTATTACGTCGAGGGCACGAGCGGGTTCTTCGATCACGAAGGCCACAAGGTATCCAGCGAGTTGGGCGGCATCGTCGAGCAGGACAAGCCCGGCCTGCTGGAAGGACTCGCCCCCAAGACGGCCTGGAAGAACATGAAAAAGGCCGTCGGCCAGGGGCCCAACGAGAAGATTGCGCGCCAGTCGCTCGCCGAGGGCGACGATCTGTTTCGGCAAAAGAAGTTTGTCGAGGCCGCCAAGGCCTATCGCAAGGCCTACAAGCGCTGGCCCGATTCGCCGCTGGAGGAAGAGGCCCTGTTCAAGGCCGGCGAAAGCGAATTCTTCGCCGATCGCTACGACGAGGCCGAAGACGAGTACGCGCTACTGGTGAAGAAATTCAACTCCACGCAGTATCTCAGCCAGCTCATCGAGCGCCGCTTCGCGATCGGCCGCTACTGGGAGGAGTTCGACCGGGCCCATCCGCGCTTCGTTCTCAATCCGAACCTGTTCGACAAGACGCGCCCGATGTTCGACACCGGCGGCCACGCCGTCAAGGTCTACGAGCGGATCCGGCTCGACGATCCGATCGGCCCGCGCGCCGACGACTCGGTGATGGCCACGGCCAATTATTACTTTCTGAAGGGCCGCTGGGACGACGCCGACTATCACTATGGCCTCTTGCGAAGTGAATTTCCACGGAGCGAACACCAATTCCAGGCCCATTTGCTCGGGCTGCGGTGCAAGCTCTTGCGTTACCAGGGGCCCGGTTACGACGGCACGCAGCTCGATGAAGCCGAAGACCTGGCCACGCAACTGTTGACCCAATTCTCCCGCGAGCTGGCCGAGGAGCGCGAACGGGTCGTGCTGGTGCGGGCCGACGTTCGCAGCCAGCGAGCCCTGCGCCAGTGGGAAATGGCGGAATTCTACGCCAAGAACGATTACTACCGCGCGGCCCGTCACTATTTCACCAAGGTCGTCAACGACTATCCCGATACCAAGCTGGCCGCCGAATCGCGCAAGCGCTTGGAGGAATTCGAAGGCAAGCCCGACAATCCCGAGCCGCCGTTTGATTGGCTCGTGAACTGGCTGCCCCGCTCGAACAAGGAAGGTCCGGCCATTCCGAAGGACTTTCAAAAAGACGCTCAGAACGTCGCCGAGCGTTCCGACGGCACCACGCTCAGGTAAATCGTATGTGGCGATTGAACACGGCGCTGGCAGTCGTCTCGACAGTGGCCGTCTGCGGCTGCGCGGCCTATCGCTTCGGGGCCGACTCGCTCTATCCCCCCGACATTCAGACGGTCTACGTGCCGGTGTTCGAATCCGACAGCTTTCGCCGCAACCTGGCCGAATTCCTCACCGAGGCGATCGTCAAGGAGATCGAGCTCAAGACGCCGTACAAAGTCGTCGGCACCCCGCAGGCCGACAGCGTGCTGTCGGGCAAGATCACCACCGACACCAAGCGCGTCATCATCGAAGACCCGTACGACTATCCGCGCGAAACGCAAGTCAATCTGTCGGTCGAGGTGCGCTGGGTCAATCGCCGCGGTGACCTGGTGACCCAGCCAACCACCGTTGGCATCCCGCAAAATTTGGCGATCCTCAGCGGCTCGGGCGCGCTGGTGCCCGAATTCGGCCAATCGGTCGCCACGGCCCAACTTCAGGCGATCCAGAGCCTCGCCACGCAGATCGTGTCGCTCATGGAGGCGCCGTGGTAAGCTGAGTGGATGACGCGCGCCGATCCACCCGCGGCTGGCTCCGTGCCCGAAGTGCGATTTCCCGATCGGGCCGGCGCCTGGCAGTTGCGCACGCGCCGGCTGAGCCTTTCGCGCCGGCCGCTGGTGATGGGCATTCTCAACGTCACGCCGGATAGCTTCTTCGATGGGGGACGGTTTATCGAGACGTCGGCCGCGGTCGATCATGCTTTGCGGTTGGCGGCCGAAGGGGCCGACCTGCTCGACGTCGGCGGCGAAAGCACGCGCCCCTATGCCGATCCGGTCGACGTGAAAACCGAGCTGGATCGCGTGCTGCCGGTCATCGAAGCGCTCGGGCCGCGGTTGCAAATCCCGATTTCGATCGACACCTCGAAGGCCGCCGTCGCTCGCGAAGCGCTCGCCGCGGGGGCCGAAGTCATCAACGACGTCACGGCGTTGCGTGGCGATCCGCAAATGCTGGCCGCGGCGCTTGCGTCGTCGGCCGGTCTGTGCGTGGTGCACATGCAAGGCACGCCGCGGAACATGCAGGATAACCCCGCGTATGACGACGTGGTTGACGATGTCCTGCGCTTCTTACAAGAGCGGCGAGATGCTCTGGCCGCCGCCGGCATCGAGCCTGCGCGCATCGCCCTGGACCCCGGCATCGGGTTCGGCAAATCGCACGAGCACAACCTGACCCTGGTGGCCAACTGCTGGCGCTTTCACGAGCTGGGCTGTCCGCTGCTGGTCGGCCCTTCGCGCAAGGCGTTCATCGGCAAGCTTCTGGGAGACAAAACGGCCGATCGCACGGCCGGCACCATCGGCGTCGCCCTGTCGCTGGCCGCCCAGGGAGTTCAAATCCTGCGCGTCCACGACGTCGCGCCGCTGCGGCAGGCCTTGATGCTCTTTGAAGCCGCCGGCGGAATCGACGGCCCCGCGGCGAATTTGAACGACTAGGATGCGTGCAACTGTCGAGGGGGCTTGAGGATAACGACGTTGACTGGCGCCCGGGTTTGGGCGATACTTCAGGTGTGCCACGCTGCGCCGTTAACCCTTTTTCGGGTGCCACGGGCATCTTGAGTGTGCTTGGGTCGCACTGGCGAGACGCCAGTGGCACCGCGAAATCCCAAACAGATAGTAATGATCCGCCATGGCCGTCGCCGAAAGCCTTGACCTGCGCAAATATTGCCTGGAAATGGCTCAGCGTGCGCGCCGCGCGGCGGAAAAACTGGCTCAAGTGAAGGGCGCGCACAAGAACGCCTGGCTCCGCCGGGCGGCCGAGCTGTTGCGCAGCGAACACAACGTGCTGGCCGAGGCCAACGCGCAGGATCTGGCCGCCGCGCCCGGGTTCGGCCTCTCGCCCGCGCAGATCGACCGCTTGCGGCTCACGCCGGGCCTGATCGAGTCGATGGCCTTGGCGCTGGAAGAAATCGCCGCCTTGCCCGAACCGATCGGCGAGGTGATCGAGTCGTCGATTCGGCCCAATGGCCTGCAAGTGCTCAAAGTTCGCGTTCCGCTGGGCGTGGTGTTTTTCATCTACGAGTCGCGTCCCAACGTGACCGCCGATGCCGCGGCCATTTGCGTCAAAAGCGGCAACGCCGTCATCCTGCGGGGCGGCAAGGAAGCGGCGCATTCGAACCGCGCGATCACGGGTTTGCTCGAGCAGGCCGCCGAAGAAATCGACCTGCCCGAGGGGGTCGTGCAGCTCGTGGGCACGACCGATCGCGACGCGGTCGGACATTTCCTGCAGTTGCCCGAGTACGTCGATTTGGCGATCCCCCGCGGCGGCGAAAGCCTGATCCGTCGCGTGGCGGCCGAAGCGAGGATGCCGGTCATCAAGCACTTCAGCGGCAATTGTCACGTATACGTCGATCGGGCGGCCGATTTGGAGATGGCCGAGGCGATCACCGTCAATTCCAAGTGCCAGCGGTTGGGCGTGTGCAATACGGCCGAATCGCTGGTCGTTCATCGCGACGTGGCCGCCACGTTTCTGCCGCGCGTCGCCAAGGCCCTGGGCGAACGTTCCATCGAATTGCGCGGCGACGGCCGCACCCGGGCGCTGGTGCCGGCGGCCAGGCCGGCCAGCGAAGAGGATTTCGCGGCGGAGTACCTGGGTCCGATCCTCTCGGTGAAGATCGTCGACACGATCGAGGAGGCGATTGCGCACATCAACCGCTATGGCTCAAAGCATACCGACGCGATCGTTACGGCCGACCTCGCGGCGGCCCGCTTGTTTACCGCCGCGGTCGACAGCGCCGCGGTGATGGTCAACGCCAGCACGCGGTTCAACGACGGAGGACAATTCGGCCTGGGTGCCGAGATCGGCATCAGCACCGACAAGTTCCACGCCCGCGGTCCGTGCGGAATCAAGGAGCTGACCAGCTACAAGTACGTCGTGTACGGCGACGGCCAGTTGCGGTAGATCGCCAAGGCCGCGGCTGCCCGCGCGCGACACGACGCCCAGCGAAACGCACCTGTCATGGAGGCCAAGGATGGCTGACGACGTGCTGAGTGCCGCCGAGTTGGAAACGCTTTTGGCCGCGCGCAAGTCGACGCCGGCGCCTGCCGGCGGATTGACGCGTAAGCCCTCCGCCGGACCGTCCAACCCGCCGGCCGTCGCGCGCGAAAAGCTCTTGCCCAAGGGGCGCCAATCGCCGGCCCCGCTTGGCGAAAATCTCTGCCGCGCGGTCGCCCAGATCAGCGAGCGCTGTGGGCGGCAGTTCGCGGCGGAACTCTCGGTGCTCGTGCGCCGTACGGCGCGCGTCAAACTGGCCGCGACGACCCAGGTGACGTATCGCGAATTTGCCGCGCGGCTGTCCAGCCCGACTTGTTTCAACGTGCTCTCCGCCGCTCCGCTCGAGGCAGACTGGTTCCTGGAGATCGGTCCGGCGATTCTCTACCCCGCGATCGATTGCATGCTCGGCGGAGGGCGCGAGCCGGCGGCGATCGCGGCTCGGCCCCTGACCGACATCGAATTGCGGCTGGCGGCGCGCGTCACGAGCCTGTTCGTGCGCGAGCTGGGCGCGGCGTGGCGACCCGCGGTCGAGCTGGATCTGTCGGTCAAGCGCGTGGCGTCAAGCCCGCACGCATCGGGCTTTGCGCCGGCCGGCGCAGCGGTGATCTGGATCCGCTTCGAGATCGAGTTTCCAGGCGCCCGGGGGATGCTGAACCTCGGCATTCCGGCCCAGTCACTGGCGGCCGTCGCCGAGCAACTGACCGGCGAGACCGCCAAGAGCCGCAAGTCGCCGGGCGCGGACCCATCGGCCAAAGCGGCAAGCCCCGAGGCGACGGTCGAGCTGGTGGCGTGTTTGGCGCACTCGCGGATCAATCCTGACGAGGCGCGCCGTTTGGCCGTCGGCGACGTGATCACGACCGAACAGAAGGTCGACGAGCCGATCGCGGTCTGGCAGGACGGCGTGGTCAGTTTTCACGCTCGTGTGGGTGCGCGCGAGGGGCACAAGGCGCTCGAAATCGACAAGCGCGTGCCTGGTCCCCAGGATCCCGCGCCCGGCGAGTCGTAGTTTCCGCCGACTCGCGTGCCGTGATGCTGTGGCCCCCTTGGTCGGGACGCCACGCTTGCCGCCGCAGAGGATTGTCTGGACGCGCCTTCGCGGGGCGCTATAATTTCTCTCCATCCAGCTCGACCCGAACGCCGGCGGCCTCACACCCGGGCGGCCTCCTGAAAGGATGTCTCTTGGCAATCGAAAAAGTCGTCATCATCGGCAGCGGACCGGCCGGCTGGTCGGCCGCGCTTTACGCCGCCCGGGCCGACCTGGCGCCCCTGGTTTTCGAAGGGGCCATTACCGAGGAAAACCGCCAGAGCGGCACGCTGCCCCTGGGGCAATTGAACCTGACCACCGAGGTGGAAAACTACCCCGGCTTTCCGGCCGGCGATTTGACCCAATATCTCATAAGCGCGATCGAGCCCAAACTGCACGCCAACATGGCCCCGCACTCGAAACACGGCGTGAGCGGGCCGGAATTGATGGAATTGATGCGCCGGCAGGCCAGGAATTTCGGCACCCGGGTGGTGACCGACGATATCGTCAAAGTGGATTTCAATCGCCACCCGTTTGAGCTCACGGCCGCAAGCGGCGAGGTGACTCAGACGCTGGCGGTCATCGTGGCCACCGGGGCGCGCGCCAATTATCTCGGTTTGCCTTCGGAGGAGGCGTTCAAGAACCGCGGCGTCAGCGCCTGCGCGGTGTGCGACGGCGCCCTGCCGAGATTTCGCGGCAAGCCGCTGGTGGTGATCGGCGGCGGCGATTCGGCCGTCGAGGAATCGACCTACCTCACAAAGTTCGCCAGCCGCGTCTACATGGTGCACCGTCGCGACAGGCTGCGGGCTTCAAAGATCATGGTCCAGCGGGCCGAGGCCAACAAAAAGATCGAGCTGGTATGGAACCACGCTCTGAAGGAAGTCGTGGGGACCGACACCCAGGGCGTCACGGGCGTGGTGCTCGAAAGCACCGTGGACAAGAAAGCCAGGGATCTCGACGCCTCAGGTCTTTTTCTGGCGATCGGCCATACGCCCAACACGTCGCTTCTGGAGGGCCAGCTCAAGCTGACGGACAAAAAGTACATCGTGCTTACGACTCCGCATCGCACGCACACCAGCGTGCCCGGCGTCTTCGCGGCCGGCGACGTGGCCGACGACTACTATCGCCAGGCCGTCACGTCGGCGGGCGCGGGCTGCATGGCGGCGCTGGATGCCGAGCGTTGGCTGGCCGCGCGGGAATAGCGCGCCCGCGCGTGGCTTGCCCGAGCGGGCCGGGTGCAGCGGTGCGACAAGCCTGGCCGGCGAGCGGCACGGAAGCGACCGCGATTCCATAGTCAAATCCCCCATAGGGCAAGCGTGATGCAAAAGATGACCGTGGCCGAAGCCCGCCGCTCGGAAGCGGCCGGCAAGACCGCGCGGCTGCAAGGCTGGATTCGCACGCGGCGCGATAGCAAAGGAGGATTCAGCTTTCTGGAGCTCAACGACGGCTCGTCGATGGCCAACATCCAGATCGTCGCCGACGGGGGGCTGGCGAATTACGAGTCCCAGATCAAGCATCTTTCCGCCGGATGCAGCGTGACGGTGGAAGGCGAAGTCAAGGCCTCGCCGGCCAAGGGGCAGGCCACCGAGCTGCAGGCTCAAAAAATCGCCGTCCACGGCTGGGCCGATCCCGAGACCTATCCCCTGCAAAAGAAGCGGCATTCCTTCGAGTTCTTAAGAACCCTCGCGCACCTCCGCCCGCGCACCAACACCTTCGGCGCAATCGCCCGCGTGCGAAACTGCGCCTGCCGCTCGATCCACGACTTCTTTCAGGAGGAAGGGTTTCTGTACGTGCATCCGCCGATCATCACGGCCAGCGACTGCGAGGGGGCCGGCGAGATGTTCAAGGTGACGACGCTCGATCTGGCCAACGTGCCCAAGATCGGCGGCGCCGTCGATTTCACGCAGGACTTTTTCGACCGCCCCTCGTATCTGACCGTCAGCGGGCAATTGGAGGCGGAAATCTTCGCTTGCTCGCTGGGCAAGGTCTACACGTTCGGGCCCACCTTCCGCGCAGAAAACTCCAACACCTCGCGACATCTGGCCGAATTCTGGATGGTCGAGCCGGAAATGGCCTTTTTCGAGCTCGCCGACAACATGGAACTGGCCGAACGCTGCCTGAAGCGCATCTTCGGCGACGTGCTGGCGCATTGCGCCGAAGACATGGAGTTCTTCGAAACCCGGGTGCAAAAAGGGGCGATCGCGACGCTCGAGGGAGTCGTCGCCAGCCAGTTCGTCCGCTTGCCCTATACCGAGGCGGTGGAAATCCTCTCGCGCTCGAGTGCCCCGTTTGAGTTCCCCGTCGAGTGGGGCAGCGATCTGCAGGCCGAGCACGAACGCTACCTGACCGAAGTGCACTTCCAAAAACCGGTCATCCTGTTTGACTATCCCCGCGCGATCAAGCCGTTTTACATGCGCGTCAATGACGACGGCCGAACCGTGCGGGCCATGGATATTCTCGTCCCCCGAGTCGGAGAGATCATCGGCGGCAGCCAGCGCGAAGAACGCCTCGACGTGATTACCGAGCGCATGCGCGAGCAACAGCTCGATCCCGACGCCTACTGGTGGTACCTCGATCTCAGACGCTACGGCACGGTGCCCCATTCGGGGTTCGGACTGGGCCTGGATCGGGTCGTGCAATTCGCGACCGGCATGGCCAATATCCGCGACGTAGTCCCCTTCCCGCGGGTTCCGGGCAACGCCGACTTCTAACAGCCCGCTTCAACACGCACATAGCCCTCGCGACGAACGGCTTCTTGTTGCGCGCGGCGCATCACCGGCCGCGGCGAGGCACGGTGATCAGCACCATCGTGACGCAAGCGACGGCCACGCCTGAGAATAGGAGCCAGTCGTTGGCGGAGATAAGCATTGGCACCGGCAGAATCCTCCGTGCCAGTGTAGGTCAACGAGCCAAGCCGGCGGAATAACTTCGACCCCTCGGCCCGACATCTTTGGGGCCATTTGTAGCGGCTGGGCTGATAAAAGTGCCCCAGAAACGACGATCCCAAACGCTGGCGCCAAAGCTTGATTTCTGCCCGACCGCCTAATAGGCTGAATCTGGGGCACGCTCGCGGCAACTGGCCGCCCATATCTGGGCCATGCACAAGCGCGGGTAGGAGCAGGGTTTCGTCCAAAATCGGGACGCGAGATGGCATTCTTTTTTGATTCCAATCGCCGCGGCAGGGTTGTCGACACAATGCGCGTAGCGGCGCGCGCGTGGCGATTGGCTGTGACGCTGTTGGTATGTCTATGGCTCGCGAGTTCGCCCCGCGCCGGCCACGGCGGCACGCTGGTCAACTTCACCACGCAGTTTGGCACCATCCAAATCGATTTGTTCGACGATTTGGTGCCTGAAACCGTGGACAATTTCTTGGCCTACGCCTCGAGCGGTGCCTACGCCAACACGCTCGTCCATCGCTCGGTCAGGCTGACCGCCCAAAACGACGGCATCGGAGTGATCCAGGGGGGTGGGTTCAGGCTCAACGCTCAGACCCACCTGTTCGACGCGATCCCCACCCTCGGACAAATTGATCTCCAGTACTCGCGCGCAAATACGCGGGGCACGATCGCCATGGCCCGCACGTTCGAGCCCGACACGGCTACCAGCCAGTGGTTCATCAACACCGACGACATCAACAGCGGCCGCCTGGCGCCCGGCGGCTTTAGCACCGATGGCTACGCGGTATTTGGCTGGGTGGTGGGAACCGGCATGAGCGTGGTCGACGCGATCCACGCGGTCCCCACGTTCAGCGCCAGTGGTTTCAACGACGTGCCGTTGCAAAACTATAGCCCTCCCAACGCGGTTCAGCAGCAAAACGTGTTGTTGACCAACTCCGTTACGGTGGTGGGAGAGCATCCCTCGTTCAAAAACCCGGTAATGGCCGCCGACGTGCTCAACGACGGGCGGCTGAGGGCCAGCGATGCCCTGGTGCTCATTAACGACCTGCTTTCGCACGGATCGCACAACGTCGTCGGCCCGTTTTCGGGCACGTACTATCTGGACGTCAACGGCAGCGGAACGATCACCGTCTCAGACGTGCACAACGTGATCAATGCCTTGCTGTCGGGCGGTGCGCCCCCGGCTCCCCTGGCTGAGGCGCGGATTGAGGTGGTGCCGGAGCCGACTTCGCTTGCGCTATGCGCCGCGGCGGCACTGGCACTCGCGTCCGGCGGGTTGTGTCGACGCCATCGTCGCCGGCTGGCCGCTCGCCGGGCTGGCTAGCAGGCCGTTGGAAAATGGGACTGGCTCCGAGCACGTCGCGGCAAGACCCGCGAAAAACGGCGGTCGCGAGGTGCCTGTCCCAGTTTTTCAACACGCTCAACACGCTGGCTAAGCCCCACGCCGCCTCGTGCGTCGCTTCGCTCGCCGCCCCCGCCGTCCGAATCGCCGATCTGCTGGCAAACGGCGTTTCCTCGCGGCATAATGGGTGCCCTCGCCGCGATTTATTCGTTCAACGTGCACTCCATACGGTGAATTCCATGAAGAAGACTTCGCTTTTGATCTGGTTTGCCTTTGTGGCGTGCGTCTTGGGGGTTTCGCCGGCCGGCGCCGCCGATAACACGCCACCGCCGGGATTCGTGGCGCTGTTTAACGGCAAGGACCTGAGCGGCTGGAAGGGCCTCGTGGAAAATCCGCCCAAGCGGGCCGAGATGACCAGCGAACAATTGGCCCTTGCCCAGCAGAAAGCCGACAACCAGGTGCGCGAGCATTGGAAGGCCGAAGACGGCGTGCTCGTCTTCGACGGCAAGGGCGCCAGCTTGTGCACGGCCGAGGACTACGGCGACTTTGAGCTGCTGGTCGATTGGAAAATCCTGCCTAAGGGCGACAGCGGCATCTACCTGCGCGGCAGCCCGCAGGTCCAAATCTGGGACCCCGAGGTCTCTGCGCCCCAAAAGGGCATCGGCTCCGGCGCGTTGTTCAACAACAAAAAGCACCCTTCGCGGCCGCTGGTGGTCGCCGACAATCCCGTCGGCGAGTGGAACACGTTCCGCATCCGCATGGTCGGCGACAAGGTGTCCGTCTGGCTGAACGACAAGCTGGTGGTCGACAACGTGGTCATGGAGAACTATTGGGATCGCGACAAGCCGATCGATCCGGCCGGCCAGATCGAGCTGCAAAATCACGGCAATCTGCTGTTTTTCAAGAACATTTACCTGAAGGAATTGTAAGCCGTCGCCCCCCTTGGGAATTCGCCTTGATCGAGCGCGGGCATTTGGGAAACAATGATTCTTGACCCCCGCGTCGGGCGCGCCATGCCCGAAGGCGGGGCCACAAATCGCTTCGATTTCTCTCATCGCCGCCGGGTCCGCCGCTGATGCGCATTGAGTATCGGATGGAATTACGCTCGACGCCGTGGCAACTGTGGCCGTTTCTCGACGAGGCCGAGAAGCAAAAGCTTTGGCTCACCACGCTGGTGGACATCGTGCCCACCAGCCCGATTCTGCGCTCCGCGGGCTCGACGTTTGATCTGCGCGTGCGCGAAGGCCGGCGCATCTCACAGTACGAAGGCCGCATCAACGCCTACGATCCGCCGCGCCACTTGGGCGTATCGTTCTGGGGCGGATACTTTCGGCCGGGCGTCGTGATGCACGTCGACTATCGCATTGCCGACTTGAAGAACCGCTGCCGCTTGGAATACTACTCCGAAATCGATCTCGAAAAACTGCGCGGGCCGAGCAAGCTGGCCATCCCCATCGCCCGCGTGTTCACGTTTTTTCAGCTCCGCTACTTCATGCGCAATCTCAAGCGCCTGGCCGAAGCGGCCTCCCGCAGCGAATCGCCCGGCCCCGTGACGGCAACCCCGTCGAAGTAGAGCGTCGCCTTGGCATTGGGCCGCTGGCGCTAGCGGCTCGTTTTTGTTGACACTGCCCAAAATCGGCCGGTAGAATCCGGGCTTTCCGGGAACGCAAGCGACGCGAATTCTCCCCAAGCGAAAGCGAGTGCGACGATGGCGCAAACCAAGGGCGGGCAGCTCGACACGGTGATGCGGGAGACGCGGGTTTTCCCGCCCCCGGCCGAGTTCGCGGCGCGGGCCCAGATCGATTCACTCGCGGCGTATGAAACCATGTGGCGGGAAGCCGCCGGCGACATCGAGACGTTTTGGGGCAAATGGGCCGGCGAATTGCACTGGTTCCGCCCGTTCGACAAAGTGCTCGAATGGAACGAGCCCGATGCCAAATGGTTCGTCGGCGGGCAAACCAACGTCTCGTACAACTGCCTGGACGCCCATCTGTCCACGTGGCGCAAAAACAAGGCGGCCCTTTTGTGGGAAGGCGAGCCGGGCGATACGCGCACGCTCACCTATCAACAACTGCACCGCGAAGTGTGCAAGTTCGCCAACGTGCTCAAGCAATTGGGCGTCGGAAAAGGGGACGTCGTTTCCATCTATATGCCGATGGTGCCCGAGCTGGCGATCGCCATGCTGGCCTGTGCCCGGCTGGGGGCGATACACTCGGTGATTTTCGCCGGATTTTCGGCCGAAGCGATCGCCGATCGCAATAACGACGCCGGCGCCAAAGTGCAATTGACGGCCGATTACGGCTGGCGCCGCGGGCAGGAGCTGCCGCTGAAGAAAAACGTCGACGAGGCGCTGGCGAAATCGCCGACCGTGAAACACTGCATCGTGTTCAAGCGGACCGGAAATCCGGTGCACATGGAAGCCGGCCGCGACCATTGGTGGCATCACTTGACCGCCGAAGCCTCGGCCGACTGCCCCGCCGAGCCGTTGGACAGCGAGACGCCGCTGTTCATCCTCTACACCAGCGGTTCGACCGGCAAACCGAAAGGAATCCTGCACACCACGGCCGGCTACAACCTGTACGTGAAGAAAACCTTCGAGTGGGTCTTCGACCACCGCGACGAAGACGTTTTCTGGTGTACGGCCGACATCGGCTGGGTCACCGGGCACAGCTACGTCGTCTACGGTCCGCTGGCGGCCGGAGCGACCGCGGTGATGTACGAAGGCGCTCCGAACTGGCCCGACGAGGGCCGGTTCTGGGAGCTGGTTGAAAGGGATCGCGTCACCATCTTCTACACCGCTCCCACCGCCATCCGCGCGTTTATCAAGTGGGGCGACCACTGGATCGACAAGCGCGATCTGTCGAGCCTGCGCTTGCTGGGCACCGTGGGAGAAGGCATCAATCCCGAAGCCTGGATGTGGTATCACCGCAAAATCGGCCGCGAGCGCTGCCCGATCGTCGACACCTGGTGGCAGACCGAAACCGGCGGCATCATGATGAGCCCGCTGCCCGGCGCGATTCCCACCAAGCCGGGCAGTTGCACCAAGCCGCTGCCGGGCATCGTGCCGGCCATCGTCGATGCCTCGGGAAAAGCCGTGCCGCCGGGGCAGGGCGGCTGGCTCGTGATCGCCGAACCCTGGCCCGCCATGTTGCGCGGCATCTGGGGCGACCCGGATCGCTATCGCGAGCAGTATTGGTCCAAGGTGCCCCACCATTACCTGGCCGGCGACAATGCCCGCTGCGACTCCGACGGCTACTACTGGATCATGGGCCGCATCGACGACGTGCTCAACGTGGCGGGCCATCGCTTAAGCACGATCGAAATCGAAAGCGCCCTGGTAAGCCATCCACAAGTGGCCGAAGCCGCCGCGGTGGGCCGACCGGACGAGATCAAGGGCGAAGCGGTGGCGGTCTTCGTTACGCTGAAATCGGGCGTTCCGAGCGAAAACCTGCGCAGGGAGCTCAAGGCTCACGTTCGCAAGGAAATCGGCGCCTTGGCCCAGCCCGACGACGTTCGCTTTACCAACGCGCTTCCCAAGACCCGCAGCGGCAAGATCATGCGGCGGCTCTTGAAAGACATCGCCAGCGGCAAGGAAACCGTCGGCGACACCACCACGCTGGAAGACTACAGCGTGCTGGCCAGGCTCCGCAGCGACGAGGAGTAACCCGGTCGGGTCCGGAGTCCGCGGCTATGTAATGCCCAAAGCCGCCTTCAGGCAGGCCCGTTGCACGTTCATCGGGCCGTCGCCGGACCGTCGGGCTCGTTGTACACGTCGAGGGCGGGATCGTCCCAGACCGAGCGCAGGGCTCGATCCTGCGCGGCATAGGTTTCGCGTATGTCGAACGGTTCCGGTTCGAGGAGCGATCTGACCTGGTTGAATTGGTCATCGCTGACGAGATAGAAGATCGCCTGGGTCGACGGATCCACCACTTGGACGGGTTGTCCACCCTGTTGATTTAGCGCGGTCCGCTGCTCGTCGGTGAGTTTAGGAGCCATACGGCAAATTATACCATGCGTCGGCGTTCAGCCCCCATCCTTGCCGGCGGGACCTGTCGCGCCCGAAACAAAAGAAACAAAAAAGGGGTCCGGAGTCGCGAACTCCCGACCCCCAGCGGTCAGCAACTCAAATTTCACTCCGGAAACAGCTTCGTCGACAAGTACCGCTCGCCCAGGTCGGGCAGCACGCAGACGATCAGCTTGCCGGCGTTCTCCGGTTTCTTGGCCAGGTGCAAGGCGGCCCAGGCCGCGGCGCCGCTGCTGATGCCGCACATGATGCCTTCCGTGTGGGCCAGCGTCCGAGCGGTTTCCATGGCATCCTCATCGCCCACGGTGACAACGTCGTCGATAATCTCGACGTTCAGCACGTCGGGAATGAAGCCGGCCCCGATCCCCTGGATCACGTGCTTGCCGGGCTTGAGGTCCTGGCGGGCCCTGCGCTGGGTGATCACGGGACTGTTGGTCGGCTCGACGGCGATGATCCTGACGCCCGGCTTACGGTCTTTGATCACTTCGCCCACGCCGGTAATCGTGCCGCCCGTGCCGACCCCCGAGACGAAGATGTCGATCTTGCCGTCGGTGTCGCGCCACACCTCCTCGGCCGTCGTCTTACGGTGGATTTCCGGATTGGCCGGGTTCTTGAACTGCTGCGGCATGAACCAGTTCTTGTTGGCGGCCAACAGTTCGTCGGCTTTGCGCAGCGCCCCGGGCATGCCGTCGGCGGCGGGCGTCAGAATCACCTCCACGCCGAAGGCCTTGAGCAATCTGCGTCGTTCCAGGCTCATGCTCTCGGGCATGGTGACTTTCAACTCGTATCCGCGGGCCGCGCAGACGAAGGCCAGGGCGATGCCCGTGTTCCCGCTGGTGGGCTCGATGATGACCGTGTCGCGTTTGATTTTGCCGTCTCGTTCGGCGGCGTCGATCATGGCTCGGCCGATACGGTCCTTGACGCTCCAGAGCGGATTGAAGCTTTCGAGCTTGGCCACAACCGTCGCCCCGCAGCCCTGCGCGATGCGGCGCAGCCGCACCAGCGGGGTGTTGCCGATACAACGGGTTATGTCATCGCGAATTCCACGAATTCCCTTCTCAACAGTCGTGGCCATGGCTGGTCCTCTCGAAAAATACGGCTGACGGTGAGCCGGTGGCATATTTCGCACAACTCGAAGACAGGAGGCCGATTATAGCCCTTTGCCGAAAACGGGGTCAACGCCGCAAATGCCGGACGCGTCGTGTGAGTGTCACGGGCGTCTCGCCGGTCGAATCCAATCGAGCTCGGGCAGGATGCACCCGAAGACCCGCGACTACGCCTTTCGCTGGGCGAACATCCAGGGGATGACGCCCTCGGGATCGGTATAAGCCGGCGTCCAACTGTCGTGGCCGACGCCCGCCAGTTCGGTGTACTTGGGATGGCCGCCGGAGTTGCGAATGGCGTCGATCATACGCCGCGATTTGGCAGCGGGCACCACGTCGTCGTCCGCGCCGTGCCAGGCCCAAACCGGCACGCCGGCAAGCCGGTCGGCGTACAGTTCATCACCGCCGCCGCAGATCGGCGCAACCGCGGCCCAACGCTCGGCCAGTCGCGTGCCCAAATCCCAACCGCCGTAGCCGCCCATCGACAAGCCGGTCAGGTAGAGCCGCCCTGGGTCGATCGGAAACTCGCGGATCGCTTCGTCCAGAATGTTGATCACCACCTGCATCTGCGGGCCCGGTGGTTGTCTGGGCGCCGAGCGATCGAAGGCGCGCGGCGTTTCGACCCACACCTTATCGGGCCGGCACTGGGGCGCGATCAGGAAGCAACGGAACCGCGCGCGGCGGTCCGGCTCGGACATCCAGGTGGGGAGGAATCTTAGTTGGGCGCCGTTGTCGAGCCCGCGCTGGTCCCTTCCGTGCAGGAACAGCACCAGCGGAAATCTTTGGCCCGGTTGGATCCGTTCGGGTTTGAGCAGTCGATAGCCGAACGATTCGTTGCGGTACTCGCCGCCCGTGTAGACAGTGCTGCGCGCTTCGAACAGTTCGCTGGGCTGGTCCGGCATACCGTGTGGAAAAAGCAAAAGCAATTCGCCCGCCCTTTTTCGTCCGTTGGGCCGGCTAGCAGTGGTTGAAAAACTGGGACAGGCACCTCGCGACCGCCGTTTTTCGCGGGTCTCGCCGCGACGTGCTCGGAGCCAGTCCCATTTTTCAACGGCTGGCTAGGGTACGATTGGATTCTAACGTCGACCTTCCAAGCTACTTGCCTGTCGCCAAAGCGGCAAGCGTGTGTCGTACGAAGGATTTCCGCCGCCGCCCCCCCGCCGCGGAAGTCCTCACAACGGCGCTAAACAGTCCTGTATCTCGTAGACAGGCCCTGGAATCCGGTGCTAAACTTGTTATGACCCCTATATGCCGGAGGCCCTATGTCGACTACGTCCTGCCCCCGCTGCTCCGCTCAAGTGACTTTGCCGGTGGGCGTTAGCAACAGCGCCACCGTTCGCTGTCCGCTGTGCCATGCCCAATACGCCCTCGCCGACGCGCTGGTGAACATGCCGCCGCTGTTGGAGGTTGTCGACGACGCCAGCGAGACGGTGCCCTCGCAATGGTTTGACGATCTGCCGGCTGACCATGCCCCGCGCGCGACAGCCGCCGACCTGACAACAGCCGAGCCCCTGGACTTTCTGCAGCCGCCCGAGAGTGATGCGGGCGGCGTTCTGCCGGCGGGAGAAGAGAGCGCCCCCGACCAGCTCGAATTCACGGCCGAAGAGGCCGACGATGACCAGCCAATGCAAGCAGCCGACCAAGGCGACCAGCGCGATGTCGATTTCGGCGAGCCCGCGACGGCCCGGGCCGCATCCGACGACGCACGCACCCGCCCGAGCGCGAATGAAGAGGAAATGACGCTGGACTTTGGCGGCTCGGTCGACGGGTCCGAGGCCGAGACGCTGGCGTTCAACGAGGCGCCAGCGAACGATGTCGACGATGCGGTGACGTTTGAACTCGACGCGCCACGAGCGACGGCCGACCCAGACGCTGAGACGATCGATTTCGAGGAGTCGGAGCCGGGCGAGGCCGGCGATGTAGTGAAGTTCGACCTCGACGCGCCGCAAGACGCCGCGACGATCGCGGCCCAAGGCGGCGACCACATCCAATTCGACGCCCCGCAAGTGACGGCCCCCGCGGGCCAGCCGGGCTTACGGGAATTTGGGGACTTGCGGTTCGAAGCCTCGGGCGAGGCGGAGGATATCCCCCTCGACCTGCCCGACGAAACAAGCGCGGTGCCCGTGGCCGCCGATGAGGGTGATGAGGAGGAGTCATCCGCCGGCACGAAGAAGGGAAAAAAGAAAA
The DNA here is from genome assembly GCA_040877415.1 of Pirellulales bacterium. Classification (GTDB taxonomy): domain Bacteria; phylum Planctomycetota; class Planctomycetia; order Pirellulales; family PALSA-1355; genus JBBDNV01. Next base: position 22,000 of record JBBDNV010000059.1, read on the forward strand.
AGGGCAAGGCTGCCAGGTCCACTAACGGCAAACCCAAGGGGTCGCTCGTCGGCAGCCTGGTCAAGGTTGCTCTGCCCGTCGTCATCGCCGCGCCGTTCGCGTTGTACCTGGCCCTTTGGATGGGTTACGACGTCGCCGGATTGAGCGGGATTCTGCCCGGATTTATGCTCCCGGCGGGAATCAAAAAAGCGACCAGGTTGGCTCAGAATCCAAGCCCGGCATCGGTAGAGCACACCGCGGCTCGGCCGGCGATGCCAAGCGTAGAACCTTCGGCGGCGAGCGAAACGCCGGCCGACGAACCACCGGCCATTGCGCCGGCTGACGAATCCCGGACGGCGCCCCTAGACGCCACCGACTCAGCTCAGCCCGATGCGGCCGAACCAGCCCTGCCTGCCGATAATCCGTTTGCACCGGCAGCCTCGCCCGCGGAGATGCCCGAAAACGGCACCGACGCCGCGGCCAACGAAAACCCAAGGGCGCAGCCCGAATCGCCCGCGGCGCCGCCGGCAAAGGACGAGTCAAATCCGTTCGCCTCCGACGACGCGCCAGAAACGGCGCCCGAGAAGGGCGCGGATGCCGCCGTCGACGACAACCGGATCAATCGGCCCGCATCGCCCGATTTGCCGCCGGTCGAACCCAAGCCCGATTCGCCCCCTGAGCCGGCCACCAAACCCGAAACGCCCGAGGGCGCTGCCAATCCGCCGGGCGCGCCGAAAGGCGATGACAAGCCGGCGCCGGCCGCCGATGCCAAACCGGCCGAGGATCAACCCCCTGAGCTGCCCACGCCAGGCGCATCCGAGCCGTTGCCCGCGCCCGGCGAGCCCGCTCAGCCCGTTGAAGCCTTGGGTCCTCGCAATGCCCAAAAGGTGGCTCCGGCCCAGGTCATGGAAGCCCTGCAGGCCACCCACACGGCCGGTCAACAATTGGCGGCCGCCGAAGGCACGGGCGACGAGACTCAACTCAGCAAGGCCCGCGCGAACTTCTACGTCACCTTGTTCAACATGGCCAACGCGATCACGCTGGGACAACTAGGGCCGGGCGCCGCGCAACTCGATCCACAATTGCGGGCCCTGGAGCCGATGATCCGGCAGCAGTTAACCGCCGATCCCAAGCGGTTTGAGTCGCTCAAGACTTATGGCGCCCGCTGGTTCGCCTATCCCAAGCGGCCGACCAATGGGGTCGTGCTGGCCGGCACGGTGGAAAGCGTAGACCAGGCCGGAAAGCTCTATCACGCCAGGATCAAACCGAATCAAAACGCCGAAGTGGTCGTGACCGTCGTCAGCGACAAGGATCCGCAGTTGGCCGCGGGCGACGAAGTGCTCACGCTGGGCAGCATCGTTGAGCAGCCGGCCGATCAACTGGCCGGCTACGAAGGGAGCGAGCCGGCGGTCGTCTGGAGCGGCATGACGCTAAAGGTTTCGCCGGCAGGCAAGTAACCCGCGTTGCAAAAACCGAGCCTCCAACCGACCCAACTTGCACTCCACCACCGGACGGAGCCGCTCGTGGGGCAACTCTCGTCGGGAAACCTTGCCCGGCGATGACACGCCCCTTGTTCAGCATCAAATCCGCCCGATTTCTCCGGGCGGACGGAAAAAAATTGCGATCCGATTGCATGCGCTGTAAAAAGCGTCTAGAATCTCAATTGCTGAGAATGAGTCTCAATAAAAACAACGCGGATGAAGACCGTGCAATACCTCATTCCCTTAAGCTTGTTGGCAGCGGGCGAGTGTGCCCATGTCGACCGCGTGACCGGGCGACCCGACGACGTGCACCGGATGGAAGAACTTGGTCTGCGCGGCGGCGCGGCGATCGAGATGGTCACAAGCGGCAGCCCCTGCATCATTCGCCTGGCGGGCCAGAAGTTGTGTTTTCGCGCCGACGAGCTGTTGAGCGTGCTGGTGCGATGCGGAGCGCCGAGTTGAACGCTTTGGACCAGTTGCCCATCGGCGCGCGCGCCCGCGTCCGCTCGGTCGCCGGCGACGACGAACTGAGCTTGCGGCTGTTGGAAATGGGGCTCACGCCGGGGGTCGAGATCGCCGTCGTGGGCACGGCACCCTTGGGCGACCCGTTGGAGCTTGAGCTGCGCGGCTATCGCCTCAGCGTCCGGCGCAGCGAAGCGGCGCGCGTCGAAATCGAGCAACTCTGAATCAGCGAGCGGTTATTTCCACGGCCGGCAGTCGGCTCTTTCGCTAACTCTCTCGCCCCATGACCGAGCGGTCCACGTTCACCGTTGCTTTGGTCGGAAACCCGAACACGGGCAAGTCCACCCTGTTCACGGCGCTGGCCGGCGTGCGGCAGCGGGTGGGCAACTATCCGGGTGTGACCGTCGAGAAGAAACTCGGCCGCTTGTCGCTGGGCGGGCGGCGATGCCAACTGGTCGACCTGCCGGGCACGTACAGCCTGGCGCCCCGATCGCCCGACGAAATGGTCGCCGTCGACGTGCTGCTTTCTCGCCGCTCGGACCTGGACCGCGTCGACGCCGTGCTTTCGATCGTCGACGCCAGCAACCTGGAGCGAAACCTGTACCTGGTGAGCCAGGTGCTCGAGTTGGGCCTGCCCACGGTCGTCGCGCTGAACATGGGCGACATCGCGCGGGCGAAGGGGCTGTCCATCGATGCCCAGCGCCTGCGCCGACAACTGGGCGTGCCGGTCGTCGAGGTGCAGGCGAATCGCAACTTGGGCGTCGCCGAGTTGAAACAAGCGCTCGCCGAAGCGCTCGCGTCGACGTCGCGCATCGAGCGTGAAAGCCCTTTTCCGCAGGAATTTCAGCGCGAAACGGCTCGCTTGCAAGACGCCTGGTCAAAGCTCGACGCTAAGGAAACGGCCAACGGACGGGCGCCGCTGCCGCGTTATCTGGCCGAGCGCCTGTTGCTCGACACCAGCGGATATCTCTCGCACACGCTGGGAGAGGACGCTCATGCCGAGGCGGCCAGCGGCCCCTTGCAGGCCGCGCGAAAACGACTGGCCGACGCCGGACACCCCGTGCCCGCCGTCGAGGCGCAGGCCCGGTATGCCTGGGCCGCGCGCGTGCTCGCGGGCGTCGTCACGCGGCCCTCTCGGCCGGTAACGACCGCCGGCGATCGGATCGACAAGCTGCTGACGCACAAGTTCTGGGGCACCGCCGTCTTTGCGCTGTTGATGATGGTCATCTTTTCCTCGGTGTTCGTCTTCGCCGATCCGTTGATGAACGTCATCGACGACGGCGTCGGCGCCGTGGGCGAGCTGGTGGCCGCGAGCCTGCCGGCCGGTCCGCTCGAATCGCTGGCGGTCGACGGCGTGATCGGCGGCGCGGGCAGCGTGCTGGTGTTTTTGCCGCAGATTCTGTTTCTGTTTTTTTTCGTGGCGATCCTGGAAGATTGCGGCTACATGGCCCGGGCTGCTTACCTGATGGACAAGCTGATGGTCCGCGTGGGCTTGAGCGGCAAATCGTTCATTCCGCTGTTGTCGTCGTTTGCCTGCGCGATTCCCGGGGTCATGGCCACGCGAGTCATCGAGAATCGCCGCGATCGATTGACGACGATTCTCGTGGCCCCGCTGATGAGCTGCAGCGCCCGGCTGCCGGTGTACGCGGTTCTGATCGGCGCGTTTATCCCGGCGCGCCGGGTGTTTGGCGGCCTGGTGCCGCTGCGGGGCCTGACGCTGTTCGCCATGTACCTGGTGGGGATCGTCACCGCGGCGCTTGTGGCGCTGGTGCTGAAGAAGACGCTGCTGCGCGGTCCCACGCCGCCGTTCGTGATGGAATTGCCCAGCTACAAGTGGCCGGCGCCGAAAATCGTGATCTTGCGCATGGCCGACCGCGGCTGGGCGTTCGTGCGGCGAGCCGGCACGCTGATTCTGGCCGTGTCGGTGCTCGTGTGGGCGGCGTCGTACTATCCGCACAAAGCGGCGGAGGTCGAAAACACTCTGGCTCCCCGGCGCGACGCGCTCGAAGCCCAACTTTCGAAATCGGTTGACCCTTCGCCCCGCCGCGATGCGATCGCAAAACAGTTGGTCGAGGTGGACAACGAAATCGCCTCCGCCTATCAACGCGCCAGCATTCTGGGGCGCATGGGCCGGGCGATCGAGCCGGCCGTGCGCCCGCTGGGATGGGATTGGCGCATCGGCTGCGCCGCGATTGCCTCGTTTCCGGCCCGCGAAGTCGTGATCGGCGCCCTGGGCGTCATTTACAATCTCGGCCGCGATCTCGACGTCGGCGAGCAATCGGACCAGGACCGGCTGGGCGCGCGGATGCACGCGGCCGTGTGGGACGACACGGGCAAGCCGGTCTACAATATTCCCGTGGCGCTGTCGATCATGGTGTTTTTCGCGCTCTGCGCGCAGTGCGCCGCGACGCTGGTCGTCATTCGCCGCGAAACGAACAGTTGGCGCTGGCCCGTGTTCACGTTCGTTTACATGACGTCGCTGGCCTATGTGGGCGCGCTTGTTACCTACCAGGTCGGCATGCGATTGCCGCCGTTTTAGTTCCGCCGCTCGATGAGTGGGGTTGTGATGAACCTCGATTGGCAAACCGCCGCCGTGCTCGTGTTGATCGCCGCCGCCTGCGCGTATTTGGCGCGTGCCGCGTGGCGCACCGCCTGGCGGCGAAAAGCGGGCGCCTGTGGCGGCTGCGGCACGTGTCCGTCAAACCCGGCGCAGGACGAACGCGACGTCGTCAGCGTGGGGGAATTGGCCCGGACGGCGCAACAAGCATCGCCCGAGGCGGCGAACCGAAATGGGGCGCGGCGCGGCTAAACATCCTGCCAATCCGCAAGCCTGAAGCGGCGCCAAAAACTACGGGACGGGCACTTGGCGCTTGGCCGCATCGGCCGGCTCTTCCTTCGCGCCCGGCGACGGCGTGCGGGACGTCGCGGGGACGTCGGGCTTGACCACTTCGGCAAACGCGGTGAAGGCCGCGGCGACGTCGCCGTGGTCCGTGTGCAGGCTGATCTTTTCGGTGACCCGCCCGGCCGTGCTGCCGGCGGTAAACACGACCGGAATCAGGTGTACGCTGCGGGCCTCCTTCGACGGCTCGATCTGGAAGCAATTGTCCGCACACTTCACGTCGAGAATCTTGAACGGTCGTTTGCCCCGCACCACCAGGTTCTTGGTCACCTTCTGACCGGGGCGCACCACGCCGATGAACAGCTTCGTCGGGCTGACCGTAATATCGGACATGACGCGGCCTTGCATGTCGACCGGGATCTCGCGCGACTGGCCGTCGTTGGTGACCAGGATCAACTGGTCCTTGACGTAGCCGATCGGGGCGTCCTTGGTCATCCGCACGAGCAGCTCGTAAGCGACGTGGCCGTTGCCGCGGCCGACCTCGGTCATTTCCACCTCGTACCAGGGGTCGGCGGTCCGGGCGTCCAGAATTTTCCAATCGTCGCGGCCGGCGTAGCTCACTTGCAGCTTCTGGTCGGTGTCGGTCCCCTGGTCCACCGTGCCAAAGTCGATCGATCCCGGCTGCGTGACCACGTCGGTGCGGATGAACCCTGCGATCCGCAATTGCACTTGGGCGCGCGATACGCATTCGACGTCGACGGTCAGCGTGGCCGTCTTGTGGCCGTGAAAGTCGCGGGTGTTGAAATCGGCGATGATTTCGGCCGTTTCAAACGTTTTCAGATCGCGCTTGGAGATGTGCGGCGTGGTGCACCCACAGCTCGAGCCGACGCTTAGAATGTGCAAATCCTCCTCGTAGATGTTTTTGAGCTTGAAATGGTGGACGGCCTTCGACCCCTTGGCGACCGTGCCAAAGTCGTGGGCGGTCGCATCGAACATCTTAAGGGCCCAATCCTGGGCGCTAGCTGAACGTGCCAGCACGAGGCAGATCAAGACGGCAATCGCGAAGCGTAACACAGGTGCTGTTCTCCGAAACCGACGGGGCCGCCCGAGCGGCCTGGCCATGGTTTCACGCGACTTGGCAGTGTGGGGACCTACCGGAATTTCTGCAAAAATCCGCGGCCAAAGGCGGGTCCTCGGCCAACTCTACCGCTGGCCGCGTGGAAGTGTCAACTTCCATTTGAAGTCTGCCGGTTATTACGGTTATTTCGGCCGCCGCCACCACCCTGCACAAGCATTTTTACCATACCCTGGCCAAGATGGACACTCGCGCACATGCGTCAATTTGACTCATCACCGCAAAATCGAGTGGGCCGCCGTGACATCCGCCGCCACACGCGCCGTGTCGTTCCTGCGATGCCCGGCGACGCGCCTGCAATCCCCTCTCCCAAGCGCGAGCTTTCACCCGGAGTGTCCCAGAGGGTAAGATGACCGGGGATCGTGCCGGGCGGTCGTTCATGACCGTTCCAACCGCTGGGGGAGGTTTCATGTCGCTAGCAAGATTGCTGCCAGCTCGACGGGGTCTCGTCCTGGTGCTGGCGTTGGCCGTCCTGATTGTCTGGCTGGGCAACTCGCCCAACGCCGCCCAGGGTGGCACACAGGACGACCATCCGTTTGCCCAGCGGTACCCGGCCCCCTCGCTCGACGGAGGGGTCGAATGGATCAACACGGCCGGCCCCATCGACCTCGAGCAGTTGCGCGGCAAGTTCGTGCTGCTCGATTTCTGGACCTATTGCTGCATCAACTGCATGCACATCCTGCCGGAGCTGAAAAAGCTCGAACACGCCTATCCCAACGAAATCGTGGTGATCGGCGTGCACTCGGCGAAGTTCCAAACCGAGCAGGATTCCAAGAACATCGCCGAAGCGATCGAGCGCTACGAAATCGAACACCCGGTCGTCAACGACGCGCACCACGTGATCTGGGATAAGTACGGCGTGGTGAGCTGGCCCACCCTGTGCGTGATCGATCCGCAGGGCAACCTGGTGGTCAGGCAGGGGGGCGAACTCGACTTCGAAACGCTGGACGCGTTTTTCAAGGAAAAGATGCCCTACTACCGGCGGAAAAAGCTGTTGAAGCCTTCGCCGCCGCTGCCGACCGGCGAGGCGGCCGGCGTCCAATCGCCCCCCACGCCGCTGCGCTATCCCGGCAAGGTCCTGGCCGACGAAAAGTCCGATCGGCTCTACATCGCCGACAGCAATCACAACCGGATCGTGGTTGCACGGCTCGACGGCACGCTGGTCGAGACGATCGGCTCGGGCCACGTCGGCGCTCTCGACGGCAACTATGCGACTGCCGCGTTCGACCATCCGCAGGGCATGGCCCTGGATCAGGACCTCTTGTACGTGGCCGATACGGAAAACCATTTGCTGCGCAAGGTGAACCTGACGAAAAAAGAGGTCACGACCATCGCCGGCACCCGCAAACGGGGGCACGGCTGGCCGCGCGAGGAAGAGTTTCGCAGGATCGTAGGCTCGGGCTCGCGGCCGGCGAGGTTTCGCTTTGTCGGCCCGCCGCTGAAAACCGACCTCAACAGCCCCTGGGCCTTGTGGGTCAGGGGGCGCGAGTTGTACATCGCCATGGCCGGGCCGCATCAGATCTGGAAAATGTCGCTGGTGAAGCCCGAGATCGGCCCCTTCGCCGGCAACGGCCGCGAAGACATCGTCGACGGCCCGCACTTGCCGGCGATTCCCTACGAGTTGGGCGCCGCGTCGTTCGCGCAGCCCAGCGGACTAGCGTCCGACGGCAATGTGCTCTACGTCGCCGACAGCGAGGGGAGCTCGATCCGCGCGGTCCCCTTCAACACTTCGGCCAACGTCGAGACGGTGGTCGGCACGGCGTGGATCCCCGAAGGGGGCCGCTTGTTCACGTTCGGCGACGTCGATGGTCAGGGGCAGCGAATCCTGCTGCAGCACGCGCTCGACGTGCTGTACCACGACGGTTTGCTCTACGTCGCCGATACGTACAACAACAAGATCAAGGTCATCGACCCGCGACAGATCACGAGCAAGACCCTGGCCGGCACGGGCCAGCCCGGCGCCGGGGACAATCCGGCGCAGTTCGACGAGCCGGCCGGACTGGCTTATGCGCGCGGGAAACTCTACGTGGCGGATACGAACAACCACGCGATCCGCACGATTCTCTTGGACGAGAGCCGCAAAGTGGCCACGCTCGAAATCAAGGGGCTCGAGCCGCCCGCGCCCGCCAAATCCGACGGCAAGCCAAAGTTCCCCGATGCCGACGAGGTCGATCTGGCCGCGGCAAAACTCAAGCCCGCCGCGGGCAAGGTCCGGCTGCAAGTCGCGCTGGCCTTGCCCGAGGGTTTCAAAATCAATCCGGTTGCCCCGCTGCGCTATCTGGTCGAGTCGAGCCGCGACGGCGGGCCGATCAACCGCGAGGCGTTAGGCAAGCTGACCAAGGTCGATAAGCCGGCGGCGAGCTTCGATATCGAATTGCCGACCGGCGCGACGACCGGCAGCGAGAATCTCAAGATCTCGCTGGCCTACTACTACTGCCAGGACGGCTCCGAGGGCGTGTGCAAGGCCGGCAGCGTGATTTGGAACCTGCCGCTGGTGCTCTCGGCCGAAGCGACGGATTCGGCCGTCCGCCTGCCGTTTCTCGTTCGAGACTGATCCTCGACCCGCTGCATCCTGCGCGCAAAAAACGGCCCCAGAACCCGCCGCTAATCAGGTCCCGGGGCCTCTTCGAGTACTGGCGGATAATGCCGCCAGAACAGGGACAATGCCCAGTCTAACACGATGATTTTCCCCTGCAACCGCTGGCACGACGAATATTCCCCGACGATCCCTCTCCTTTCGACTAACTAAAAAGAGCGGTCGATTACGGCGTCGTAGCGTCGTTGCCCGTAAATGCGGGGACATGTATAATCTGCGATTCGTCTCGTTGGCCTCTTCAGGTCCCCGGCGGAGGGAACCGGGCACGCGGGAGCGGGGTTCTTTTTTTCAGCCGTCATGCTTCGCCGCGCCGCACATCACCCGGCATCGGCGCGCAAGCACCCGGGGCGTGGCGGACAATCACCAAACAAATCACATGGTAAATCGTAACCTGATTCGCGGCCTCGATCTGAAGCAAGAGGAGTGGGAGCAAGAGTTGGCCGTCGCCATGGGAGGCACCGCCACCGAAGACATCGAGTGGGGCGGCGGAGAGCTGGCCGTCAACAAAATCATCGACGGCCGCGTGCTGCGCGTCGACAACGAGTTCGTCCTGGTCGACGTCGGCTACAAAAGCGAAGGCGTCATCCCACGCAGCGAATGGGAGCAAGACGAAGAGCCGCCCGAAGTCGGCCAGCAGGTCAAGGTGCTGATCGAGGAGGTTGAAGACGTCTTCGGCCGCACCGAAGAATCGCGCGGCATGATCACCCTGAGCAAGCGCAAGGCGGAAAAAATCGAGGCCTGGCTCAAGGTCATGGAAACCGTCCACGAGGGCGACATCGTCACCGGCACGGTCACCCGCAAGATCAAGGGCGGCTTGCTCGTGGATATCGGCGTCAACGTCTTTCTGCCCGCCAGCCAGGTCGACATTCGCCGCCCGGCCGACATCGGCGATTACATCGGCCGCACCATTCAATGCGTCGTCCTGAAAATCGACGACGCGCGGCGCAACATCGTCGTCAGCCGCCGGGCCCTGATCGAAACCGAACGGGCCGAAAAGAAGGCCCTGTTGCTCTCCACCCTCGAGCCCGGCCAGTTGCGCAAGGGCGTCGTCAAGAATATCGCCGAGTTCGGCGCCTTTGTCGACTTGGGCGGCATCGACGGCCTGTTGCACATCACCGACATGAGCTGGGGCCGCATCGGCCACCCTTCGGAAATGGTCTCGATCGACCAGGACATCGAGGTGCAGATCCTGCACGTCGACCGCGAAAAGGAAAAAATCGCCCTGGGACTGAAGCAAAAATCCGCCAGCCCCTGGGAAACCGTCGAAAACAAGTACCCCGTCGGCTCCGTCGTCCACGGCATGGTGGTCAACGTGATGAGCTATGGGGCGTTTGTGAAGCTCGAAGAGGGCATCGAGGGCCTGGTGCACATCAGCGAAATGTCGTGGACCAAGCGCATCAGCCATCCCAACGAGCTGGTGCACATCGACGACGAAATCGACGTCGTCGTCTTGAACATCGACAAAAACAAGCAGGAGATTTCCCTCGGCATGAAGCAAACCCAGGCCAACCCCTGGGATAAAGTGGCCGAACGCTATCCGCCCGGTACGATGGTCAAAGGCACCGTCCGCAACCTGACTAACTACGGGGCCTTCATCGAGATCGAAGAAGGCATCGACGGCCTGCTGCACGTCAGCGACATGTCCTGGACCCGCAAGATCAGCCACCCCAGCGAAG
>JBBDNV010000060.1:0-31554 GCA_040877415.1 Pirellulales bacterium
TCGATCGGGGAATCGACACGACTGTCGGGCGCCGACGCGGCCGGCGGCCCGGTCGCAGTCGTGTGGACGACAGCTTGCTCGAGATCGGAGGTCGCGGATCCGTCAGCGCGCTCGACCAGATCTTGCATCGAAAGTTCGTCACCGGCCCCGGATGCGTCGGGCGACAAATCACCGAGCGGAATTCCGCTTGGCTCAGCGGGCGGAGCGAACAAGGAACTCGGTATCGTCGACGATTGAGCCAAATGGTCAGGCGGCAGCGGCGGGACCTGAACGATACGGTCCATTTCCGGGGGGACTTCCCCGCGGTCGTCGATGCCGGACGTTTCGGCAGAAGGTTCGGCGATCGGAAGATTGTCTCGTTCGCTTGCCGGTGCCGTGTCGCCGACGTTTTGCGCGTCAGCCGACGGATCGCTTGATGCCGTTGAAGATGCGCCGCCAGGTCGCTTCTCAGTCGCCTGATTCTCTTGTTCCGCGCCCGTTTCACCGCTTCCGGACGGCCCCCTTTCGACCGCGTCGTCGTCGGGTCGGTCTCGTTTCTCACGCACCATGATCTATCCTCCTTGAAATTCTGCCGCTTGTTGTACGCGGCATGGACTTTTCCAGAGCGGGCGGACTATACCAGATATCGAAATCGATTTCGCCTGGCCGTTTCGGCCACTTGACATGGGCGAAACTGGCGGCTAACCGAAAAAGCGGGTATGTTGCTCGCACGGTGGCCCGATCGCCGGTTCGCGCTTGGACGTCGTTTCGCCACATTGAAGTGCCGATGGAAACTGCCCGCGTCACCGAACAACGGGAAATTCGCCGGCTCGGCGATCTGTCGAGCGTGCAGTGGAAGTCGGGCCTTGCCGCCTGGCTGGGGTGGATGTTCGACGGGCTCGACATGCACCTGTACACGCTCGTGGCGCTGCCGTTCGTGGCCGAGCTGTTGGGCGCCGGCGCAAAGGACAAGGAAGTCGGCGCGTACAGCTCGGTGATTCAGGCGTCGTTTCTGGTCGGCTGGGCACTGGGGGGCGGATTCTTCGGCCGCATCGGCGATCGGCTGGGACGCAGCCGGGCGCTGGTGCTGACGATTCTTACCTACGCCGTCTTCACCGGCCTGTCGGCGATCGCGCAGACCTGGTGGCAGTTGCTCGTCTTCCGGTTTCTGGCGGCCCTGGGCATCGGCGGCGAATGGGCCGTCGGCGCCGCCTTGGTTTCGGAAACGTGGCCGCGGAACTGGCGGCCCTGGATCGCGGCCGTGCTGCAAACCGCGGTCAATTTCGGCATCATCCTGGCCTCGGTCGCGGCTTACTGCATGGCGACGCTTCCGCACCGGTACGTGTTCCTGGTGGGCATCCTGCCGGCGCTCGTGACGCTGTGGATTCGCCGCGCCGTGCCCGAGACCGAAGAATGGCACGCCGCCAAGCTCGAAACGGCCCACTCCGATCCGAGCGTGCTCGATCTGTTCCGCGGCGACGTGCGGCGCACGACCCTGTTGACGATCGTGGTCTGCGCCGTCTCGCTCACGGCCCATTGGGCGTTCGTGTTCTTTAGCGCCCAGCAGCTTCGCAATCAGCCCGAGGTGGCTGCCTGGAGCGAGGCCGAGCGCAGTCGCCTGGTGAGCCAGGCGGTGGCGCTGTTGATGGTTTCGTCGATCGTGGGCAATTTTCTGGCCGCCGCGCTGGCGCGGCGGATCGGCTATCGCCGCGCGATTGCGCTGCTGTGCGTGACCTATTTCGCGTCGATGGCGTACGCGTATTACACGCCGCGCGACTATCGTCAGATCGTGTTGTTGTGGCCGCTGCTGGGCGCTTCGTCGGGGCTGTTCGCGCTGTTTACGATGTACATGCCGCCCTTGTTTCCCACGCTTTTGCGCACCACGGGGGCGGGGTTTTGCTATAACATTGGGCGGATCGCGGCCGCGGCCGGCACGGTGTTTTTCGGGTTGTACAGCGAGGTGGGCGATTTTCGCGGCGTGTTGTTTGACGCCGGGTTCCTGTTTCTCCCCGCCGCCGTCGTGGCCTGGTTTCTGCCCGAGGTGCCCGACGAACGTTCGAGTGTCGCGCCGGTGGAGTGAATCGCTGGCGGTTTGCCGCGTCCGGCCGCATACGGAGATGGATGACCATGTCCCCTGCCCTGCCCTCCTCTGGAGCTCAAGGCCCGTCGGTCGGCGGAGGAGCATTTCGCTACCGCGTGCACGCGGCGTGGGAGCAGCTTCCGCCCGATTGGAGCTTTGAGGAAGTGGCCGGCGTGGCCACCGATTCGGCGGACAACGCGTACGTGTTCAATCGCGGCGAGCATCCCGTGATCGTGTTCGACCGGGCGGGGCGCTTTTTGCGGTCCTGGGGCGAAGGAGTTTTTACGCGCCCGCACGGCATTTCGATCGGACCGGATGACGCCGTGTACTCGGTCGACGACGTGGGCCACGCGGTGCGCAAATTCACGCCCGAGGGGCGGTTGCTGTTGACGCTCGGCACGCCCGGCAACGCTTCGGACACCGGTGCCCAGGGGCTCGACTATCGCACGATTCGCCGCTCGGCCGGGCCGTTCAACTGCCCGACGAACCTGGCGATTGCGCCCGGCGGCGATCTGTACGTTGCCGACGGCTACGGCAACGCGCGGGTGCACCGGTTTTCGCCCGACGGAAAGCACCTCGATTCGTGGGGCGCGCCCGGCGCCGGGCCGGGGCAGTTTCATGTGCCGCACGGAATTGCGATCGACGGTGAGGGAACCGTGTGGGTGGCCGATCGCGAGAACAGCCGACTCCAGCGATTCACGCCCGAGGGCCGGTTCATCGACCAGTGGCCCGCGGCCCGGCCGTGCCAGCTCGCGATCGATCCGGAGGGGAACGTGTTTGTCGCCGAGCTGGGCTATCATGCCGGCATGTTTCCCGGCAACGCGGCCGCGCCGGGACAAACAACCGGCGGGCGGGTGAGCATCTATAACCCGGCCGGCGAGTTGCAGACCAGAATCGGCGGCGGCGATCATCCGTGCTCCTGGGGCGACTTTTTCGCCCCGCACGACATTACGATCGACCGCCACGGCGATTTCTACGTCGGCGAAGTCACCCTTTCGGCCGGCGGCAACCAGGGGCTGGTGCCTCGCGATTGCCATTCGCTGCAAAAGTTCGTCCGCATCACCGATCAGGAAACCTCATGAAGATCGACTCCGAGAAACTCAAGCGGCTCACCGCTTCCATCTTCGCTGCCGCCGGCTGCAAGGCCGAAGAAGCCGCGCGGATCGCCCGCTACCTCGTGGAAGCCAATCTCGTGGGCCACGACTCGCACGGCGTGATCCGCGTTTCGAGCTACATCGACTTCGTGCGGGCCGGCAAGGTCGTGCCGAACCAGAACATGACGGTCGTTTTCGAAAACGAAGCGATCGCGATTGTCGACGGCGAATACGGCTTCGGCCAGACGATCGGCGAGCAGGCGACGAAACTGGGCATCGAAAAGTCGGCGCGGCACGGTGTGGCCGTGGTCGCGCTGCGCAATGCCGGCCACCTCGGACGCATCGGCGATTGGCCGCTGCTGGCGGCCCGCGCGGGCAAGGCTTCGGTGCACTTCGTGAACACCAGCGGCGCGGGCATTCTGGTGGCGCCTTTTGGCGGCATCAACCGGCGGCTTTCGGCCAATCCGTTCGCCGCCGGCATTCCCCTGAAAGACGGCCCGCCGATCCTGCTCGATATGTCGTGCTGCACGATCGCCGAAGGGAAGCTGCGCGTCGCCTTCAACAAGGGGGTGCACGTGCCCGAGGGGTGCATCATCGATTCGGCGGGCCGGCCGACCACCGACCCCAAGGTGTTTTACGGCGATCCGCCCGGCGCGATCCTGTCGATCGCGGGCCACAAGGGTTACGGTCTGGGCGTCATCACCGAAATGCTGGCCGGCGCGCTGGCCGGCGGCGGCGCGAGCAACCCGGCCAATGCCAAACGCCTGGCCAACGGCATGCTGTCGATCTTCATGGACCCGAGTTTCTTTCAGGAGGAAACCGCCTTTTCCGCCGAAGTGCGCCGCTTTGTCGAATGGGCGAAAAGTTCGGAAAAGTCCGAGCCCGGGGGCGAGATCCTCATGCCCGGCGAAATCGAAGAGCGCACCAAGGCCAAGCGCCTGCGGGAGGGCATCGAGCTGGACGCCAACACCTGGAAGGCGCTGGCCGATACGGCCCGTTCGCTGGAGGTGCCGGTCGAAATTGATTGAGAAGCCGTCGGCGGCCCGTTAAACTGGCACGCAACGGACCCCCCTTGTTCGATTGCAAACTGGTTCGAGCGTGAACGGTCGCCCGCGATACAACGTCGAGATTTCACCCGTGCGGGATATTATCCTGCGCGGCTCTGCCGATTTGTCGTTCTGGGCGGAACGTCTTGAGCGGGAGGATTTGGTTCCCCTCGGTGACGGCGGAAAGGCGCAGTTGCTGCTGATCGCCGTCGACGCGAAGTTCATGGGCGTGCGATTTCGCGAGCTTTCCGTGGCGGTGTCTCTCGAGGCGTCCGGTGGCACCGACGGGCACGACGCGGTCTATTTGCCGCAGGCGTTTAACTCGGTGCGGCTGTTTGCCTTTGTCGAGCGGACGTTCTACCACACGCCGTATTACCCGGCGAGAATTCGCGTCGAGACACGACTGCCGGCCGCCTTCGAGGTCAGCCTGGCGGAGGGCGTGATTCTCAGGGCCGAAATGTCGGCCGATTCGACGTCGGCGACGAGGAAGCCCACTCGTTTGCAGGAGGAGAGTTGGGAGGGCCCGATTTTTCTGCCGTCCTCGCCGAGGCAACAGGACCCAAAGGTGTTTTTCGCCCGGCTGGCAGGCCATACGCACGCCTATCCGTTTGCAGCCCGCGACACCATCACTCTGAAGCCGACCAGTCGCGCCCCGATCGTCGAGTGGCTCGCCGAGTCCGAATTTTCGCCCCAGGAGTGGGCAATCCGCGAAACCGCTACGCACGCCAGAACGAAATCGGTGGGTCGAAGTTCCGTGCCATTGTCCCCTGCCGGTCAGGCCGGCTGAACCCGAGCGAGGAATCACATCATGCGCACTTTTGTTACCGCGCTCGTCGTCGCGGCGATCGTGGCCACGGCCTATACCGCGCGAATGCGAGCGGCCGAAAACACCATCGTGCCCGAGGGCGCTAAGCTCCAGCGGCTTTACACGCGCACCGCCAAAATCAACGGGGGTCTGACCGAAGGCCCCGCCGTGGCCCCCGACGGCAGCATCTATTTCACCGACATCGGCGACGGCACCGATCCGGGCCTGATCGTGCGGTTCGATCCCAAAACGAAAAAGACAACGGTCTTCACCGACGACAGCGGCAAGGCCAACGGGCTGGCGTGCGACGCCGCGGGCAACCTGATCGCCTGCGAAGGTTCCGACTACGGCGGCCGCCGCGTGTCGCGCTGGAATCTCCGCTCGGGCAAGCGCGAGACCATCGCCGACCGCTACCAGGGCAAACGCTTCAACGCCCCCAACGACTTGTGCCTCGATTCGAAAGGGCGCATCTATTTCACCGATCCGCGCTACCTGGGCCGCGAGCCGCGGGAGCTCGAGCATCGGGCCGTCTACCGGATCGACGCCGACGGCACGGTCGTCGAGATCACGCACGAGGTTGAAAAGCCCAACGGCATCGCGCTAGCGCCGGACGAAAAGACGCTCTACGTGGCCGACCACAACAACGGCACCGACCAGATCGACCCCACCGCTCCGCCCCCCAAGCTCGGCGCGATGACCATTCTGGCGTTTCCGCTCGACGCCGACGGGCTGGCGAGCGGGCCGGCCAAAACGATCGTCGACTACGGCAACGAGCCCGGCTGCGACGGGATGTGCGTCGACGTCGAGGGGAATATCTATCTGACCAACCGCAGCCCGAAACGGCCGGGCGTAATGGTCATCGACCCGGCCGGCCGCGAGCTCGCCTTTATTCCAACCGGTCCGCCCGATCAGCCCTCGGGCAAGCCGCCCGTGGGCCTGCCGAGCAATTGCGAGTTCGGCATCGGCGACGAAGCCACGACGCTCTATGTGACAATCGACAAGAGCCTGTATCGCATTCGGCTGAAAGTTGCCGGATATCACGTGAATAAGAAAGGATGAGTACGGAACGCGTTTAGCCCGGAGCCACCGGCGACGGGCCTCTCGATCGAACCCCCGCCGCCTGGCACCGACAACTTGCAACTCTGTTGCCGGGCGGGCTTGCCCGTGTTTATTAGAACCACGGATGAACACGGATAAACGCGGATAATCCATCTCCGTTCATCCGCGTTGATCAGCGTTTATCCGCGGTTCCGTCTTCTTTGTGTACGATTGGGGTCATCGCAAATCGACGCGATATGCGATCGCCCGGCGGACGGCCGGGGGCAGGGGGGCGTCTTTGCCCTTGATCGCGCGCCACAGGATTTCGTTGAGCTCGAAATCGTCGATCCGGTCGTACTCGCTGAAATCCATCTTCATCGAACGCTCGGCGCCGTAGGCCAACTCGCCGTTCTTGGCGTTCAAGTCAATCCGCGCGGGCTCGGCCTTGTAGGGCGCGAGGTCCGCCTTGTCGGTGAAGCAGGCGAACATCGGATTGGCGGCCGCGTCGAATTGGCTCAAAGGCGCTAGGCCCAGGATCAATTCCATGGTGCGGATCATGCTCACGGTGGTGTACTGCGTGCTGTCCAGGCTCTTGCGCTTCGTGTAGGAGCTGATCACCAGTCCCACCGTGCGGTGGGCGTCGACGTGGTCGGGACCGTTCTGGGCGTCGTCTTCGATGACGAAGATGGCGATTTCGGGCCAGTATTTGCTGTGGCTCACGGCCTCGACCAGCCGGCCCAGGGCCAGGTCGTTCGAGGCCACGCAGGCTTGCGGCGTGTAGGCCCCGGGACGGGTGCCGCTGGTGTGGTTCTCGCCCATGCTCATCACGATGAAGCTCGGCAGGTTGTCGTTCTTCTCAAACTCGCGAAACTCCTTGAGAAAAACCTCCACGTTGCCGGTGTCGCGAACCCGCTGGTTCGGCTCCCGGGGAATTCCATAATCGGGGCACATGTGGCCCACCAGGCCCGGCACGCGGCCTTCCATTTTCACCGAGCCGTCGGGCTGGCTCACGCGGCCGCCGTATTCGCCGTAGCTGCGGTACGTGAGGTTATTGCGCGCGCACGAGTCCCACAGGTAGCCCGACGGGGCGTTGTGCAAATCGCCTTCTTCGTTTTCTTCGATTCCCTCGCGGCCGGAGTAGGTCAAGGCCCAGTTGCGGGCGACGTAGTCGGTGTTGTAGGCCATGGTGGACCAGGGATGGCCGTCGGCCGAGACGTGGCCGTTGCAATACAGGTTGTCCAACAGCACGAATTCGTTGGCCAGCTTGTGATGGTTGGGCGTAACCTCGAGGCCGAACATCACGAGCGTAGGATCGCAATTTCCCCGTCCGATGTCGCCCAACACCTGGTCAAACGTGCGGTTCTCCTTGATGATGTAAATCACGTGCTTGATCGGCGAGGGCTCGCCCACCTTGGTCGGAATGGCGGTCTTTTCCGCGTAGGGGGTGCCGGCCAGCAGCTTGTCGGAGTACGGGCAGTTGCGATAGACGGTTTCGGTGTACGCCGCCAACTGTTTGTCATCCGGCATCGCCACGATCGACAGTGCGCCGGAAAGGGTGGTGCCGATATACGGATACGGCCGCCGCCGCCGCTCGTTGGGGTCGGGCGCCCGCGGCTCCTTGGGGATCGGGTTGGCTTTCGTCTGGTTGCCTTTGCCCACGCCGACCAGCAGCTTCTTGCCGTCGGGCGTGACGGCCACGGCCGTGGGATACCAGCCGCTGGGAATGAAGCCCTGCACCTGGCTGCGGTTGGGGGCCGATATGTCGACCACGGCCACGCAGTTGTTGTCGGCATTGGCCACGAAAAGTTTCTTGCCGTCGGGCGAAACGGCCACCGCATCGGGCGTGCTCCCCTCGGGCGCCTTGGGGAACAGGGACGTGGAAATCGTCTCGGTCACAAATCCCTGGCGCGTGTCGATCACCGCCACGTGGTTGCTGTTGGCGCAAGCGACAAAGAGACGATCGTCGACGGGGCTGGCGGCGATCTGGTTGGGATGTTCGCCGACGCCGATCTTGGCCACCACACGCAGGTCATTCGGATCGACCACCAGCACCACTCGTCCGGCCCAATCGGAGACGAACAGCCGCGAGCCGTTTCTGGCGATGGCCACGTCATAGGGCCGGCCGCCCAAGGCGAGCGTACGGTCGGGCTGTTTGCCGACCAGATCGATGGCCAGTAGCTGTCCGGCGTCGATATCGAGCGAGTAGAGCACGTTGCGCTGGCTGTCGAGCGCCAGGCCGCTCTTGAATTTGTTGCGATTCTCCTCGCGGCCGATTCCCGCCGTCGGATCGCCGTTGTCGGCGCGGGCGAGCTTTCCCTCGGAAAGGGAAAAGACGTGCAAGGCGGCCCCGCCGCCGCCGGACCACCACAACTTGTCCTGGGCCGGCGTCAAGGCCACGCCGAACCAGCTTTGCCGCACGGTTTCGGTTTGCTTGATCTCGTTGGCTTCCAGATCGACCACGGTCAACTCGTGGGCGTTGTAGCCGCTGGTGGCAACCAGCGCGTGGCGGCCGAGAGCCAGCGGAATGATATTGAGCGGAAGGTCTTTCAGGATCACCTGCTCGCCGGCCGGCGTGATCATCCAGCCGTTGGGCAGCAGGAATCCTTTTTCCTTCTGGCCTGGGAACTCGGCCTTGTCCGCGGCAAAGGCGGTCGGCAACGCGGCAATGAGTAGAACGAATACAAACAGGCGCGCAAGTCGCATGACGGGTCTCCGGAAGAAACGTCTGGTGACGCAGGAGCCGACGCTAGACCCATATTAGCTGTTTTTTCGCGCCACGCCAGAATAGACCGGCCATTGTGAGGTTTCGATGAACGCGACGGCGCGACGTTCGAGCGTCGAGGTGAAGGGTCGGAAGTGGCGGCGGCTCCTGACCCCCCGTTGAGTTTGCTTCGCGCGGCGTTTTGCGCTACTTACCGGCCTTTTCGCGGGCTCGGGCCAGCTTGGCTTTGAGCTGCTCGTTGCTGGGATTTTCTTGGGCGAGCTTTTCGAGCAGGGGGAGGGCCTTGGCGAGATCGCCTTTTTCCAGATAGGCGTCGGCCAGTTCATACGGGGCGGAGGCGTCGGGCGCCGGGAACCGCTCGACGAGGTCTTCCCAGATCTTGACGGCGCCGTCGAGATCGCCCTCGATCGCCAGCACGTTGGCCAGCCCATTCAGGGCGCCGGCCGCGTTGGGGTCGGCCGCGATGACTTTTTCGAAATAAGGCTTGGCCTCGCTGGTTTGGCCGCTGTTGAGCAGGCACCAGCCCAGGCCGTTTTGCGCGCTACGGTCGCTCGGGTTGGCGGCCAAAGCTTTTTCAAACGCCTCTTTGGCCTCGGCGTTGCGCCCTTGAAAGAACAGCGGCCAGCCGTTCGACGCCGAACTCCCTTCGCCGCTCGCCGCCGCGGGCGGTTCAATTTGCTCGCGCAGCTCGGGCGTGAGCTTCTTTTCCTCGGCCGCCTCGAGCATCTCTTTGGCGAGATCGTTAGCCTCGCCGGAATCGACGACTTTCTTGGCCCACTTCTTGGCGTCGTTGAACTTGCCTTCCAGCAGGTACAGCCTGGCCAGCCCGTACCAGGCGGCCGAGGCCTGCGGCGCGGCTTTGAGCAGATACTTTTCGGCGTCCTTGTAGTTACGCCGCAGGAGGGCCAACTGCCCCAAGCCGTTCAACGCGGCCGGGTGTTTGGGCTCCAGGGCAATCACTTTCTTGAAAGCCTTTTCCGCCGCATCCTGTTGGCCCGAGTTAAAGCGGCTCCAGCCCAGCCCGTTCCACGCGGACGTATTCTTGGGCGCCAGCTTCACGGCCTGCTCGAACTTTTCGGCCGCCTGAACGAAGTTTCGGCCTTGCCACAACTGCCAGCCCTCCTGGGCCAGCGCGCCGGACTGATCGTTGCCGGCCGCCGCGTTGGACGCGATTTGGCTTTGCATCGTTGAGCTTACGAGCAGAAAACAAACGGTTGCAAACATGGCCAGTCCTCCGATTGACAGTAGGATTCTGTTGCGCCGCACCCGACGGCGCTCGTCGGTCTTGAGAGAGGTAACGAGCAAGTCGTCCGCTCGCCGCATCGCATCGTCGAGGCGCGCTTGTTCGGTCGTGGGAGGGACGCCCGGCTTGCCGGACGGCTGGTTGGAAAAGTCAGTGCCGCGCATGGATGTTTCTCGCGTTAAATGCGTTTGATGAGGCGGGCGGCTTCTTCGGCGTTGGTTTTTCCCGGCTCGACCGCGTCGAGCAAGCTGCCGCGAACGTGCTGGGTCTTGGCGATCTGGCCGCGCAATGTTTCGATCACCTTGTCGAGCCGCGAACGAACGGTCGGGTACGACACCCCGACCTGTTCGGCGATTTCCTTCAAATTGCCGCCGGCCAGGACAAACATCTCGATAAACCGCTGGTGTTCGACCGGAAGCGTGGCCAGCCGCGACATCGGAAACGCCGCCACAACCGACACGCGGCAAACTTCACACGTCATTTCCGTGACGCTCATCGCGGTGCCGCAGTAGGGACATTCATTGCCCAAAGTCCGCAGTTCGGTTGACATACACGACCTTTCAATTATTAAAACGAATAGCATAATATATCAATAAAATCAACAACCTGGCTCATTTGTTTTAATAAAATTAAGACAGGCTGCCTTTGACCCCCGGGAAGCCACACGGTCTGGCCCTCGAAAAGAAGGCGGAAGCTACGGGGGCGGCTCGATTTACGGGCGTCTGACGTCGACTACCACGTCGTGGCGAAACTCGGGCAATTCGAGCGTGACCGGCTCCGATCCGCCGCGGACCGTAACGGCCGGCGAATAGAGGCCCGTCGTGGGCGAAAACAGGCTGGCCAGGTAATCGCCCTGGGGCAATCGGAACGCGATGGAGCCGGAAATCGGCTCTCCCGCGGCCGGATCGGTCACTTCGCGGGCATCGGCCAGGTAAGCGACCCAGCGCTTGCCGGGCACGGCCATTGCGGCCGTGACCAGGTGCTGGGGCGCTGGCTCGAAGAAATCGGCCACCGGCCGGGCGTGCAGGAAATCGAGCGCGTGGACGAACTCGGAAAGATGCTTCATCCACGTGCGCAGTTGGGCCGACGACTCGCGCGTGCCCGACTCGCTGCCGACGGTGATCGAGAAATCAATCATGTCATAGTGGGTCTGGCTCAAAAGCGCGATCCAGGCCCGCTTGCGATGGATCGTCCAGCCGACGGCGTCGCGGTAGAGCGTGGCGGCGTTGTCCTCGTCAAGGACGCACGGCTTGGCTTGCCCCTGCGTGGCCCGGCAAAAGGCCGCGAAATCCTCAAGCGCCAGATCCTTCGACATGAAACGGCCCAGCATGTATGTGCGGCCGCCCAGCACGACGTTGGGGAGCGGATGGACGTTTACCACGTCGACCATCGTGCCGGCAAACGTGGCATCGAGCGGTTGCGTGACGTGCCGCGCGTAGTCAAAGGATCGCGATCCGAACACCAGGTGCTTGCGGCCCAGCCGCTTGAGCGTTTCGCGGATCACGCGGGCGATTTCGGCCTGCCAGGCGTCGACCTCCTCGGGAGTGGCGTGGCCCGCGATGCCGCCGCCGGGCTCGTTGCAGATTTCGTAATAGACGTTGTCGTAGCGGCTCGTCTCTTCGACAATCTTGGCGGCAAACGCGAACTGCCGTTTGTTGAGATCGGGATCCTTGAGGCTCGTATACTCCTGCCACGCCACGCGGCCCACTTTTTGCATGTTGTTGTCCGCCCGCAGCGGATTGAGCGCCCAAACGTCCGGGCCATAGCTATTGCTGAACAGCGTCAGCTCCACGACGATCCCCAGCTCGGAAGCCCGGGTCAGGAACTTGTGCAGTCGCGCGAAATACTCGCCGTTCCAGCTATCGAGATCATATTGCGGCTCGCCGTCCATCGCCCTCTCGGGTCCCATGCGCGGATAAGGGGCGAGATAGTCGGGCGATTCGGCCTTCAGGGGCGAAGAGGGATTTCGCGAGCTTTGCTGCTCGCGAAACAAGAGGAACGTGCGGGTCAACGTCTGTTTCTTGTCGGCGGCGTCGGCCAGATATCGCTCGAAGTCGAAGGCCCGATTCACCACCGACCCGTAGTGCTCCGTCGCTGAGAGCAGCACCAGCGGCCGGCCGCGAAACAGGAAATACTTGGGATTGTCCGGATGGATCGCGATCGGCGGCCACTCGCCGGAAGCGTGATCGAAACACGTCGCGGTGAGGAAAAACAACAGCAACAGAGCGCCTGGATGCCGCATCGATGTTTCTCGCAAAGAAATATACGGGGATTAAAGTTTTGGCCACAGAGTGAGGCCGGGCCGGGGTCACTGACCCCGGCTATTGGGTATTGAAACTGCTTCTTGTGTTCCATTCGGCGGCTGCCAGGTAGCCGCCATCGACGACCAGCGACGTGCCGGTAATGCCGGCCGAGTCTTCGCACGAAAGAAACAGCGCGGCCCGGGCCACGTCGGCCGGCTCGATCATCGCGCCGGTCGGCACGCGTCGCAGCCGCTGGCGCAAGGCCGCTTCGGGATCGGGTTCGGTGCTCATGTGCGCGCGGAGCATCGGCGTGTCGGTGATGCCCGGGCAGATGCAGTTCGATCGCAGCCCATCGGCCGCGTAATCCAGGGCGATGGAGCGAGAAAGCTGCAGCACGGCCCCTTTCGAGGCCGTGTAAGCCGGCGTGCCGGCCTGCCCCACGAAGCTCGAAACCGAGCCGATGCTGACCACGTAGCTGCGCGGGTTTTTTCGCAGGTGTCCAATCGCGTGTTTCAGCGAGAGGAAAATCGACTTCACGTTGACGGCCATCAGCCGGTCCCAGTCTTCGCTCGGGTATTGGTCGAGCGGCGCGACGTGCACGACGCCGGCGCAATTGACCACGACGTGCAAAGCGCCGAACTGGTCGACCGTTTGCTCAATCGAGGCCTGCACCTGCACTTCTTCAGCCACGTCGCACGGCGTGAACAGCGCCTGGCCGCCGGCGCGGCCGATACGGCGGACGACGTCTTCGCCCGGCTTGGCCTGGACGTCGGCCACGGCCACGCGTGCCCCTTCGCCGGCAAACAACTCGGCCACCGCGGCGCCGATGCCCGACGCGCCTCCGCCAATCCAAGCGATCTTCCCAGCGAGTTTATCGGGCATGTGCAAGGTTCGAGAGGTTCAGGATTCTGGGCATAGAGCAGAGCGAGGTCGTCGATCGAGTCGATCAACCGATCGGCAATGTCGATGCTTTGCGATTGATCCGCGATATATGCCCAGATCTCGTGCAAGTCCTCGATCGCATCGGGGAGATAGACGACCCGCCGAGTCAAAGGGCTACTCCGTTTGACCGCGGCGGCGGCGTGCTTCCGCCTTGAACGCCGCCCGGTCGAGAGGCTGGGAGTGCGTGGCACCCCAACGGGCAATGCGGCGACTGATTTCAGCTCGCAGCTCCGATTGACGCTGTTCTACGTCTTCGAGCGCGAGCATAGCGTCGGCCAGCAGCTCGTCTTGCGAGCGGTAACCACCCGCAGACATCCGCTGTTGAACCATGCGTTCGATATTCGGGGGAAACTGATATCCCATACAGACGGCCTCCGGCGTCGGTTGCCACTGAAGCATTCTAGCACAGGGCAAAGAGTGAGGGGAGCGAAGGAGGGGGCGAATCCGCCCCAGGACGATCGTCGAATGGCCTAGTAAAGGGCCGCACTACAGCCAATTTTGCTGGCGGTACCAGTCGGCCGTCTGGCGGAGGCGGATTGCAAGGGGAGCCTGGGGCGCGAAACCCAGGTCGCGGCGGATCGTGGAAGTCGAGCAGACCCAGTTGCCGGCACGCGCCTCGCGGGCCTTGTCGAAATTGAAGATGTAGGGGCGACCGTGCAGGCGGGCCACGATCTCGGCCAGGGCCGCGGCCGACCACAACAGGGCGGGGCCCGAGCTCTTGAGAATCCGCACGCTTTGCCGCCCCAGGCTCTTGGCGATCAACACTCCCAGCTCGGCAAATGTCGGCTTTTCGTCGGTGGCCACGAAGTAATAGCCCGGCGGCGGACCGGCCGGCGTGCCATCGTCGCGGGCCGAAAGCCGCGTCCCGCGCTCGGCGCACAAAGCGAGCGCGTCGACCAGGTCGCGCACGTGAATCAGCGAATACTGCGAGCGCGCCACGCCCAGGGCCACGTGCACGCCGTAGCGGAAAATCGAGCGAAACACGCCGCGCATCTGCAGGTCGCCCTCGCCGAAGACGATCGGCGGCCGCACGATCGTGATCGGGACTTGCGCGGCGTAGGTTTCGGCGACGAGCTCGGCCGTTCGCTTGGCGCGGCCGTAATGCGAGACGGGCATGGCCGGGTCGCTCTCGGTGCGCGCTCGATCCGGCGGCGAGGGTCCAGCGGCCGCCAGCGATGAAACCGACACCAAGACCGGCGGCGTCGTACATCCGGCACAGGCCGCAACGATGTTGTGGAAGCCTTCGGCGTTGACCTCTAAGAGCTCGCGCGCGTGAAAGGCCGCGGCCAGGCCGGCCAGGTGATAGACGACCTCGGAGCGGCCTACCGCCAACTCGACGCTCGCCGCGTCGCGGACGTCGCCCACTGCGAACCGCACCCCCAACGGCGCAAGCGCCGTGCGCTTCGACGTGCTGCGCACCAGGCACGTCACGTCGTCGCCGCGGGCCACGAGCCGCTCGGCCAGCTTCGAGCCGATAAACCCGCTCGCGCCCGTTACCAACACTCTGGACATGGCTTCTACCCCGGGGGTCGGCAAGAAAGCTGCTGGACCGACCTCTTTAGAAATCGACGCCGCGCGGCCAAATCTGTCGCGTGGCGGCCGCGGGCAGTCGTAATCGGCACGTTCGCGACAGGCGGAAGGCCCGCCGCCGCGCTCGCCGGCGCCACTGTTCCCTGTGAGTCGAGTCGATATACTTAAATGACGAAAACACACGCCATTTTATTCACGACGTCCGCGCTCTCAAGCGGCGCGACGCACGTCCCCCCATGAGCATCGCCACACCGAAGCCGGGTGCGAGCAGCTACGAGCTGGCCCCCTACAAATCGCTCGACGACGCCGCGCTCGCCCAGCGCATCGCCGTGGTACGCTCAGCGATGGGTCCCGAGCTGCTGATCCTGGGACACCACTATCAGCAGGACGAAGTGATCGCCGCCAGCGACCTGCGGGGCGACAGTTACCAGCTCAGCAAAATGGCCGCCGAAAGCGGCGATTGCCGGGCGATCGCGTTCTGCGGCGTCCACTTCATGGCCGAAACGGCCGACATCCTGGCCAACCAGCCCGCCAAGCTGGCTGCCCGCAATGGCCGGCGCGTCACGGTCGTGCTGCCCGACATGGCGGCCGGCTGCTCGATGGCCGACATGGCCGCCATCGACCAGGTGGAAGCGGCCTGGGAAGAACTGGGCGAGGCGATCGACACCTCGGACGTCACGCCGGTGACTTACATCAACTCAGCCGCCAGCCTGAAGGCCTTTTGCGGCCGCCATGGCGGCATCGTCTGCACGTCGAGCAATGCCCGGGCTGTGCTCCAGTGGGCGTTTGAACGGACCAGCCGCGTGTTGTTCTTTCCCGATCAGCACTTGGGCCGCAATACGGCCAAGGCGATGGGCATCCCGCTCGAACAAATGCCCCTCTGGGACCCAAACCAGGACGAGCTGGGGGGCAACACGCCGGAGGTTCTCGAAGCGAGCAAGGTGCTCCTGTGGCGAGGGCACTGCAGCGTGCACCAGATGTTCACCGCGGCCCACGTCGACATGTTCCGCGCGAAAGTGCCGCGCATCAGGATTCTCGTGCACCCCGAATGTCCGATGGAAGTGGTCGACAAGGCCGACGTCCAGGGTTCCACCGGCAAGATCATTCGCGAGGTCGAGGCCGCCCCGCCAGGCACGAAATGGGCCATCGGCACGGAGCTGCACCTGGTCAACCGCTTGAAGCAGGAGCATCCCGAGCAGGAGATTCACTTCCTGTCGCCGGTGGTCTGCATGTGCGCGACGATGTTCCGCATTGATCTCGCGCATTTGTGCTGGAGCCTGGAGAACCTGGCGGCCGGCACGCCGGTCAACATCATTCGGGTGGACGACGAGACGGCCCGCTGGTCGCTGGTGGCGCTCGAGCGGATGCTGGTGGTGAAATAGCGGCTTCGTCGTTTAGCCCCCGGCTTTGCCGGGGGATTGACCCGAATTGACAATCGCGGCATTTGAAACTTCCCCATGAGCGATCCTTACTTTCAACGGCTGTTTGCCGAGCGGATTGGCGGCGCCGCGTACGGCAAGGGCACGGCGATCTACAAGTTCGAGAAGATCAAGCGGGCCAAGCGCAAGGCCGTGGCCGAGCATCCCGAGCGAGGGCTGATCGATTTCGGCATCGGCGAGAACGACGAGATGGCGCCCGAGAGCGTCCGCACCGTGATGGCCGAGGAAATCAACCGCCCCGAAAATCGGGGCTATGCCGACAACGGTTCGGCCGAATTCAAGGAAGCCGCGGCGCGGTTCATGCAGCGTAACTTCGGCGTGGAGCTGGATCCGGCCAGTGAAATCAACCATTGCATCGGCTCGAAGACGGCACTGGCGATGCTGCCGGCCGCGTTTATCAATCCGGGCGACGTGACGCTCTTGACCGTGCCTGGTTACCCGGTCGCCGGCACGCACACGAAGTATTACGGCGGCAGCGTTTATGCCCTGCCGCTAGCGCCGGAAAACGACTTCCTGCCCGACGTGGATTCCATTCCCGCCGACGCGCGCCGGCGGGCCAAGCTGCTCGTGTTGTGCTATCCCAACAGCCCGACGGGCAAAGTGGCCACGCGCGATTTTTACAGCCGGGTCATCGAATTTGCTCATAAGAACGACGTGGTGATCGTGCAGGACGCCGCGCACGTCATGCTGACGTACGAGGGCGAGCCGTTGAGCTTTTTGTCCGTGCCGGGAGCCAAGGACGTGGGCGTCGAAGTGCATTCGATGTCCAAGGCTTTTCACATGATCGGCTGGCGGCTGGGCTGGGTCGCCGGCCACCGGCGGATCGTGCAGGCTTTTGCCGACGTGAAGGACAACTGCGATTCGGGGCAGTTTCTGGCCATTCAAATGGCGGGCGCCGCGGCGCTGGACGACCCCGAGATTCCGCGTCTGGTGCGCGCCAAATACGAGCGCCGCTTGCACAAGCTCGTCGACGTGCTGAATCGCTGCGGTTTTATGTGCCACATGCCGGGCGGCACATATTTTATCTATGCGCGATGCCCCAAGGGCATTGCCGGCGGCCCCGAGTTCGAAACGGCCGAAGCCGCCGGCCAATACCTGATCGCCGAGCACTCGATTTGCACCGTGCCGTGGGACGACGCCGGGCCGCACTTGCGGTTTTCGGTCACCTACGAGGCCGAAGACGAAGCGGCCGAAGACGCCTTGATGGCCGAAACGGCCCGGCGGCTGATGCTCATCCGGCCGGTGTTTTGAGCGGCGCGGGCGGCGACGGATGGCGGACTCTAGCTCGCCCCCACGCGATCGAGCCGGTGTGCCACCCCGATCAGCTCGGCCCGCGAATGGGCCTGCATCTTGCGCATCACGCTGGCGCGCCGCAATTGAATGGTGCGCAGGCTCAGGTCGAGCGCTAGCGCGATCGCCTTGTCGGGCTTGCCCGCGACGGTCAGCTCCAGCACTTGTTTTTCATCCCCAGTCAGCGACTCGTAACGATCGTGCAATTCCCGGCGGCGGGCGTGAGCCTCGCGCTGCTCGAGATCGCGCGCTAGCGCCCTGCGAACGCTCTCGATCAGCGCCGATCCCCGGTACGGCTTTTCCAGAAAATCGATCGCGCCGGCCTTGATCGCCGCAACCGCCGCGGGAATGTCGCCGTGGCCGCTGATCATGATCACGGGCACGTCGATCTTGCGGGCGGCAAGCTCTTCGATGACTTCCAGCCCGCTCTGCTGAGGCATGCGCAAATCGAGCACCACGCATCCCGGCCGGGAGGGCGTAAAGCGGTCCAAAAACTCGCGGCCCGAGGCATAGCACTCCACGTCGATGTTCATCGACTGGATGAGCGCGGCCAGCGACTCGCGAACCTGCTGGTCGTCATCGACGATCGAAACGGTCGGTGATTGGATCATCTGGGGCTCCACTCTTGGGCAGTGTGAAACGAAACGTGACGCCCCGATTGGGATTGGCTTTGACCCACAATCGACCGCCGTGGCCCTCGACGATCGAACGGCTGATCGCCAGCCCGATCCCGACTCCGTGGGGCTTGCTGGTGACGAAGGCGTCGAAAACACGATGCAGATCCTCGGGCGCGATCCCTTCGCCCGCGTCTTCCACGGAAATTTCCACTTTGTCGGCCAGCCGGCGGGCGGTGATCGTCACTTGCCGCTGCTGGGGCGGAACGCCGGCCATCGCCTCGTAGGCGTTGCGCAGCAGGTTGACGAGAACCTGCTGGATTTGAATCCGGTCGACGGTGGCGTGCACCTTTCGGCGCAACTGGAAACGGACCCTGACTTCCCGCATCCGCGATTCGGCCTCGACCAGATCGATCACCTCGCGGACGAGCTCTCCGACTTCGACGGTCGAGCGGCGCGGTTCCGATTTCCGCGTGAACCCGCGCAGCCGCCGGATCATTTCGGCCGCGCGGTGAGTGTTGGTCGCGATCTTTTCGATCCACTCGAGCACCTTTTCGTCGGCGCCCTTGGCGTTCGAGGCGATTGCCTGCGCGCAGCTCTCGGCGTAGTTGCTGATCGCGGTGAGCGGCTGATTCAGCTCGTGCGCGATTCCCGTGGCGATCTCGCCCATCGTGCTGACGCGCGACATGTGCGCCATCTCGGCCTGGTGCAGGTGGGTCAATTCCTCGGCCCGCCGCCGTTCGGAAACGTCCATCATCGAGCCGACCATCCGGGCCGGGGTGCCGTCGGGGCCGAACATGACGAAGCCCCGGTCGATCACGTCGGCGTACGTTCCATCGGCGCGGCGGAACCGGTATTCGAACGCGCACTGCTGCTGCGACCCGGCTTCCAGCGAGGGAACCTGCGACAGGATGCGCTCGCGATCGTCGGGGTGGATGCGGTCGATCCACCAGGCCAAGGTGGGGACGATTTCCTCGGGCTTATAGCCGAAGAGGGTCTGAAAGCCCGTGCTGCGCCAAACCTGGTCGCTCTGCCGGTCCCAGTCCCAGATCGCGTCGCGCGTGGCTTTGACCGCCAGCCGGAACCGCTCTTCGCTTTCGCGCAGCTTTTGCTCGGTTACTATGAGATCGGTGATATCGATGAGCGCGCCGACCATCCGCACCGGTTGCCCCTGTTCGTCGAAGATGACGAAACCCCGGTCGTATACGTAAGCGTAGCTGCCGTCGACGCGGCGCAGGCGGTACTCGAGCACCCACTTCTGTTGGCCGTCGACCGCCGTTCGCGGGATCGACGACAAAATCCGCTCGCGATCGTCCGGATGGACGCGGCAGCGCCACCAGTCGACGACCGTTTCCACCGCCGGGTCGAACGTGCCGAACATTTGCAGGTAAGCGGAGTTCTGCCAGATGCGGTTTTCCCGCAGGTCCCAGTCCCACACGGCTTCCTGCGTGGCGCTGGCCAAGAGCTGAAACCGCCTGTGACTTTCGCTCAGTTGCCGTTCGAACAGTTTGCGGGCGGTGATGTCCTGGCCGTTGGCGAAGTAAAATCCGTGTTCGACGCAAGGCACCGCGTCCCACATGATCCACTTGTACGCGCCGTCTTTCGTGCGGATGCGCGTCTCGACGGCACTGGCGCGCTGCCCCTCCCGCAATTGAGCGGCCATTCTGATCATCTGCTGGTGATCGGCAGGATGCACCAGATCGGCCAGGGGCATCGACATCATTTCCTCGTGCGAATACCCCAGCATGCGCTCGATGCCCGGGTTGCAGCGCTTCATGAACCCGTCGAAACCCCCGACGCATAACAGGCTCATCGACAGCTCGAACAATTGATCGCGCTGGAGGTCGGCCCACTGGCGGTCGGCAATGCCGTCGCCGTTGGCGGCGCCTGCGGCACGCTCGTCGTCGGCGGCGATGACGCGACCCGCCAGCCGCTCCAGGTAGCCCGGCGTCTTGGCGATGTAATCGGCGGCGCCGCGCTTGATCGCCTCGACGGCCCAGTGTTCGTTTCCGCGCGAGGTGACGATCACGACGCGGGCGCGCGGCGCGGCGCGGCGAACCTTGTCGAGAATCTCGAGCTCGTCGCCCAACCACGTGGCAAGCTCGCTGACCACCACGTCGACCGACCCAACCGCCAGCAGTTGGTCGACTTCCTCCGGCGAGTTGGCTTGAATGAGGTCGAACTGCTGAGGGTCCACCAGGGCGCGAAGGACGGCCTGCCGTTCGGGGCTGCCGTCGTCAACCACCAGCACGCGAATGCATTTTCCGGCGGGCTTGACGGCACTGGGTTTTGTTTCGAGTAACGACTCGCGCATTTCGAATCCCGACGTGCGGCAAGGGCCGCCCACTGTATGGTGCGGAGTCGCGCCGGCCCACTCTCGCGACGGCAAAGACGTGTTCGGGAATTGTCGGTTTGAGTTCTTTTGCGGCCTGCTTTGGCGCAGAACCCCAAAGGGCGCTCAAAATCTAATTTCGTCGAGCCACCCGGCACAGTCAACCCCGGCGATCCCCGGCGGTAGACCCGCTTGATTCGCCGGGCGAAATCCACAAAGATACCCCTTTTAGCTCTTGGCCGGTCCCAGCCAGCCCCTAAACGGCGGTCCAGCCGGGGTCTCCCCTTTTTTTGCCGATGCCGATTCATGTTCGAGGCGATTGAAAAGCTGAAGCGGGAATATACCGACAAGTATGTCGTGGCTGACGCGAGCATTGCCGAATTGGCCCGTTTTGAAGGGCACGTCGGGCAGGTGAAGACGGTCAACATGAATGGCCGCGCCCTGGTCGAGTTTGACTGCTGGTCCAACATCGGTTGGTACGACATCGAGCTGGACTACCTGAAGGTCGTGCCCAAGCCCGAGCCCCAGGCAGAGGGCGAGAAACCCGCGAAGCACGAAGCCGCCGCCAAGCCGGCGGGCGCCGCGACCAAGACCGCCGCGGCGCCGGCGACCGGAGGCGCGAAGAAATCGACCGCGGAGATTCTGGCCGCGGCCAGGGCGAAAAAAGCCGGCGCCGCTCCCAGCGAGCCCGCCCGACAAGCGTCGGCGCCGGCGCGCGCGCCGGAGGTCGAGCAAGCCGCGCCGGCAGCCGCAGAAGCCGAGCCGGTCGAGGAACCCCCGGCGGTCGTCGAGGTCAAAGACGATCCTGCCAAAGCGGTCCCCTCAAAGGCCGCCTTTCCGCCCGGACAGCGCCCCAGCGTTGACCAGATCCTCGCGTGGTGCCGCGAGCACGACGCGAAGTGAGTCTTTCGCAGCGGCCGATCTCGGGCTCGGTGGCTTGCGCGCCCGAGCGGCGCAAAAAAAGGGCCACGGCACACCCGAAGGTCGTTGCCGTGGCCAGGTATAATCAAACCCCCAGCCCAATGCGACGGAGGAGTCGCTGCGAGAAGAGCGGGGCCAGACTGTGCTGCGCACTAGCCTTTTAGGCGGCCCAAGCTCACGCTTATAGTTAGGTCCTCCCGACGGATTTCGGGCTAGGGGGGTTTGAAGTCCTCAACGAATTCGACACACTTCAAAAGGGCGCGTTCCGGACTGCTCAATAAGATCGGCGTTTTCGCCGCGCCCCTTGGCCCCTTTTTGCCGTGGGGCGCTCGGCGTAGGGCAATTATAGCTTGCAGCCGGGGCGAATATAGTCGAAAACGAGCCGGCGAAAACGAAATACCGCTCGGCGGCAATCCGACTTCTCCCGGGCATGAAATTTGCCCCGCGACGCGAATCTTGCTGCCCCTGCCGCATCCGCCGAGCTCATGCCGGAAGAAAACCCGTGCCGGGCGGGCAAAAAACGTTCAAGTCTCGGCCGGTAAGCTTGAACCGGTTTATTTGGGATGTGACCGGACCATTTCGGCCGCGAGCGAAGGCTGTTCCGCCTGCACGCGGTCTTGCTCGCTCCATAGGAACGCGTCGACGGCCTCCTCGAGCTTTTCCAGTGTCTCGTAGGTGCCCGCCGTGATCAGGCGTTTCAGTTCGGCAATCTTTGCCTCGCGTGCGGCTGCTTCGGCAGAACGGGCCATCGTTCACCTCCGTCTTTTGCGCCAACCGCCTCGAACAATGGCGCCTCTTTCAGGCGTTTTCCGGTCCAACCAGCCCGCATGCTAGCATGATCGCCGTCGAAGTAAAATCCACCGGACGGGCCATGGGGAGATCCGCACGCCGGATGGCGCGAAAAACGGAAAAACCTGCCGCCAGATCTGGGCTATCGGCGGCAGGTCGTGACGATTTCGGACGGTGGATAAATTGTCGATTGCTCGCCTTGGACCCGCGGCAAAGGCGCGCACGGGACTTTGCGCTAGGACTTCTTTTCCATGACCCAGATGTTGCGGTAGGTCACCGGGTTGCCGTGCGCCTGCAATTTCAAGGGTCCCTTGCCGGGCGCCTCGGTGGGAGCCCCGCCGGGGGTGAGGTTGGGCAGCTCGAAGTCGTCGAAGATCGTCACGCCGTTGTGCTTGACCGTGACGCGGGCGTTTGCGACTTTCTTGTCGCCCTCGAAGCGCGCGGCCGTAAAGTCGATGTCATACGATTGCCACGACAGGGGCGGAAAGCACATGTTCACGGCCGGTTCCTTGATTTGGTAGAAACCGCCGCACTCGTTGTTCGCTCCTTCCAGACCGAATGAATCAAGCACCTGGCACTCGTAGCGGTCTTGCAGATAGACGCCGCTGTTGCCGCGACCCTGGCCGGTGGCCTTGGGCATAAACGGCGTGCGGAATTCGAGGTGGGCGGTGAAGTCGCCGTACTCGTCCTTGCTCATCGTCCCGGCGGCAAGCAGTTTGTCCTCGACGATCTTGCCGTTCTTCCACGCGCCGGCGCTGGTGCCGTCGAAGAGCACCTTGGCGCCTTCGGGCGGCTTGGCGCCCAACGTGGGACTCTTACGTTCGACTTTTTTGAGCGTCGTGAGCTCGCTGCCGCCGGCGTCGAGGATTTTCAGTTTTCCGTCCTCTAGCTCGGCCGAGCCGGTGTCGCCCATGAAGACGGTTTTGCCGTTCTCGGTCTTGCCGTCGGCTTCCAATTGCGGTCCGCCGCGCTCCCAGCCGTCGCCGGGCAGCCCGCCGAAAAAGAAAACGCCGTGGAATTTTCCGTCGCCCAGCGCGATCACCTGCGCGCCGACTTTGATCGCCTCGTCGGCATCGGGCATTTTCAATTCACCTTGATATTCGCCCTGAACCGCAAAGTCCGGTCCGGCGTTGGCCGGATCGGTGATCGCCTCTCCGTCGGCCGCGTATGCCCGGCCCACTAGCGCGCTACCAATCGCCGTCGCCAACAACAAACGCTCTAGCATGGCACATCTCCTGGCAAGTGGAAGGGTCGATGCAAAGAGATCACGAAGCGCCTATTTTGACCGCGCGATCGGCGCGCCGCAAGCTTCCTGCATCCATGGGAATTTGAGCCCCAGACGGCCCACACAAAAAGCAGGCCCGGGAGTTTGCTCCCGGGCCGCTGGCGTTTGTCGACGAATGCGGGCCGATCACGCGAACAAATTCGTCACCACTTCGGCCTTGACCAGCTCGCGGGGCTGGTTCAGGTGGTTGTAGACGATCGTGGCGGGGTTGATGCCCAACGAGTGATACACGCTTGCCAACAGCTCGATCGGATGGACCGGGTTTTCGAGCGGGGCCGAGGCGGTCGCGTCACTCTTACCGTAGACGAAGCCGCGCTTGGCGCCGGCGCCGGCCACGATGCCCGTGTAGCAATAAGGCCAATGATCGCGGCCGTCGTCGTTGTTCTGGTTGCCCGAGGTGCTCACGCCGCGCTGCGGGCTGCGGCCGAATTCGCCGATGGCCACGACCAGGGTGTCGGCGAGCATGCCGCGCTGGTCGAGATCGGAAATCAAGGCCGAAAGGCCCGCGTCGAGCAAAGGCGCCGACTGGTTGCGCATGCGGGACGAAAGGCCCGTGTGTACGTCCCACGAATGGTTGTCGGAATTGGCCACTTTGGGCCACACGACTTCCACGACTCGGGTGCCGGCCTCGACCAGGCGGCGGGCCAACAGGCAGCTTTGGCCAAACGTGTTGCGGCCGTAGCGCTCGCGCATCGCGTCACTTTCCTGACCCAGGTTGAAGGCGTTGCGGGCCCGCCCTGATAGGATCAGCCCCAGGGCCTTGTCGTAGTATTCGTTCAGGTCGTACTTGGCCACGGCCTTGTCGATTGCGGGCATGCCGCCGTTGATCAAGTCGCGCAAGCGGGCACGCCGCTCGAGGCGGGCGCTGGTGACCTCGGGCCGAAGATTCAGATCGTCCACCTTGATCCGATCCATCTTGTCCATGTCCATGTCGTCGCCGGTCGGATAGAGATAGTAAGGATCGTAGGCGCGGCCCAAAAAGCCGGCCGTGCCCCCCTTCCCCACCACGTTGCTCTCCTGCAGCGGACGCGGCAGCATCACGAACGGCAGCATGGGAACCGTCGGCGGCTTGAGCCGGATAATATTGGAACCGAAGTTCGGAAAGTCCTTGGGCGACGGCGGCTCGAGCTGGCCCGAAGGACTCACTTTGTCGGTCGTGTATCCGGTGTGAATCTGGTAGATGGCCGCCGTGTGATTGAACAGCCCCACCGGCGTATAGCTGACCGAGCGAATCATCGTGAATTTGTCGTTCGCCGCGGCGAGCTTCGGCAACAGCTCGCTGAAATTGACGCCGGGCAGCTTGGTCCCAATCGCCTTGAAAACGCTGCGCACGTTGTCGGGCACGTTTTCCTTCGGATCCCACAGATCGAGGTGGCTCGGTCCGCCCTGCAGGTAGACCATGATCACGCTTTTGGCTTTGTTCCAGCCCGGTCCGCTTCCGGCGAAAGCTTCCGGCGAATTCGTGGCCGCCTGGGCGTGCTCCCATCGCAGCACGTCCGCCAGCGTGAGCCCCAGGAACGAGGCGCCGCCTATGCGCAGCAAATCGCGCCGCGTCATGCCCAAGCCGGGATCGCAAAGGTCATTTCCGAGCTGTCCGGGGATCCTGAGCATCGTCTCATACCTCCGGTGAACTGATTGCCAATTTTGCGGTGGGAAGGTCGGTGGAGGGCCTTTGCGGCCAGTAGGTCGTGCCGCAAATCGTCGCGCACCGGCTCCGTCGACTCTTCGAGAGCCCGCGAAGCCACGGGCAGTATAACCCTCGGCCGCGTCAAGTGTCAATTATCGAGGGTCGGCCGCCGGAGGGAACGAAAATCGCCGGCGGCAAGTCCTGCCGTCAAAAGGCTTTTGTCTGGCTTATACCGATCGGCGAGCACGGGGTTATGGGCGGCCCGGACTGATGGTGGGGACGGTTGTCGGCTCGCTGCCGGTCAATTGGGCGGCACGCCCCGCTCGGGCGAGGGCCTTTTTTCGTTGCCACCAGCGATTGACATCCTGCCGGTCGCGCTGGGAGCTAAACCGGTAGCCCACGAAGCGGTAGCTGTCGGTCACGCTTTCGCCGGCCGTCTCCAGCCCGAACGGCGTGGTCGACGCTCCGTGCCGATCCAAAAGCAGCCCGGCGGCACTGGCGCCCAGATCAGGCGGGCGATCGAGACCGCTCGACAGTGGCAGTTGCTCGTCGACCAGTTGGGCCAGCCATTCGTCGACGTCCGGCCAGGGATCGCGCTGGGCAATGGCCAATGCCGCGACCCACGCGACATCGAGCCGATTCTCGTTGGAGAGTTGGCCCAGGGTGCCGCTACGGGCAAGCCGTTCCAACGCGGGCACGGCCTCGCGCGTTCCGATCCGGCTGATGACGGCCGCGATGCCGCCGTGCACGGTCGGCTGGCTGATTAAGCCATTGAGCGTGGAAATCAACGAACCGTCGGGAACCGTTTCAAAGTAAGTGCCGATCAAACGCGACACGGTGCGCGGATCGAGCTGCGCAAGCATGAGCACCTCGTTCTCGCCGAGCGGCGTTCCCCGGGCGAGATAGTAGTTAAGCGTTCGCTCGCTGATTTCCCGCAGCCGCAGTCGCTCGTCGCGCCGGCGGTGGTATTCATAGGCCAGCCGCCGCCGCGGCGTGGGAAGGTTGGTCAGGTAGTACATCGTCTCTTGGCCCGGCAGCGGATGCGGGATGGCGACGCGCACCGGATAGTCGCCCGGGTTCAGCGCATTGCCCGACACGCAATGCGCCGTCTGGTCGTCGACGCGATCGAAGAGCGTCGCCTTCGGAGGGTCGGCGGCCTCGTTGTATTGCGGCAGGCCGACGATCAAGTACTGCTGGTAAATGTGCAATTGGTTCGACCAGACTTCGGCCGCGATGGCCGGCCGCGCGAAATCGACCAGGTCCTGTAAAGGACTGTGCGCAGCACCGCCGTCCGCGGCGATGCGTTCGCGCAACATGCCGAGCATCTGCTCGCGCGTGTCGTCGCGGGCGATCAGGTCCAAAAGCTTTCGCTCGGCCTGGGTGCGGCGCACGAGGTCGGCCGGCACAAGGTCGTTAAGCCGGCTCACGTCGTCGATCCAACCCGCGATCTGATCGGCCGGCGGCTTGGGAAGCGGCAACTGTTCGGGATCGGCCAGCAACCACGCTTCGTGCGCCTGGTCAACGAGCGGTTCGAGCGCGCGGCGCCCGGAGGACGACAGGGCCGGATCGGCCGCGCGGCGCTCGAGCTCCAGCCACACGGGCGCGATCAGCTCCACGTGAGCGAGCATCGCCTTGAGCTGTCGGGCGGCGCTGTCGCGGTCGGCGTACGCGTCGCTGTTGAGTTGGTCCAGGAGCGGAACGATCTGGGCTGCGCTCGGTTTGGGCTCGACCGAAGACGTCTTGGGCAGCGACCGCGTCAGCGGTTCCAGGCGGGAGCGAACTTCGAACGACGTCGCCGGCGAAAGCAGCGCTTGCCGAAAACGGCTCGACAAAAAGGGTGCCAGTAAAGGCCGATCGACCAACTCCTCCAACCGGTCGGCCGCCTTGTTGCGCTTGGCAAATTCCGGATCATCCAGCTCGCCGATCAGCCGGCTGACTTCCTGGGCCACGGCCTCCTGGGCGTCTGGCCCCTGGAAGGCCCATAGCCGGGCGGTCGACAGGGGCAAGCAGGCAGCCAGCGCCAGCAACGGGCGGCACAGAAGCCGGCGGACAGTCGGACCGACGAACCTCATGGTCCCTCTCGGTTTTGGCGGCCTGGGGGGAGTCTCCAAGCCGCTTTCGAGCGGCTCGAACCAAACGGACCATTCCATCATACTTGAACCGCCCCGTTGGGGCCAACCGTGCGCTGGCGGCCAGCCCGAAAGCGTTCGCTCGCAAGATCGGCCTCTGCCCGCCCCATGCGTTTTGATTACACTCTGGGTGGCTCGGTCGGTATTTCCGCGGAGAATTCTGGATATGACCAGTGCGCTTTTGACCTTGCTGCTATGTGCGCCTGCCCCAACGGGCATCGATACGGCCGTCGTCTGCCCGGCGGAATTTCGCCAGGCCCTGGAACCCTGGGTGAGGCATCGCCGCTCGCAGGGGCATCGCGTGGCCGTGATTTCGAACCAGAAGTCGCCCGTCGGGCTGCGCAGCGAAGTGCGGCGAATTGCGGCCGCCGGCGAGTTGCGCTATTTGCTGCTGGTGGGCGACGCCGATCCGGCGATGCACGCCAACTCGGCCGTTCGTCGGCGGTGCGTGCCGGCGCACTATGCCAAAGCGGTTGTCAACGTGCAGTATGGCTCGACGAGCGAGATTGCCACCGACAATTGGTACGCCGATCTGGACGACGATCGCGTGCCTGAGATTGCCGTCGGACGGCTCACGTGCGATTCGGCCGAAGAGCTGAGCCGGATGGTGGAAAAAATTCTGGGCTACGAACGGTCGGCCGATTTCGGTCCCTGGCGGCGCCAGGTGCACTTCGTGGCCGGGCTGGGCGGCTTTGGGCCGATGGCCGACACGGTGTTGGAGGCCGCCGCCAAATCGCTGATCAGCGGCGGCATTCCGTCGGCCTACTCGACGACGATGACCTACGCAAGCTGGCAGAGCCCCTACTGTCCCGATCCGCGCGATTTCAAGCGCGTCACGCTCGCGCGGCTCAACGAGGGTAGTCTGTTCTGGGTGTACATCGGCCACGGACAGCAATGCGCCGTCGACGAGGTGCGAGTCCCCGGCGGCCAGTATCCGATTCTCTCCACTGCCGACACCGCAGGGCTTCGTTGCCGCCATGGAGCGCCGATCGCGTGTTTTCTGGCCTGTTACAGCGGGGCGTTTGATCAACCCCGCGATTGCCTGGCCGAAGAGATGCTCAAAAGCTCGGGCGGACCGGTAGCGATCCTCTGCGGCTCGCGCGTCACGATGCCCTATGGCATGAGTGTCCTGGGGACGGAGCTGCTCGAGCAGTGCTTCACAGAGCAGCCCGGGACGCTCGGCGAGGCCATTCTCCAGGCCAAGCGGCGGATGATGAGGACCGACAACCCCAGCAGCATCCGCGCGGCATTGGACGCGATTGCCGGGGTGATCAGTCCCACTTCGGGCCAGCTTGAAGCCGAACGGGCCGAGCATCTGGACCTGTTCAACTTGCTGGGCGACCCGCTGTTGCGAGTGGCGTATCCTCGCGCGATCGAAGTGGCCGTAGCCCCGTCGGCCGCGGCGGGGGGCATCATTTCCGTTTCGCTCACCACGCCACTGGCCGGCAGCGGCGTCGTGGAGCTGGCCGTCCGGCGCGACCGGCTCTCGTTCAAGCCTCCGCGTCGTGATCGGTTCGATCCGGACGCGCTGGCCGGCTATGACGAGATCTACCGGATGGCCAACGAGCCGCGGTTGACGTCCACGCCAGTCGCGCTGGGCGCAGGCTCGTTCACCACTCAGTTGGCGGTGCCGGCCGAAGCCCGCGGTTCCTGCCACGTGCGCGTGTTCCTCGCCGGACCCGATGGCTGCGCGGCCGGCGCCGCCGGCATCCACATCGAGGAGCAATCGGCCTCGGCGCCCGATCGCTAGGCCCTCGTCGCACGGCGGCGCGTGGACCACGCGCGGGACGAGGCATCTTTTCAGGGCGCCGCGAGCGCTCGCGCTCGTCGCTATTGGCTTTACCAGCTAAAGCGCTTGTTGCGCCGGCGGTGAATGCCGTTGTGGCTTACGGCCGGACGGTTCGACTTGGCATAGCGGAAGCTGCTGCGTTTGCTGCTCGGGATTTTTTCCTTCCCGCCGCGCCGGTCGTGGTCAGCCTGATAATCGAATTCGTGTTCCTGGTAGTTCGCGTTGGCCATGTTCATTAGTGGTTCCTCGCTTGGGGCTGATTTCCGATTGATAAGGACCTCTGAAACGTTGCAAACTGGGGAAGTGGCTAGCCGACCGGCTGGGCCGGCGTGCACTCGCTTCCGCCCGCTTTCCACAGCCGCTCGGCGATGTGGCGCGCCTCGCCGCACAGCAGGCTGACGTTGCTCGTGTCCGCCACGCCGGGCAGATACATCCAGGCGCCCCGCTGGCGGACCCAAATCTCTTCCTCGACGTTCCTCTCGTTGCCGCACACGATCGACAGCAAGCCGCTGCACGCCGTGAGCTGCTCGACCAGCGGCCGAAAGGATTCCGGCGGCTGCGCCTCCAGGTCGACGACTGCCAACTGCATCAGCCAACGGTGGATGTGCGCGAGAGCCGTGGGGGTGTCGGCACACATGAACGTTTTCCACCCGCCGTCGGATGCCGCCTGCTCCAACATCCGCCGGCGCCCTGGATCGGCCGACACGATCAGGCATTGGAAAACGTTGACCAGCTTTGCCGCGCGCCGGGCGTACTTGAGCTGCACTTGTTCCCGGACGCCGAGCGTCTTCGAGTCGCGATAAGGCATTTGTTCTCTTCTGCAAACGAGAAAAGGAAACGAATCTGTCAGGGTCCGCCGCACCTTGGTGGCCGCTCGTTCCCGGCGACCGTGTCGATTCCCAAACCGCCGCGCTGGCGACGCGGAAAACAAAAACAAAGTCGTTGGTCGGCCGAAGCGTTTGGCCTCGGCCACTGGCAGAGCCTTCACCAAAGCGCCACCTCTTGCTGCTCGCCGTTTGCCCTGCCATCTGTCCGGTTTCCAACTCAGGCGCGCGCGTACCCCTGCGCCGCCGCCTTTCCCAACGCTGGAGTGGTTAAGACGCCTGCGCCGGAATTAACGATCGCACCTAAGGCAAGTGCTGTACCGGTTGTGCCGGCTCAATAGAAATCCGACGAAAGATGTGAGTTTTCAGGCCAATTCACGCGACTTTGCCGGCGCGTGCGGCACTTGCAGGCGACGTCGCGCCCGCGGTGTGTTTCACCATTTCGAGGACGCGTCGAGGAGATTTCGATTGCAAGTCATGCGCGGCGTGCGACTTGTCGAGATCATCACCACGCTTGGGAAACTTCACCGCCGTGGTGAAGCGGGCGCGCCGCCGTAAATGCAGCCGGCAGGGGCGCGAAATTCGGCGCGCCAGCCGCGTGCCGGCGGCCTGCGTAAATCGGTGAGGGCGTCCACCGGGTTGGTGAAACGGCCGCACAGGACTGATGGCGGTGCGGACTTCGGCTGAGCCAAAAAGAGTTCGTCCGGGACGCCGCTTTTCGAGAGTTCCGCCGCCGAGGGGCAAACTACCGCGGCTTGGAACGCCGCAGCTTGGCGACTACGCGCCACGACGTCGAGGAACCGGGGTGGTCGGCTTCCATTTGCGCAAGCATGCGCGTCAACGTGTTGGCGTGGACCCCCAGCAGCGTGGCCGCCCGGCCCTTGTGCCCGCGGGTCGTCGCAAGCGCCTGGTGAATGGCCGCGAAACGCAGCCGCGTCAAATCCATAAACGGCAGCGTCACGTCGACCGCCACCGGCGGCTCGAAGTGCGGCAGGTTGGGGGCACAATCGAGCACGTACGATTGTTCGATGACGTGCGAAAGCTGCCGCACGTTGCCGGGCCAGGGAAATTCGCAGAATCGCTTGAGCGTCTCGGCATCGGGCTTCCACAGCGGGCGCCCGTAACGCAGGGAGAACCGGTGACAGAAAAACTCGATGAATTCGGGAATGTCTTCCACGCGGTCGCGCAGCGGCGGGACCTTCAACTCCACCATGTTCAGCCGGTAGTACAGATCCTCCCGGAAGCGGCCTTCCGCCACGTCAAGCTCCAGATCGCGGTTCGTGGCGGCGATGATTTGCACGCCGACCTGAACCGGATAGGCCGCTCCGACCGGCGTCACTTCGCGCTCTTGCAACACGCGCAGCAGCTTGGGCTGCAGCTCCAGGGGCATTTCGCCCACTTCGTCGAGAAAGACCGTTCCCCCTTCGGCGGCGCGAAACACGCCCAATGAGCGTCCCGCGGCGCCCGTAAACGAACCGCGCTCGTGTCCGAACAGTTGGCTTTCGGCGAGCGTCACGGTCAACGCCGCACAGTTGACCGGAATGAAGGGCTTATTGGCCCGGCTGCCGCGCTGATGAATCAGCCGGCCCCACAATTCCTTGCCAGTGCCCGTTTCGCCGGAGATG
Organism: Pirellulales bacterium; assembly: GCA_040877415.1. Lineage (GTDB taxonomy): Bacteria > Planctomycetota > Planctomycetia > Pirellulales > PALSA-1355 > JBBDNV01. The sequence continues at coordinate 31,387 of JBBDNV010000060.1, forward strand.
AGCACTGTGCAGTCGGCCGCCGCCGCGCGATCGGCGTGGCGTGCAATTTGGCCAACGGCGACATTTCGCCCCAGAATCCAGTCGCCTGGCGCCAGGGGAAACGAACTCGCCCGGTCGACGCTGGGAGCAATCGACGAGTGATTAGCCATGTGCTACCAACACCTTAAG
>JBBDNV010000061.1:0-31311 GCA_040877415.1 Pirellulales bacterium
TGCGCGATTTGCACATCGACAACCGATCGCTGGCCGGCAACCTGACCGGAATCATCTCGCAGCGCCTGCTGCGCCGATTGTGCCCGCATTGCCGTCGCGAAACACCCATCGACGCCGCCGGCGCCGAGCTCTTCACCCACGAGGAACTCGAGCCGCCGGAAAAAGTCTTCGCGGCCAAGGGATGCGCCGAGTGCCGACACGTCGGCTATTTCGAGCGGATCGGTATCTTCGAAGTGGTCAGGCCGGATCGTCTGATTCGCGAGGCGATCGAGCGCGGGTCGTCCGAGGACGAGCTACGAAGCCTGATTCGTTCTCGCGGCACGCCCAGCCTCCAAAGCGACGCGCTGGCCAAAGTGCGCGACGGCGTGACGTCGCTCGACGAATTGCAGGCCGTAACCTGGCGCAAATTGCCGTGGGAAGGCTAGTCACCGGCTTCGACGCACCGAATCCTACTGCCCTCGCGCGGCGGGCACGACGGGCAGCACGATGTGCGATGGGTGCATTGCATCGTGATGCACGGTGTTGACCGCGACGCTTTGGCGGCGATTGTCGTTCAAGGGCTCACCCGTATTGGGGTTCACGTCGAAACGCGGAAAATTGCTGCTCGATACGTCGACGCGAATCCGGTGCCCGCGCTTAAAGATGTTCGACGTCGGATAGAGCTTTATCGCCAGCGGATAGATCGTGCCGGGCTGCATGAGCACCTCACGCGCCAGGCTCTCGCGGAACCGGGTGCGCACGATGCCGTCGCCGATATTGAGGTCGAAGCCGCCGGGAAAGTCGTCGTTCGGCGGATATACGTCGATGAGTTTCGCGGTGAAGTCCGTGTCGACGGCCGTCGACGACGCCCATACCTTGACGACGATCTCGCCGGTCACCTCCAGGTCTTCCGCCAGCGGGTCCGACTGAAACACCACGACGTCGTTTCGCGCCGAAAGCGGAATCGGCTCAGGCGCGTTCCACACGTGCTCGCCGCCCCGCTGGTCGTAGCCGCCGGCCAACAGGATGCCGCCGCCCGAGGAGATGTTGCCGCCAATCGTGGGCACGGGATGGGCCGGATCGAATTGAAAGCCGGTTGAGCCGCCGTCGGACGGCGGCTTGGCGCTCGTCAGCTTTCCGTGCGGGTGCAAATAAAAAGGAGTCGCCTTCGCGCGCGCCAGCGGCCACTGGTGCTCGTCCCGCCAGAATCCGCCGTGGTCGAGCAAGCCGGAATGGGTCTTTCGGCCGTCGCCTGCGCCCATCACGAAAATGCGCACCTTGGCGGCGAACGGCTCGCTTTTGCCGACGCTGTTATCCTTCTCTTTCAGCCAGCGGTCGTACCACTCGCGCCGCCAGGCCCGCGGATCGGGAATCGCCGCGGCGCGTCCGAGGCTGATTTGCCCGTGCGACGAAGAACCTTGCTGGCCGTGGGTCCACGGCCCCATGATCAGGTACACCGGCCCCTTAATCGCTCGGCTCAGGGCCATGAAGTTGGCCGTGGTATTGCTGGCCCAGGAATCGTACCAGCCGCCGACGAGATAAACGGGGATGTCCTTGTACGCCTCGGCGTGGTCGATGATGTTGTTCTGCTTCCAGAAATCGTCGTTGACGCCGTGGCCCATCGCCTCGACCAGCCAATCTTCGTACTCGCCGGCCAGTTTCAAGGGCGTGGTTCCGCGGCGCAGCGGCAGGTTGACGAGATAGTCGCGGCGGTGGTCCATCATGTCCTTGAGCACGGCGGCGGTGGCCGGATCGCGCGCCTGCCGGCTTCCGCTGGGAGCGCCGATCGAAAAAATCCAGTTCCAAAACCGCAGCTCGAACGCCCCGCCGTTGCGCATGCTGGCGTAGCCCATGTTCGACACCGCGTCGACCGGAATCGCGGTCACCAGTTCGGGCGCGCCCTCCATGGCAATCGCATGCTGAGTGCCGCCGACGTACGAAGTGCCGATCGTGCCGACTTTGCCGTTGGACCACGGCTGCCGGCCGATCCAAGCACAGGCGTCAAACCCGTCGTGCCCGTCGTCGGTGAGGAAGTGCCAGACGCCTTCGGAGCCGTACCGCCCGCGCGTGTCTTGCGCGACAAAGGCGTAGCCCCGGGCCGCGAAATACTCGGCATCAGCCTTGGCCCCCGACTTGTCGTACGGCGTCCGCGAGAGGATCGTGGGCCAGCGGCCCGCGAGCGGCTTGCCGTCGGCGGCCGGCAGATAAACGTCCGTGGCCAGCGAGACGCCGTCGCGCATCGGCACCCTCGCATCTTGTTCGACGGTGACGTCGTGCAAGGACTCCTGCGCCCGGCCGCTGGCGGCGATCAGCAGGATGATCGAACAGGCCGTGATCGCGCGGCGACGTGGCAAACGAATTAGCATGGCGTTTCTTAGCTCCGCGGCACAAGTTCCTCACACAGCCGCCGGGCCAGCTCGGCGGTGTTGTGCTCATTCAGGTGCATGGGATTGATGATGAGTTTTCCTACGCTGAGACCCCCGTGTCCCACGTAGCACGGGGGCGAGCCGGCGCGCAAGCTTCGGCACACGTCCATCGCCGTGCGCCCCAACTTTTTCTCGTCGACGGCGATTTCCAGAATCGGCAGGCACTCGCCGTCGCTTTCGTGCAAATGACATCGGGCCGCGCCGCCGGACAGCAGCCCGGCGATCGTTTCCAAAAACCGGCGATAATCGGCCAAAAGCTCGTCGTACTCTCCCCGCGCAAAAGCGGCAATCGCGACCAACAGCGCGACGATCTGCTCTTTGGACACCTTGAAGGCCCGGCCAATCCCGTGCCGGGGCATGCCGGACAAACGCGCGCGGTCGATCAGCTCCTCCGGCGGCTGCCAAAGTTCCTGGTGATCGTCCATGTCGAGCATCTGCACGGCCGCCGACGAAATGAACTCGCGCCGCCCGCACAGAATGCCGGTGGACTGGGGACCGCGGATCGCTTTTCCGCCGCTGAACGCGACCAGGTCGGCGCCACTGGCGGCGATGCCCTTCAAGTTGGCCCGCGGCGGCAGCTCGCCGGCCGCGTCGACCAGCACCGGCAAATGGTGCGCGTGCGCGCGGCGCACGATCTCTTCCAACGGCGGCCGCGAACCGCTCGAAAACACGTACAACACGCCGGCCGTGCGCGGGCCGAAGGCCGCTTCGTATTCCGGCGCCTCGACGCGCCGCACCCCGGCGCCGGCCACGATTTCGTGAAATCCGACTTCCACGAATCTTGCCCCCGCGGCGCGCACGGCGTGGTCGTAACCGTTGCGATGCTCCCGGGCCACCACGAACTCGTTAGGAAATGCTGCGCAATCCGGCAGCCGCTCCATGCGGCCGACGTCATGTCGCGCGAGTATCGCGGCAGTGCCGAGAGTGAGCGCCGCGGCGGCCCCGGATGTGACCAGACCCGCTTCGGTGCCCGTCAATTCGGCAATCTGGCGAGAAGCGACCGCTTGCAGTTGTTCGATCGGCACCGACTCCGCCGCGGCCTGGCAACAGGCGTCGATCGCGGCCTGGCTCATCGGCGCACCGCCCAAACGCGTAACCGCGCCGGAAGCGTTGATGATCGGCTTGAGTCCCAGCCTGTCGAAGATGCCCACGTCAGTTTCTCGCGGTTGGATCGCACGCATGCTCTGCGAGCGGCGCTTCACGTCCGCGTGCGGCTTAGCTTAGCGAAACCCGTTGCGTTTTGCGCGGCCGTTCTCGGCCCGCACCCGCGCACTTATTGTAGTTTCCCGTGCGACCGGGCCGCTACCGGCTGGTATGATAGGGGCGTTCTTCACACTCGTTCGGGAGATTTCGTCATGCCGATACGCATTTCGCCCTCAACGTTTCGATCCTTGTGGCCGGCCGTCGTGTTGGGCGTCGCGTGCGAAATACCCGCACTCGGAAACGCCGACGAACCACGGGTCCGAACGTACGAGAACCAGCTCACGCCGATCACCGACCCGCGGCCCCTGTTGGCCGATCATCCCGAATTCGTCGAGCCGGTGCACGAAACGGTGCGTTACGAGGCACCGCTGCTGGTCGATGACGCGAATGCCGACCTGCACGTGCGGGCCTGGCGCTTCTCGTACAACGCGCGCGGGATTATCGAAATTCCCAACCGATTGGAAGCGGCTAAAACGGCCCTGATCATGGTGCATCCCTGGGGCATCGACGACGGCCAGGGTTGGCGCACTCCCGAGCCGGCCGGAGTGGCCGACTTTTGCACCCTGGAAAAAAATCACCTGGCGGGCCGGCACACCCGCGAGGTGATCAACCCGCTGTTGAAATCGCTGCGCGGCAAAGTGGCGTTCGTGATGTACAGCCTGCCGGGCGGCGAAGACCCGATCCGCCGCAAGCTGTACCGCTCGTTGTCGCGTCGGCCGAGCGAAGAAGAAAGGCGCGAGGGCGGACGCGAGCTCGACCAGAAGCTTAATAGCTTCGTGTACAAAGGAGAGCCTCTGCCGCGGCGGTTGAAGCTCTCTTCCGACAAGCCGGTGATCGACTACTTCCGGCAGTTCAGCGGTCTGGATGCCGGCCCGCGCTATAACAACGCCGGTTTCTGGGACCTGCCGATTCCCGTGACCAAGGACGTCGACGTTGATCCCGACGACGTGGTGATCTACGACGCGCCGGGCTACGAGCCCTTGAAGACGTTTTTGCAGTCGCACGGCATTCGTCACGTGCTGCTCACCGGCTATGCCACCGACATGTGCTTTTGCCGAACGACCGCCGGCTATGAGAACCTGTCGAAAGATTTCAATGTGTTCCTGGTCGGCGACGCCACGCTGGCGACGTTCCCGGCCAATTCCAGCCCGCGGTTTGCCACCAACGCCTCGATCTCGTTTGCGTCGCTCGAGCACCTGATTACACAGGTTTCGTGGATCGAATATCAAAAGCCGTCGAGCCGCTGAAACTCGGCTTATTCGTGGTCGTGTCCGGCCTCTTCCTTGAAATCGCCGGCGTACGGCGTGCCGTCGACTTCGCCGCTGATCGTGCCGGCAAACTCCCGCACGATGCCCAGGTTTTCGTGCTGGCCGACGAATCGGGACGAAGCATTTCCCCCTTCGCTGGCGGCCGGCGCCGCCGCCAACTCGACCTGGAACGCCGGCTCGTTGATCGTCAGCAGCAGCGTGTCGGTTTTTATGGGAGCCGGCGTGGCCGCGTCGTCGGCCAGAACGTAAACGGTGGCCTGCTTACTGTCGTGGTCGACGGTGAACTCGACGTGATATTTGCCGCCGCTCCAATCGGCTACAACGCCGCCGTGCGGCCCGGAGCCGTGACCGTGATCGGTCGATGCGGCCGACTCGGCCTGCTTCGATTTCGCGTCCGTTTCATCGGCCGGTCGGTTCGTGCATCCGAAAATAACCAAGAAAGCGGCCGTGAGCCAAAGTGCGTGCCTGTCAGTTGGTCGCATGGCGGATAACTCCTTTACGAAATTGCGATGCGCGGAACTCAATGATCGGTCAAAAAGTTTTTTATTTCAGCAATTCCTCCTCGAAATGCTCCTCGCGCGTCAAGCGCGCGACGTCCTTGCCGCTGAACTTCCAGAATAAGCCAGGGTGAATGAGAAACTCGCACAAGGTCGAGGTTGCCAACCCACCGAGAATCACGGTGGCCACGGGGTACAGGATTTCCAGTCCCGGCTTGTGCCCGCCGATGACAATCGGCAACAAGGCAATGCCCGCGGTGAGCGCCGTCATCAATACTGGGGAAAGCCGCTCGAGGCTGCCGCGCAAAATCATTTCGCGCGAAAAGCCCTCGCCTTCATGTTGCATTAAATGAAAGTAGTGCGTGACGAGCAAGATGCCGTTGCGCACGGCGATTCCGCCCAGCGACACGAAGCCCACGAGACTGGCCACCGTGAGCGTCTGGCCCGTGACGACCAGCGCCAGCACTCCGCCGATAAACGCGGTGGGGATGGCATTGAGGATTTGCAGCACGATGCGCACCGAAGGCCTTAGCATCAAGAGCACGACGAACACGCCGATGAAGGACACGACGGCCAGCGCGGCAATCAACAGCGTCGCCGACCGCTGGCTCTCGAACTGCCCGCCGTATTCGACAAAATAGCCTTCGGGGAGCGTGATTTGCTCGCGCACGCGCCGCTCGATCTCGGCCACCGCGCCGGCCAAGTCGCCGCTCGACATGTTGCAGCGGATGACCAATCGCCGCCGGGCGTTTTCCCGGTTGATCTGATTCGGTCCGGTCGTTCCGTCGGAAATGTCGGCCACGTCACCCAACGTGATGCGTCCTCGATCGTCAGGCAGGTCCAAGCGTAGATTCCCCAGTTGTGCATAGTCCGAGCGATCAGGTTCCTGGAGTTTGACGATCAGGTCGAAGCGGCGCTGGCCTTCGAGAACCTGCGATATGAAATCCCCCAAAAGCGCGGTCTGCACGAGCTGGGCAACATCCGCGCGGCTCAGGCCGTACAGGGCCAAATCGTCGGGCCGCAACACGATGTGCAGCTCGTCAACACGTGTTTGCGATTCGATCACCGGAGCGGTAATGCCGGGGACGTCGCTAATCGCTTGCTCGATCTGCTGCGCGACTCGCTGCAAACGATCGAGATCGTCGCCGAAAATTTTGATCGCCACTTGCGCCGTGACGCCGGAAAGCATGTGGCTGATCAGGTGGGCCAGCGGCTGTTCGGCTTCGAGGTCCACCCCCGGCAGCTGCTGCTTGAGGTCGTCGAGCAAGCGGCGGAGCGTTTCGTCGCGGGGGCGCGCCGCCTCGGGATTCATGCTCAACAGATACTCGGAATTGGTCACCGGCTGGGCATGCTCGTCCAGCTCCGCGCGGCCGGTGCGGCGCACGAAATGCAAAATCTCCCCGTCGGGCTTTTCGGCCGTTTTTTGCAGCCGTCGCAGCCGGGCGTCGATGATGGCCGCCGCGTCGTTGGAAGCTTGTAGCGACGAGCCGGCCGGCAGTGCCACGTTGACCTGAATGCTCCCTTCATCGAACTGCGGCAGAAAGTCGGCGCCCAGCCGGGTGAGCGTCCATGCGCTAAGGCCCACCAGGACCCAAGCCGCCGCCAGCAGCAGGCCCGGCCTGCGCATGCTCGATCGAATCAAATAGCCGGCCAGCCACTTGAGAACGCGCAGCAGCGCCCCGTCATCGCTGCGATGAGCCGCTTTCGATTGTGGCAGCAGATAATACGAAAACACGGGCGTGGCGGTGAGCGAAACCGCGAGTGAAGCCAGAATGGAGACGATATAGGCGATGCCCAGCGGCGTGAACAATCGTCCTTCGACGCCCGAGAGAAAAAACAGCGGCAGGAAGACCAGGATCACGACCATGGTGCCAAAGACGATAGCGCTGCGAATCTCCCGGCTCGCCTCGTAAACCACGCGCAGCGCCGGACGCGGGCTCGACAGGGCGTTGTTTTCCCGCAGGCGGCGAAAAATGTTCTCCACGTCCACGATCGCGTCGTCCACAAGCTCGCCCATCGCCACCGCGATGCCGCCCAGCGTCATGACGTTGATCGACAGCTCCCGACCGGTTACGAGCCCCAGCAGGCGGAAAACCAGCGTCGTGATGGCCAGCGACAGCGGTATCGCCGTCAGCGTGATGAACGTCGTGCGGAAATTCATCAGGAACAAGGCCAGCACGATGACCACCAGAAACGCCCCGACCATCAGTGCTTCGCCTACGTAGTAGATGCCCCGGTCGATAAAGTTTTTTAGCTGGAACAGCTCCTGATTGATGACGATGTCCGGCGGCAACGCCGCTTCCACGTCGGTGAGCGCCTCGTGGATGCGGGTCGTCAGCCCGCGGGTGTCGACGTGCGGCTGTTTGACGACGGTTATGACGACGCCCGGATGGCCGTCGATGCTGGCGTCGCCCCGCTTGGGCGGCGAACCCTCCGCGACGCGGGCGACCTGTTCCAACAAGACGCTGCGCTCGGGGTTTGCCGCCACGACCACCTTGCCCAGATCGGCGATCGTCCTTTCGGAGTAAGGCCCCAGCCTGCCGATGATTCGCACCGGCCTCTCGCGCTGGCCTTCGACGGTAAAACCGCCGCTGGTGTTGAGATTGTTTTCCGCCAGCGCCCGTCGGACCTGCCCCAGCGATACGTCGTAGTCCACGAGCGCCCGCGGATCGACCAACACCTGGTATTGCTTCTGGTCACCGCCAAGCACGATCACTTCGGCGATGCCCGGGGTCTTGAGCAATCGAGGCCGGATCACCCAATCGGCCAGCGTGCGCAATTCCATTTGTTGTTCGAGCGGGCTGGGAAAGTCGATGCGATAGGATTCGCCGGCAACGACCACGATCGACTCGTCGTTGCCCCGCTCGACGAGCATTCGCTGCCAGCTTGACGGATCGTGGCGGTCCACGACGCGCCACACGGCGACGGCGTCGCTTTCCCCGCGTCGTTCGGCCACCAGCCCGCGTGTGCCCAACGGCGCCAATTGACCGCCTCCGGGGCCGAGTTGGCGATGCACGCCCACGTGCATGATCTGGCCCATGATCGACGTCGGCGGGGTCATCCGCGGGCGAATGCCCGGCGGCACGATCGCCATCACGGTGGCCAGCCGTTCCTGGACCACCTGGCGGGCTGCGCGAATTTCGGTGTCCCAATCGAATTCGACATAGATGACCACCAACCCCATGCTGGATTGGCTCCGCACGGCCTCGACGCCAGTCGCCCCCAACATCCACGACTCGATCGGCTGGGTCACCAGCGTTTCCACTTCTTCGGGCGACAGCCCGGGACACTCCGTGAGAATCACTACCCGGGGCCGATCCAGATCGGGAAACACGTCTATCGGCATGGTGGTCGCCAGGTATCCGCCGCACGCAAGCGCCGCCAGGCTCAGCACGACCACCAGCAGCCGATAACGCAGCGAAAGTCGGATCACGGCATCGAGCATGGCTGGCCTCGGTTAATGATCGGCATGAGCCGTTCCGTCGGCATGAACATGCACACGGGGCTGGCTTGCAGCGCTTTGAGACTTCAATACGCGATTGAGCTCGTGCGCGCCGCTTTGGGCAACAAAGATTCCCGGCGCGATACTGCCATCGTTGGCGATCACCGAGTGCTGGCGATCCTGGTACAAGACGTGCACCGGCTTGGGGTCGAAGAAATCGCCGTCCTGGCGGAACGCATACGTCTCGGGGCCTTCACGCACCACCGCGTCCGCCGGCAGGACAAATACGTTCTCCAACCTCTCGCTTTTCACGCGCAGCCGGACCCGCTGGCCCGGACGAAACCGCCACAAAAGTCCCGCGTGGCCCTCCGACTCGTACGGTCGGCATTGGTTCGCTAGCGGCAGGTAGACGGCAAACGTGCGGCTGGCCGGGTCGACGGTGTTGGAAATGTGTCGGATCGTGAACTGGGATTGACGCTCCGGCCAGCGGCCCGGCTCGTCATCCATGAACTCAACTTCCACGGGCCACGATTGCTCGATCGATCGCTCCAGCAGCGGGAGCTCCTTGCGAAACGCGCGTCCTTCGACGTACAGCTCCTGATGATGTGACAGCATGCACAACATCTGTCCGGCTTGCACTTGCTGGCCAAGTTCCACCTTGAGCTCCTGCACCTCGAACAGGTTGGGATATTCCTCGCTGGCTTTGGCGGGAAAACCCCCCGGGTGTTGCTCGGGCACAAGCACCTGGGTTTCGGTCACGAACTTTCCGCCGCCAATTTCCTCAATTTGATGCGGGGTGAGTCCCCGGGTTTGCAGTTCCAGCCGGTACGCCCGCTGGGCGACGGCTAGCCGCCGCAGTTCGTTATCGATCTCGGTGATTCGAATCTTCGGGATGCCGCCGGTTTCCGCCGTGGCGCTCAAACGCTGCCGCATGTCCTCGGTGATTTCGATTTCCTGGGTCGCCTTGAGCAACTCGGTTTGCGCCAGTTGCATGGCTTCGCCGAGCAGCCGGATCGTAAACAGCGGCTCGCCGATGGTTACGATGTCTCCCGGGAATTGATGCACCTTGGTCACCACCCCGGCAAAAGGAGAAACCACGCCCCGGTCGCTGACTCCGGGACGATCCACGACCTTGCCGGGCAACTGGATCACCTTCCAAAAGGTCCCCGGCGCTAGCGGCTTAGAGACCAGTTTCAGATTCGCACGCGCCTGGGGCGAAAGCCTGACGCGCTCGGGCGAAACCGGCGCGTGGTCGTGTTGCGCCCGCGAAGGCGAAGCGGCGCTGCCTCCAGTCAGCCGCCCCCCGTCGCCTCTCCATACAAGGCCGACCGCCGCCAGACCGGATACGATCGCGACAATCGCAAGTGCTGATAAAATCCAGGGCCAACGCATTTGGTTTCTCCTAAATCACACAATCCGCGGCCGAAGCCGCAGACGGATCGAGCAAGCGAACCGGCGCGCCATCAAGACCGAAAGCGCGCGCAGCAGTGACGCCTTGCGGAGCAAACCAGCGCGCGGATTACGTCCGCCGTGCCCCGCGAAGGCGCATTCGAAGAGAGAATCAGAGGAGCAGCCTGGTGGTTTTGAGAAACACCGGCACCCGCCCTCCGTAGCGGGGCGGGGCCGAAGTATGCTGCTCGAGCGAACGCGTCGCGTCGCCGCCGGACGTGGCCAATATCGTAATTTCCAGCGGCGCGAGATGCGGCGAATTCTCAGGCACGTCCGCCTGCGAGCCGGTGCCCACGTAAAAGGCGTCTTCATCGTGACCGCACAGTGGCCCGCCAAATCCCGCGCAACGATGGTCGCCCCTCGGAAGGTGTCGATGCACATGGGCCGTATCGTGCGCCCGACGGGCGTGGTGGTGAGCGTGGCCGTGGTGCGCGAGCGGCCAGTGAAAGTGGACTCGCTCGCCGTGCGCGAGCAGGTCGCGTGTGCTCATGCCGGCATGGAAATGCGGCGGCACGGCTCCCTGCAATTGCCACGCGCCGATCAACAAAAGGGCTAGAATTCGTCGGACCATACAATTAAGTATAGGTCGGCCACCAGCGGCAACAAAGCCTACTTCCGACCGCAAAGCGCTCGAAATCAGACCGCGGCAGGCGCGGCCGGCAATCCAGGCACAGCAAAGCAGTTGCGCCACCTCGAAAGTTGCGACCGCGGTGGCGCCGGTGTAGCATTTGCGATTTGGACCCGATTTTGGATTTTCTTTCCCTCCCCGAGGCGAATCCGTGTCCGCGACCCCGCGAGATCGATTGAGAATGGCCGCGAGCGTTTGCGCGCGAACCGGTGCGGCGCGATTCGCCGGGCTTGTGTTGCTCGCCGCGTGCGCCTTCGCGATTGCGTCCATCGGCCGACCGGCATTTGCCCAGCGGGGGCAGTTCGACGCCAACCCGGTCAGTCCGGCCGACGAAGCGTACATCTTCACGCCGCGCGGCTTTGCGCAGGAAGGAAAACCGGCCGTGGCAGGTGGGGCCAACACGGCGCGGCTGAACGTCACGATCACCGACCGCGCGAGCGGAGAACCCACCTTCTGCCGCGTGAACGTCGTCGGCTCCGACGGCAACTACTATCAGCCGAAAAACAATCCGCTCATCGACTACAGCCTCAGGGGCACCTGGCCCGACACGCTGGCCGGCAACCGCCCCGGCAAGGCTCCGATCCGCTACTTCGGCCGATTCTTCTACACCTCCGGCGAGTTCGCTGTCGAGGTGCCCACCGGCCCGGTTCGGGTTGAAGTCTGGAAAGGCTTTGAATATCGCCCGGTCACGCGCAGCGTCGATCTTGCGGCCGGCACAATCGGCGACGTGAAGCTCTCCCTGGAACGCACGGTGCCGATGGCCGACAAGGGTTGGTACTCGGGCGATCCCCACCTGCATTTTATCCGCACGGGCGAAGCGGACGAAAAGAAAATATTCGATCTTTTGGAAGCCGAAGACATCCGCTTCGGCATGGTGCTGGCCTACAACGAGACAAACGCCTATCCGGGCGTGATGGCCCAGTTGGCCACGCCGCAACTCCGCGGGCTCGGCACCGAGTCGATCCGCCGGCGGGGCGACTACCAGATCGTCTCCGGCCAGGAGTATCGCAACGTGGTGTTCGGTCACGTGCTTTTGTTTCTGCGCGATTCGCTGGTGCTGGAAGGTCAAAACCTCGATCCCAATCTGGGACCCGTGTTCGGCCAGATCGGCGAAGAAACGCAGAAGCTCGGCGGCTATGCATTCCATGCCCACGGCGGCTACGCGCAGGAAATCTGGGCCGATCTGGTGCAAGGCGCGACCAACGGCGTCGAGCTGTTGCAGTTTGGCATCTACCGGGGCATCGGGCTGGACGGATGGTATCACGTGCTCGGCAGCGGATTCCGCTTCCCGGGCATCGGAGCCTGCGACTATCCGGCCTGCCGAAAGCTGGGCGATTGCCGCACCTACGTGCACCTCGACGGGGAGCCGACGTTTGCCGGTTGGCTCGAAGGCGCCGCCCTAGGGCGCAGCTTCATGACCAGCGGCCCCCTGGTGCTGTTGGAGGTCGACGGCAGGCGTCCCGGCGACACGATTGCCACCAGCGACTCGAAACCACTTTCCCTCAAGATCCGAGTTGTGGTGTCCAGCGAAACGGCCCGGGTAAGCGACGTGCAATTGGTGGTCAACGGTCGCGTCGCGCGCGAGCTGAGGGCCCGGCCCCTGCCCGGCGAACCGCAGGAGCTGGTGCTCGAAGAAACGCTGGAAGTTTCCGAGCCGAGTTGGATCGCCGCCCGGGCGTTTTCCACTTCACCCACCGGCAGCCCGGATGCCGAGGCGCACACGAATCCGGTGTACGTCTATTTGAACGGCCGCCGGCCTTATAGCGAGGCCGACGCCGACTGGCTCGTCGCGCGGCTGGATGAGCAGATCGCCGACCACGAAGCCCGCGACGTGCCGGAGCGAAAAGTGCCGGTCGAGTATTTCCGCCGCTCGCGCGACATTCTGTTGGACATCAAGAAACGGGGCGGCCTGGCGGCAGCCGACGATTTAAAGAGCGCAAATGCCGACGACCAGGCGTCGAGAGAAGTCCGAAATGACGTTCGCCGCGAGAATCCGCCGACGACCGATGGCTCGCTCGCCGAAATCCTCAAACCGGTGCCGGCCAAATCGCCCGCCGATGCGTTGAAAACTTTCGAAGTGCTCGACGGGTTTCGCATGGAGCTGGTGGCGCACGAGCCCGACGTGACCGATCCGGTGGCGGCCTGTTTCGACGAAAACGGCGGCCTGTACGTCGCCGAAATGATCGACTACCCCTACCGGCCCAAGGAGGGCCAACAACCGCTGGGCCGCGTGCGCTATCTCGCGGACAGCGACGGCGACGGCCGCTATGAGAAGAGCTGGATTTTCGCCGACCACCTGGCCTGGCCGACCGGCGTCGCCTGCTGGAAGGGCGGCGTGTACGTCGCCGCTGCGCCCGACATCTGGTATTGCCGCGACACCGACGGCGACCATGCGGCCGACGAGCGGAAAAGAATCTACACCGGTTTCGGAGACCGGAATCAACAAGGGGGCGTCAACAATCTCAATTGGGGCATCGACCACAAGATCTACGGCGCGGGCTCCACCAACGGCGGCGAGATTCGACCGGCAATCAAAGGCGACGCCACGCCCGTCAGTCTCAGCGGCCGGGACTTTCGCTTCGACCCCGTCACGGGCGCGTTCGAAACGATCACCGGCCGCGAGCAGTTTGGCAACGCGTTCGACGACTGGTTCAATCGGTTTATTTGCAGCGAATCGAATCCGCTGGTGCACGTCGTGCTGCCCCAGCATTACCTGGCCCGCAATCCATTTCTGGCGGTGCCGTCGGGCCTGAAGGACTTGTCGCCCGGCGTGACGCCCATCTTTCGCATTAGCCCGATTGAGAAATGGCGTGAAATCCGTTCGAGCCGGCGATTGGCGGCCGACGAGCGCTCGCCCCTTTCGGCGGGGCTGAGCCACCATGTCATGGATGCGGCGGCCGGGCTGACCGTGTATCGCGGCCATGCCTACCCGGAGAGGTACCGCGGCGACGTGTTCGTCGGCTGCTCGCAGAACAATCTCATTCACCGCCGGAAACTGATTCCCGACGGAGCCAGTTTTCGTTCGGTCCGGGCCGACGAGAAAACCGAGTTTGTCCGCTCGACCGACACCTGGTTCCGCCCGGTCAATTGCATCGGCGCGCCCGACGGCACGATCTACGTGCTCGACATGGCGCGCGAAGTGATCGAGTCGATCCACATTGCCAGCGACGTCGTGGCCCATCTCGATCTCACGAACGGCCGCGACAAGGGACGCATCTACCGGCTGGCTCCGCCGGGATTCCAAACACCGCCGCAGCCGAAGCTGGCTCAGGCGACGACGGCAGATCTCGCGGCGCTGCTCGAGCATCCTGGCGGCTGGTGGCGCGACACCGCGTCGCGGTTGATCTTCGAGCGGCAGGATCGTTCGATCGTCGAGCTGCTGCGCCGCCGGTCGAGCGAATGCCCGGCGGCGGTTGGCCGCGTGCACATCCTGTGGGCCCTGGAGGGTTTGGGTGCGTTGGAAGAGCAAGACGTCAGGACGGCGCTTGCCGACGCTTCGCCGCGCGTGCGCGACCATGCCGCGCGATTGGCGGCGACAAGTCTGGGCACATCGCCGGGGCTGGTTGGCAAGGTGGTGGAACTGGCGGCGGATGACGATCCGGCCGTTCGGTTTCAGGTGGCCTTCGCGCTGGGCGAAACGGACGATCCCCGCGCGGTCGAGGCGCTGGCGGCAATTGCGGCCCGCGACGCGGCCGATGAATGGATCCGCGTGGCCGTGCTCTCGTCCTGCACCTCTCTGGCCGATCGCGTGCTCCTCGCACTTGCCGGCAACGCCGACTTTCTGGCGAAATCGGCCGCCGAAACGTGGCTCGTGCAACTGGCCACAATCGTCGGGGCGCGCAACGAATCGGACGCGGTCGAGCGCGTTCTGGGCGTCGCGTCCGACTTGCCGGCCGAATCGGTTGCGCAGCGTTCGATCGTGCTTGGCCTGGGCGGTGGATTACGGCGATCCGGCCGTTCGCTGGCCGACGCCAAAGCGGCCACTTCCGCCGCCGCGGCCGGCATGCTCACCGAAATGGTGGAACTGGCCGTACGCACGGCCGGCGACGCCGACGCGACGAGCGACGAGCGGATGCACGCGGTGCGACTTTTGGGAGTCTCCGGCAGCGGGCAAACGGTCGACGCGCTGGTGCGGCTGATCGATCCCGTCCAGCCCGAAGCGCTACAAATCGTCGCCTTGACGACGTTGTCCGGGTTCAATGAGCCGTCGATCGCCGACAACCTGGTCGACGTTTGGCAGCGTTCGACGCCGGGAGTGCAGGAGCAGATTATCGTCACGCTGTCGTCGCGGCCGGCTTGGGCGTTAAAGTTGCTCGACGCTTGCGGCAGCGGGAAAGTGAACGCCGGACAAATCTCAGGCCCCATCCGCACGGCGCTAGTCAATCACCAGGATGCCGCCGTGGTCACGCGCGCGGAAAAGCTGTTTGCCGCCGGCGCAAGCCCGCGAAGCGAGGTGATCGCTCAATACCAACGGGCCCTTTCCCACGCGGGCGACGCGGCGCGGGGCAATCAAATCTTCGAGCGCGAATGCATGGCTTGCCACCGGCTGGGCGACCGCGGATTCCAGGTCGGGCCAAATCTGGCGCTCGTGCGCAACCGAACCGACGCCGCCATGCTGGAGGCAATTCTCGACCCGAACCGCGAAGTGCAGCCCCGCTACGTCAACTACGTCGTCGTCGACTCCAGCGGCCGGACCACGACCGGCCTGGTCGTGGCCGAAACGGCCACCAGCGTGACGCTCGCCCGCGACAAGGGCGCAAGCGAGACAATCCTGAAAAAGAACATCGACCAGATCAAGAGCACCGGCAAATCGCTCATGCCCGAGGGCCTGGAAAAGACCGTCGAACCACAGGCCGTGGCCGATCTGCTGGCGTTCCTCAAAGAAATGCAATACGACGTGGGCACGTTGCCCGATTTCGCCGAGCCGGAGGATTGAATGAAACCACTATCGCGCGCCGCCGCAATTCTACTTTCTCTGGTCGGCTTACCAACAACACTTCCGGCAATTCGTGCCGCCGACGTCGATCCCCTCAAAGCGGCCCTCGATGCATCGCTGCTTCCGCCCGGTTCGACCGCCCGGGAGATTCGCGCGTTCATCGAGCCGCGCATCATCCGACCGCCCGAATTCTCCGATCGGGCCGAATGGGAAAAAGCCGCCGGCCGGCTGCGGCGCGACGTGCTCGAGCAGATCGTCTTTCGCGGCGCCGCGGCCAGGTGGCGCGACGCCAAATGCAACGTCGAGTGGCTCGATACGATCGGCGGCGGGCCGGGCTATTCAATTCAAAAATTTCGCTACGAAGCTTTGCCCGGAATGTGGATTCCCGGCTTGCTCTACCTGCCCGAGAGGCTCGAAGGGCGGGTGCCGCTGGCATTGAACGTCAACGGCCACGATGCCAAAGGCAAGGCCGTCGACTACAAGCAACTCCGCTCGATCAACCTGGTCAAGCGCGGAATGATGGTGCTCAACGTCGAATGGTTCGGCATGGGCCAGTTGCGCACCGACGGCTTCGCCCACGGCCGTATGAACCAGCTCGATCTGTGCGGCGCAAGCGGACTGGCGCCGTTCTATCTGGCGATGAAGCGGGCGCTCGACCTGGGATTGGCCCTCGAACATGCCGATCCGAACCGCGTCGTCGTTTCCGGACTTTCCGGCGGCGGTTGGCAGACGATCGTCATCAGCAGTCTCGACGAGCGCGTGACCTTGGCCAATCCCGTGGCCGGCTACGGCAGCTTTCGCACGAACATCGCCTTCGACGACATGGGCGATTCGGAACAAGCTCCCAGCGACATGGCCGTGCTGGCGGACTACACGCACTTGACCGCGCTGCGGGCGCCGCGGCCCACGCTTCTGACGTACAACGCGGCGGATCAATGCTGCTTCAAGAGCGATCACACGCTCGCGCCGCTGCTGGCGGCCGCGCGGCCGATTTTCTCGCTGTACGGGGCCGAAGATCGACTCCGCTCGCACGTCAATCACGTGCCGGGCACGCACAACTTCGAGCAGGAAAACCGCGAAAAGTTTTACGCCATCATCGGCGACTTCTTGTACGCCGATGACAAAAACTTTGTCCGCACCGAGATTCCATCCGAATCGGAGCTCAAAACGGCCGAGGAGCTGAACGTGCCCTTGCCGGCCGACAACGTCGACTTCCATCGGCTGGCCCAGTCGCTGATGACGCCGTTGCCGCTCGCAGCGTCGCTGCCGACCCAGCGGCGTGCCGCCGAAAGTTGGCAGCGACAAAAGCGCGAACAGCTCAAGGCGCTGTTGAAAGTGCCCCATTACGAAGCCAAGGCCGCGGTGGAAAAATCGCGCCGGCAAGACGACTTTCGAATCACCACGCGGATTTTAACGCTCGGCGACAGTTGGACGGTGCCGGTGGTCGAGATCGCCTCGGTGGCCGAACCGGACGAGACGATTCTGTTGGTGGCCGACGAGGGGCGCGCCAGCGCTGGTACAGAAGCCGCGCGGCTCGTCTCGGCGGGCAAGCGCGTTGTGGCGGTCGATCCGCTCTTTTTGGGCGAAGCGAAGCTTGGGGCGCAAGACCCCGAATACACCTTCGGGCTGTTCGTGGCCGCGGTCGGCGAGCGTCCGCTGGGCATTCAAGCGGCCCAGTTGGCCGCGGTCGCGCGCTGGCTTAAGACCCGCCACGCGCACAAGCCGGTGGGAATCGTGGCTGTCGGACGCCGCGCGTCGGCGGCGGCGATCGTGGCCGCGGCGGTTGAACCGACGGCGATTGACAAGGTCGACCTCACAGGCTCGCTGGCCAGCTTCAAGCAACTGATCGAAGAAGACGTCCCCGTGGAAAAGCTGCCCGAGCTGTTCGCCTTCGGCCTGCTGGCCGAGTTTGACGTGTGCCAGATCGTGGCGCTTTCGGCCCCTCGGCCGGTGACGTTGCGCGACGGCGGCGATCGGGCGCGCCGCGAACTGGCGCCGCTCGAGTCGTGGTACGCATTGTTTGGCGTCAACTTCCACCCGGCACCGTAGATTCAACTCATCCTCGGCGACCCGGAGCTTTCCATGCCCGGCTGCTTTCCGACGCTGTTGGCCGACGCTGCGAGCGTGCCGCTCGAATGGCTCGATGTCGTGATCCTGCTGGGCACGGTGCTGGGAGTCACCGCGTTTGGCATGTGGATCGGACGCAAGGAACAGAGCACGCGCGACTATTACCTGGCCGGCAAGACCGTGGCCTGGTGGGCCGTGGCCGGCTCGATCTTCGGCACCAACATCAGCTCGCACCACATGGTGGGCATGATGGGAGCCGGGCTGAAGGAAGGATTTGCGCAGGCGAATTTCGAGTTTGGCGCCATCCTTGGCCTGTTGATGCTGTGTTACTTCTTTCTGCCGTTCTACCGCCGCATGGGGCTGTACACGCTCTCGGAATACCTCGGTCGCCGCTTCGACGATCGCAGCCGGCTCTTGTACTCGATCACCAATATGGCGTTTCTCCTGATCCAGATGGTCGGCACGATGATCCTGGGAGCACTCACCGTAGCCACGCTCAGCGCCGATTCCGAGTACGCGATCAGCTACGAATGGGCCGTGTGCCTGCTGGCCGGCGTGGCCGCCGCGTACACGTTCTTCGGCGGGCTGAAGGCGGACATCTTCAACGACGTGGTCCAAAGCGTCCTCCTGCTGGCCAGTAGCGGCACACTCGCCGTTCTGGCCATCTGGCACCCCGACGTCGGCGGCCTTTCGAGCCTGATCAACCGGCAGCCGGAAAAGTTTCACGTCTTCTTCGAGGCCAGCCACCCCGAACTCCCCTGGAGCGGCGTCTTGAGCGGGCTGATGGTGTTGCACCTGTACTACTGGGGGACCAACCAGTTCATCGTGCAAAGGACGCTCGGCGCACGTAGCGACTGGGATGCCCGGATGGGCATCATCGTGGCAGGCTACTTCAAGCTGCTGATCCCGTTTTTGTGCATCGTGCCGGGCATGGCCGCGGGCTACATCCTGGCGATCGATCCGGCCACCGAAAGCGACACGGCGTTTGCCGGGCTCACCCGCACGCTGCTGCCGGCTGGCTACGGACTGGTTGGATTGGTGATGGCGGGGCTCGTGGCCGGCATTCTCTCGACAATCGACTCGATGATGAATTCCACGGCCACGCTGTTTACGTTCGACATCTATAAGAAATACGTTCGCCCCGACGCCTCGGAAATGCGGCTGATCTGGGTCGGCCGCATGGCGATGATGTTGATGGTCGGCGCGGCGATCTGGCTGTCGCTGTACTACGGACAGACAAAGGGGGGCATCTTCAACCGCATGGCCGACTACAACGCCTATCTGGTGCCCGGCGTGATCGTGGCCTACGTGGCCGGCATTTGGCAGCCGTTTGTGACCCGCACGGCATCGTTTGTCTGCATCCTGGCCGGTCCGCTCTTGTCGATCGTCTTCGAGCAGACGGCGTTGCGGGCGTTCGACCACGATCTTCAACAATTCCACCGGGCCGGGCTGGCGACTTTGGTCTGTTACGGCGTGCTGGTGGTGGTGAGCTTTGCGACCCGAGGCGAGCGCGACCACGAGCGGGAGCACTTCACGTGGTCCCGCTTCAAAAGCGAGCGCAGCGAGGAGCGCGCCCGCCCGCGACCCGCCTGGAAAAACGACAAGCTGTGGGCCGTCGTGCTGGTGGCCTGCACGCTGTGGCTGTGCTGGTTCTTCGCGTAGTAGCCGCGCCGCGGAAGCGTCGGGCGCTCGACGCCGCTATTTGTCGACGCCGGCTCGAAGGTGCTCGGGGAAATCGCGCTCGCAACGATTCACGAGCGATTCGAACACCAGTCGCATGATTCTCTCGCTGAGGGGTGTCACGTGCGTCTCGCCGACCCGACGCGAGTACCCGCAGGATGCCCGTGGCACCCAAAGCGTCGAGCTTTACTTGGGCGCCAAAATGGCGACGATCCGCTTTCCCTGATGGGAAGGCGGCGCTTCGATCTTGCCCACGTCCTCGAGTGCCCGGATCACCAGATCGATCACTTTGCGCCCTTCCTCGATGTGGGCCAGCTCGCGTCCGCGGAAAATGACCGACACGATCACCTTGTCCTTGTGCTCCAGAAACCCGCGAGCCTGAACCAGCTTGAAGTGGATATCGTGCTCGCCCGTCTTGGGCCGGACCCGAATTTCTTTGATCTTGCTGTGATGCGTGTGTCCCTTAGCCAGCCGTTTTTTTTGCTGGTACTTGAACTTTCCATAGTCCATGATGCGGCACACCGGAGGCCGCTCGTTGGGCGCCACTTCGACGAGATCCAGATCGGCTTCGCGGGCCTTGGCCAGCGCGTCCTCGGTGCTCAAAATGCCCAACAGCGCGCCTTCGGCGGAAATGACCCGAACGGGTGAAATACGGATCTGCTCGTTGACCCTTTGATTGCGTTCTATACGGATGCCCTTTCTATGAGACAGCGTTACTTGGAAACAAAACGGCTACCGACACGCCCTTTTCGACGCGAGGGCGGCTTTGGCCGCTCCGCGCCCTTGGGCGTATACTCGAAATATTGTCGAATCGTAACGTGGCCGTCAACCGTTTCCAGCCATTTAGTTTACCGCATGAACGCGGCTTTGCGGATACTTGACCTCGCCCAGCTCGACAAACTGTCCCCCAAGGGGGTTTATCTGGTTGTCGCGCCGATGAAGATCGAAACGGGCAGCGGCGGGCCGGCCCGCGTGTTTGCCGTCTTCGCTAAGGGCTAAGGTGAAAATTGATACGCGGAGGCGGCTGCTGTGGTCGATCGCATGAATCGACCTCGTCGGGGATTTCGATCCGGATCGAACGGCGCTTCTTGCGCTTCGTTTGTTTGGAGGATTTAGGCCTTGGAGCGGCATCGTCCGGCTGCTTATCCCCTTCTTTCTCGACCGGAGCCGCCGGAGCGCCGGAAGCACGCCAGGCCAGCCGCCCCAGCAGCCGGGCATAAACGAGCATGAGGGCCGCCAGCACGGGACCGGAAAAAAACACCGTCAGATACGGAGCCCGCGGAAAGGCGAAATCAAAAGCGGCGATCCAGCCGGCGAACAAACCGATCGTCAGCAGGTAAAACATCAGCCAACCGTGCAAATAATAGCCCAGCGTGCGCAGCACCGGCGGCGAGTACGGCATGATGTACGAATCGGATTCCATGGCTGACAGCAGGAGGACGGGGAAAAAGAACGTGCTGGCGATCAAAAACGCCGCCGGCCCGATGGCCAGGCTTAGCGGAAAGCCGATGGCCCCGGCGGCCGCCCACAGGCTCAGCCAGCCCAGAAACGTAAACATCCAGTGGTCCCATTCCGGCAGCGATTCCTCCTGCGGCAGATCGTGGCCATCGGCCGTGTCCTGGATGGCCGCCCGGCAGCTGGCCGCGGAAATCGAAAGTGCGGCCATCAAGACGGCGATCGCCACCATCGCCAACATCACTCCTTGAACGGCCAGGTTCGTCAGCGAACCGCCCATCAGCCCCAGATACTCCAGCGTCTGGAGCGACACCACGCCCGCGATGCTCAGCCCGAACGACATGGCCGTCCAGCGCGACAGATTCACGCCGCGCCACGGATAGGTGAAAACGCCGGAAAAAAACGTCCACTTGGGCGGATCGGGATAGTCAACGTCGCGAATCAGTCCTCGGGCCCGCGCCGACTCGAGGTATTGGTCTTCGTTAGCGGGCGGCCGTTCGACGGGCGCCTCCATTTCCATCTCATCGGCCGTGCTCCAATCGACGTCATAGCTGGACTGCCGGGCGGCGTAAGGACGCAAATCGCCCGTCTCCTCTTCCGGCACGCCCGACGACGGGTCTTCCGGCAACAGCGACGGTTTCTCTTCCGCCACGATCGCGGTTCGCTCTGGGGGCCTATGCGACGGTTGCCCTTGTGGCACAATCGAAGATCGCACAAGCGGGATTTCCGGTTCGTAAGCGTCATTTTCGATGGTCGACGCGGAAGGGGCCGTTTTGGCCTTCGCCTGATCCTGGGGACGGCCGATCACGAACGTCGCGTTGCACTTGGGGCATCGCACGGCCGTGCCGATCTGGTCGGCCAGAACCCGCAGCCGATTACCGCACTTTGGGCACTGTGGCCTGTTCCTGGGTTTGTTGGGTTTCATCGCGTTTTCGTCGCGCCGCAGCGTCGCTTCAGGTTCTGCGAAACATGCCATGCCCCACAGAATCGCTCGCTCGGACGCGTTCCATGATACCGCGCCGCGGGGGCATTTTGCCCAGCAATGCCGGACAAAATAGAGCAGGAGAAGAGAAGAAAGGAAAAAGGAGAGCAAGCCGGCCATGCGGTAGCCTGTTAGAATTGCGCCAAAGCGAGCAGCCATGATTTACCTGGACCACAATTCGACCACGCCCCTGGCGAGCGAAGCGGCGGCGGCCATGGCCGAGTGGCAGACCGCCAAGTTCGGCAATCCGGCAAGCCAGCACGCGATCGGCCGCCGCGCCCGGCAGGCGCTGGAACACGCGCGGGACGAGATCGGCCGCATCCTCGGCGCCGAGCGTTCGGGTGGCCAGGGCGATCGGGTCATCTTCACCAGCGGCGGCACGGAGGCCAACAACCTGGCCTTGCTCGGCATGGCCGGATTCGCCGATCCCGACATGTCGCCCGGCGAGGCAATCATTTCCGCGATCGAACACCACAGCGTCAGCGCGGCGGCTCGGCTGCTTGAACGGCGCGGCTGGACAATTCATCGCCTTGGCGTGACGCAAGACGGCGTTGTCGACGTCGCCGCGCTTGACGAGCGGCTCACCGAGCGGACGCGATTCGTCAGCTTCATGCTGGCGAACAACGAAACGGGCGTGATCCAGCCGGTGGCGGAAATTGCCCGCCGCTGCCAGGCGCTGGGCGTGCCGCTACATACCGACGCGGCGCAAATGGTGGCCAAACTGCCGGTCGACTTTCGCGCGCTGGGGGCTAACGCCATGACCGTGGCCGCCCACAAGTTTCACGGCCCGCTGGGCATCGGCGCGCTCGTGGTGCGCGACGACCTGGAATTGCAGCCGCTGGTTGTCGGAGGATTTCAGCAGGAAGGCATGCGCGGCGGCACCGAGCCGGTGGCGTTGGCCGTCGGCATGCACGCGGCGCTGGCCGCTTGGGAGCGCGAAAAGGAAACCCGCGTCGAACGCCTGCGAACGTTGCGCGACCGGCTCGAAGCGCGGCTGACCGAGGGCTACGCCGGCGGAGTGGTCGTTAACGGGATCGGCGCCGAGCGGTTGCCGCACACGTCGAACCTGGCCCTTTTGGGCCTCGATCGCCAGGCGCTCGTCATGGCGCTCGATCTGGCCGGCGTGGCCTGTTCGACCGGCTCGGCCTGTGCCAGCGGATCGAGCGAGCCGTCGCCGGTGCTGGCGGCCATGGGCTGCGGCAAGGAAGTGCTGGCCGGGAGCGTGCGTTTCAGCCTGGGCGCCACCACGACGGCCGAGGAAGTCGACGAGGCAGCCGCGCGGATTCTCGCGGTCTCCGCGAGAATCGCCGCCAAAGCCCCCCGCGATCGCACGCCCGCCCACTAGCGCTGCGCAGCCTTACCGCCGCAGCTTGATCGCTTTGACTTCGCTGGTGATCAGACGGTTTTTTTGCTGCAAGTCGTCCGTGGCCAACTCCATTTTCATGCCCAACTTCACTTCGTGCATCAACACGAGCATCTGGCGATCCTGAGGACCGGCCGTGGCGCCGAGCAGATACACGGTGCGTGCGGGCGTAAACGTTGCGCCGTCGCGAGAGACGGCCATCTGGCATAGTCCCGTGGCCCGATCCAGCAGTTCACCGCGAAAGACGTGATCGGTGGTTTGGATTTCGAATTTTTGCCCCACCGCCATATTGCCGTGAGCAAGTGACGACACTTCCGTGTCGGGAGTCGCTGCCATCGTGGCCAGCGCAAAGAGCACTAAAGCCGTGTGGCCCATCATTGTTGTCATCTCCGAGTTGGCTTTCTGCGAATGCAGAATTGCAAGACTTGTAACCAAGCATAGCTTTGTGCCCCCGACCGTTGCACGTGCATGGGAGGTGGATTCCACAAAATTGATACCATCGCCCGTCGCTACAATCGCTACAACCGCTGCTGTTTCGCGGCGTCGAGAGGCCGGCGGCCAGGGGGTCATTTCGGCTTCGACAACAGCCGCGCGTCGGGCTGAGCAAGAAACGCGAGCAGGTCGGCCACGTCCGCTTCGCTGAGGGTCTCTTCGAATCCGTCGGGCATGAGCGATTTGCCGGTGGAGCGCAGCTCGGTGATCCGCGAGCGCAGCACAAAGTCTTGCGCTCCTTCGGCCCGGCGCAGGGTGACGCTGTCGGCCGTTTCCGAAACCAGCACGCCGGTCATCAACTGGCCTTCGTCAGTCAGAAGCGTATAGGCGACGTACTCTCCCGTCACCTGCCGGCTGGCGTCGAAAAGGTCGACCAGCAGCGTCTCCTTGGGCCGCGATCCGATGCCCGACAGATCGGGGCCGACTCGCTGGCCGTGCGTCTGCACCATATGACAGGCGAGGCAGTGCTTCTCGAACGTGGCGGCGCCGCGGCCTCGGTCGCCGGGTCGCTCCAGCGCCGCCGTGTATTGGGCCACGACTTCCTCGCGATTGCGCCGGGCCGCGTCACTCTTGATGGCCGCCTTGATCCGCGGCGCAAGCGCCGGATCGCGCACGGCCAACAGAGCATCGCGCGTCGCCGGGTCGAGCTCGCGGGACAGGATTTGTTCCTGCTCGATTGCGCCCAAGAGCGCCGCGGTCGTGGCCGGCGAGCGCAGCGACGCGGCCACGAGCGCCCGCCGCGTGGCAATCGTCAGGGCGTTCCACATGCCGAACATTTCCGCGGCCGTGGCCGCGTCGGCGCGAGATAGCGCCCAGGCCGCCGCCGATTGCAGCGGCTGGACGTGACGCGGAGAAAGCAGGTCCAGCAGGATCTTACCGCTTCCCGCGTCGACAAGGCCGAGCACTTCGACGGCCGCCAGGCGATGCTCGAGCGATTCGTCTTCGGCGGCGGCCATTCGTCGGGCCGCGGCGATCAGCTTCGTCACCGCCGGCACGTGCGGACGAAGACCCTCGGGGGGAGACTGCAACATGTCGCGAAGCGAATGCCCCCGGTCGGAAAGTCCCTGCACCACGCCGGCCAGGATCACCAGGTCGCCGGGTCCCGCGGCCTCGGGACTGGCCGGCGCGATGAGCTTGAGACATTCGGCAATCTGGCCGCCGTCGCAGCCGGCAGCCGCTATGGCCGCGTTGCGCAGCAGCCGCAATTGGACGTCGCTGGGTTTTTTTCGCCACTCAGGGTGCTTATCCAACAATTGCGCTAGAAACCCGCCCGCCGATTCTCCCAGGCTGCCGACGATCGCCAAGGGAATCACCGGATCGCGAGCTTCGAGATCGGCCAGCTTCACCAACGCCGTGATCTTGTCCGGCCCTTCGACTTTCCCCAGCGACCGGGCCAGTTGAACGCGAACCAGGGGAGACGGGAAATCGGCCATGCCCACGAGCGCCTCGTGCAGCGCCGGCCCGGCCGCCAATCGCGGCGCCGCCAGGCGCATCGCGAACTGACGCACATGCGCGTCGCCGTCTTCCATGGACCGCAGCAGAAATCCGTCGTCCAATTGGCCCATGTCTTCCAATAGCGCCAAGGCGTGCACTTTAGCCTGCGGCAGCCGACTTCCGACGATCAGGGCTCGCAACAGCGCGGCGGCATTGGGATCGCGGCGTTCGAAAAGCACTCGCTGGGCCGAGTCGCGCCGCCAGCCGTTGGTGGATTCGAGATGCTTAACCAGCTCCGCGGTCGGCTGCCGGCTCATCTGCGGCCGGGGTCCGGGCGGCCAGGTGTTTTCGCGGCGGCTCACTTTCCAGATGCGGCCGTGACCGGCGCCCTGCCGCCAATCGATCCCCTCGCGAAGCGATTCGGCCACGAACGCCGGATGCTCGACCCAGCGGCGATAAAAGTCGACGATATACAGCGCTCCGTCCGGCCCCGTGGTCAGATACACCGGATGAAACCAGGAATCCTTCGCGGCCAAAAACTCGCGATCGTGCTCGCCGCGGCGCGAGACAAACGTCGCGCCCTCGGGCTCTAGCGCCCGGCGATGAACCAGGTTCGTCAGCGACTCGCCCACGAACACGCTGCCCTCGTAATCGCGCCCCATCGCGTCGCCCCGATAAATGGTCAAACCGCACAGGGCGTTGAAGTAATCGGTCGGCTCGCGATTGAAGGTCTTGGGCCGGGGACTGATCGGAAAAACCTGGCCCTTGTCGGACACATCGGCGATGTCGCGCACTGCGAAGACGGCCAACCGCGGGTTGCGATCGAAAAACTCGCGGTCGAACAGCACGTGGCGAATCGGAATCGTATTCCACGAAACGAAGCGATTCCCCCAGTCGTCGGCCGCCTGACCGAACTGGCTTTGGCCGCTCGTGGCTTCGAACTTATTGCCGTCGGGCGTAAAGCGGAAATCGCGCCCGCGGATGGATACGGCTTTTTCGTTCGGATCGTCCGGGCGGCGAATGCGTCCGTCGCTGCGGCCGTTGGCGCCGTAAATCCAGTTGTCCAGGCCCCAGGTCAGCCCGTTTGCGCGCAGTTGCTGGTTGCCTTCGCCAAAACCGGTCAGCACGACACGTTTTTCGTCAGCCTCGCCATCGCCGTCGGTGTCCTTAAGGAACAGGATGTCGGGAGCGGCCGTGACGAACACGCCGCCGGCGGCGGCCAGCACGCCGTTGGGAAAGCTCAAACCCGAGGCAAACACCGTGGCCTGCTCATAGCGCCCGTCGTTGTCGCGATCTTCGAGAAGTCTCACCTGTCCGCCCGGCGGATTGGTCGGATAGTCGATCATTTCGGCGACGAACATCCGCGCGTCGGCGTCCCAACAGATGGCCACGGGGCTGTCGAGCTCGGGCTCGCTGGCCACCAGCTCGACGGTCAACCGTTCGTCCGCCAATTCGAACGTGGCCAGCTCTTCGTTGGGCGCAAGCGGAGTTTCGCGCAGCTCGGGCTCGCCCGCGCAGGCGACGGCACTCAGCGCCAGAATTGCCCAGACGTAGCGCAACAAGGGGCGCATCGATCTATTTCCCGGCCAGTTCCTCCAGCATGCTTACGATCTGATCGGCCATGCGCTCGCCGGTGCCGGGCTCGGCGTAGCTGTGCAGCCCCATCCAGGTCTGATATCCGCCGAACTGGTGCGCTTCCAGATTGGGCAGGTAACCGATCCAGTCGTTGGCCAACTCTGCCACGATTGTATCGCGAAACGGCGAGCGACGCTTGATGTCGACTCCGAAAATCGTGAAATACTCGGCCGGCACGCCCGCGATCGCCACGTCGCCAAGCGCGATTGCTTGCAGCACCGTCTCGCGCGTTTTGCCTTGTTCGGGCTTGAGTTTACGGCGCATGTTGCGAAACACTTCGATGATCGCTTCGGCGTGCTCGGGCAGCCTTTTGCGGCAATAGCGGGAAACTTTTTCATCCTCGGCCGATTCGTCGAACGTGCGGACCTTGAACTGAAACGGCTGCTTCACCGAGGCGAGCTTCGTGACGGATCGCAGCTCGGCTTCGGAAAGCGCCAGCGTAACGGCGTTTTTCATGCGGCGCACCGCGACGTCCACCGGAACATGCGTGATGTTGTGCGTCGAGCCCGAAGCGCCCTCCAGGAACGAAACGGCGCAGCCCAGCTCCGATTCGAGCTCCTGGGCGGCCAGCCCATAGAAACTGGGCGAGCGGACGTTCGGCTTGCGCGTGCCGATGGTGTGCGTCGAATGGTTGTAGATCACCGCCCGCAGCTTGTCGCCGGCGCCGCGAAAGGCCACCACCGGCAGCCGCGGGTCAAACGGCCCGGTATGGCGCACGGCGTCGTCCATCGGTCCGGTCCACCAGATCGTGTTATCGGCGAGCAGCACGCGGCTGTTGGCGCCCACCGTGCGCTCTTCGCCAAGCTTAAAGAGCATTTCGGCGTCGCCATCCTTTAAGCGCCCGTTGGCCTGCTCGACGGCCTTAACGATCGCGTCCCCGACGCGCTTGATAAAAACTTCCTCGCGCTCGTAGCCGTGCACGGTGGCGGTCGTGGGAGCGTGATGCGTGTGCGTGGCGTTGACCAACACGCAAGCGGGCGAAATGCCGGTCGACTTTTCGATCTCGGCGAGTGCCACCTCGACGAAATCGCGCGTGACAAACAGCACGTCGCAGGCGACGACGGCCACCTTGTCGCCCGCGCTCTTTTCGACGACGACGGCGACGGCCCGCAATTCGCCTTCCTGTCCCATCGCCTTGCCCGGGCCGATGCCGCCGCCAATGATCATCGAATCGTCGGCCTCGATGCTCGCGGCCGCGGCGCCGACGCGCACGTCGCCGGCGTGTGCCGCGGCGATCCATGCACTGGCCAGGAGGGCCATACAACGAGCGGCAGTTTTCATGGTGCTAAGCCGCGATCGGGCTTTTCTAGCGTTTCTTGATTAACCAGATTTCCGAGACCTGGCAATTGCGGCCGTTGCCGCCCAAACCCTGCGGTCCGTACCAGGCTAAATGAAGCACGCCGGATCGGGAGGCTTCGGACGGGATGTCGAACTCCACCGGCCCGATCGGGCGTTTCTTGTCGATGTATGGATGGACTTCGAATGCATCGTTGGCGACGCAGCGAATCTTTTTCGAGGGCCCGTCGCCGCCGTACACCACGCGCATCTTGTAGCTCGCCTGGGGATCAAGGCTTTCATAGCGCATCCGCAAGGGGGCATCGTTCATTGCTTCGGCGTGGTCCTTCCAACTCGCGCGCATGGCCCCGAAACCGGCAAACCCGGTGTGCGACGAGCTGAGGAAAGCCGGATCCTTGTCGAAACCGGGCCCGACCACCAGGTGCGGCTGCACGTGCAGCTTTCCCAGGTCGTCGTAGAATCCGCCCGGACCCGGATTCGTCCAGTTGACGATTTCGTCGATGCCCTTTAAGCGCTCTGACTCGACCGATTCGGAGCGCAGCGCGGCGAATCGCGCTTTGAGCCACAGCCTGTTGGAAAGCGGCACGTCGACGGTGTCGAGCGTCGCGCCGCGGTCGACGGAGATGGCCTTGTACGTCGGCACGCTGGTTTGCATCTTGATGCTCTTAAACAGCGCGTCGGCCAGTTCGAAAACGCGGTTGCGCCAGTCGGCCGCCACGCGCGTCTCCGAGGCATCCAGGATCTTTTCGGCCTCGTCCATGGCTCTTAGCGCTCCGGTGGAGCGGCCCGCGCGCAGCCGGTCCATGGCCTGCTCTTCCAGCCCCGTTTCGTAAATCAGCCGGGCCCGCACGTAGGCGTCGTAATAGGCCCGATAAAGCGCCTGCTGGAATCGCCAATTTGCCAATAGCTCGGGCGGGGCGGTTTTTTCCATCGCGGCAAACCGCTCGAGCGTCACGTAGACTTCGTCGTTTGACACGAGCGCACCCTGCCAGTTGCGCTCGAGCGCCAACAGCCCCTGAGCAAAATCGTCGGCGTGTGCGTCGCCGATAAAGTAACGGCTGAACTCGCGCAAGATGTCGATCACCTTGGCATCCGAATTCCAGCCCAGCCCGCTCCAAATCGCCTTGTTCACGTCGTCGTTGCAGCCTTCGGAATAAGTGAGAAAGCCGATCGTGCCGGGCTGGGTCACGCGGAAAATCGTGGCTTGCTGTGCGGGTCGCGGATTGATCGCCTCCCGCGCCGACGTGACCGCGTGGGCCAAATCCCAATCGGGCACCGGATACTGGCATTGGCGGCTGTGGGTGATGTCCGGGTAATGGCGAATCGGATAACGGGCAGGAACCGCCTTGCGAAGTTCCCCGAGGCTCGCTCGCACCTGCGGACCGAACACAATGCCCGAGAGCCACTCCGGCTCGGTCCTCAGAATTTCGTAAAACTCCTCCATCCACTCCCGCGTGAAGCCCTGCGGCGAGACCCACATCTGGGCGTTGGGGTGATACTTCTTCAAAAGCTCTGTCTGCTTTTCCAACAGCGCCACGAGATGCTCAGGCTCGGTGTGTCCCGGATCGCCGCCGGGCACGAACACCGCGTCGATCCGCGGCAGCCTCTTGTAAACCCCCTCCCACTCACGAAGCGCAAGCGCCACCGTCTGGGGATTTTCGTAATCGCGGTCCATCGCCGGGTACCAGATCCAGACATCCAGGCCATACTCGTCGGCCAGCCGCGACATGCCCTCCATCATCTCGATCTGCGGGAGCGGAAAATGCGGGCTCGTGGCGGCATCGTCGCTGCGCGGGGGGATCAACTCGATGCAATTCGCGCCAAAGACGGCCAGGTCGCGATAGTATTGTTCCCATTGCGCCAAATCCCAGGCGTCGTAGCTGTTGGTCTTGGGCCGATAGCCGAGCTGATGCCCGCGCAACGGGTAATGGGGCGCGGTGGCGACGTCGAGATCCTCGGCCAGCAAGATCTTGCCTTTCGCCATCCGCAGTTGCCGCAGCAGGTAACCGATGCCGAACAGCACGCCCCTCTCGTCGTTGCCCACGACCACGACCCCCGAATCGTCGCTACGGATGCGAAATCCTTCCGCTTTGCCCGGCGGTTCCTTTTGCAGGTTGGCTGCGAATCGGCCAGCAAACGATTTGAGTGACGTAGCGGGACCGACCGCGATCGCCGGCCGGCCATCACCGGGCCAGGAACGCCCGACGTCCAGGCGGATTTCCGTCCGCTTGTGGACCTCGTCGACGAGCATGTCCACCGCGTTCTTTTCGCGGGGCGAAAGATCAGCCGGCGCGACGATGACCGCGCGGCTCAAATCCACCGCAGCGCAACAGCCGGCGCCGTACGCCAGAATGAGACCGACGAGACACCCGCGCACGCCAACCGTTGGCAACGTTGTACCGTGGGACATGATTCGAAGTGACTTTGGGAACGACAACAATCGCAAGAGGCCGCTTCGGTTCCATTGTGACCGCTCACGACGGGCACGGCAAGAAACTTAAAGTTCAGCCGAATCCAAGCAGGCAAAACGCCCTTGGAAGCTAGAATTCCCGGCGACGCATTGTGCCATCCACCCACTCGTCAAGATCGAGCGTCTCCACAATCTGGTCGAGCGAGTCAAGCACAATACTGGCGCGGGGATCGCTCGCTTCGCCGAGCTGCTGCCAGAATCGGCCGACCGGCGCGCTATCGGGTTCTCGCATCGCCGCGGGACGATCATTTCCCGCGCTAACTTCTGACGCGGCGTTCGACGAAGCGCCCAACGTGGCTAATGCCGAAGCGACGGCCGGCCCGCTTCCGTCTTCGCCCGAAGGCCCCGGGACAGCCGGCGGGCTCGTGATGTTGATCCGCAGCATCGAGCCGGCGTTGCCGCGGGCAATGATCTGATCGGCCGCGTTGACCCGACCGTCCTTGTTGTAGTCGTAGCTGTTCACGAGCGGCTGCAGGAAGCCCGGATGGGCGCGGGCATCGGCCTCATCGTTGACATCCGTCAGAAAGGTCATTCCCGGCGTGCCGATGAAGTCGTCGCCGATGCGGTTGCCGAAAAAGAAGATGTTTGAGGCGGCCAGGCCGGTGTTCG
>JBBDNV010000062.1:0-5839 GCA_040877415.1 Pirellulales bacterium
CCGCAAATGGTGCGGGTTGGGTTGTTGGTGAATTTGCTCTTTGTGGTGTTGGTGCCGGTGGTGGTCCTCAGCTTGGGGGCGTGGGTGTTTGGGGGGCGATGAGGGCGAAACTTGAAACCTGACGGCTTAGTGGGAGGGGTGTTACTCGGTTGGTGAACAACCGGCGCCGGGGACGGCGCCGCTACAGTTTTGGAGCGCGCCGGGGTGGCGCGATCGGGGGCGAAAGCGGCCCGCTGATTTTATAGCGGGCGGAATTCGACTTGGAGGGTGACTTCGCGGGTCATGACGGTTTCGCCGCCTTGGATGTCGAGTTCGGGGAGGGGGGCGGATTCGGCGGCCATCATCATGGCGGCGCGGGGCATGGGGCGGGGGTCGAAGTGGTCGCTGGTGGCGTCGATGGAGCGGATGACGGTCCATTGAAGGTTGAGGGCGGCGAGGAGGGCGCGGGCTTGTGCTTCGCCGTCTTGGGCGGCGAGGGTGAGGGCTTCGTTTTCGGCGGTGCGGCGGGCTTCCACGGTCGGACGGGTGAACATGTTGGAGACCGAGTTGGCGCCGTTTTCCATCATGGAGGAGATGAGGCGTCCGGCGTCTTCGACCGGAGACTCGTAGCTGACGGCGACTTGGGCGATGTAGCCGGTGATTTTGGGCGGCTGCGGGCGTTTGCCGGCTTCGGGTTGGGAGTGGGTGAATTGCGGGCGGATGTTGACGGCGGTGGTCTCGAGTTTACCGACTTTTTCCTCAGCTTTGAGGGCGGTGATGACGGCTTGGGAGCGCTGAGTGACGTCTTGGCGGACGGGAGCTTCGTCGGGCCCGGCTGCTTCGAAACCGAGTTGGACGACGGCGATGGTGTTGGGGATGCGGATTTCGCCGCGTCCTTGCACGGTGACGAGGGAGGGCTCAGGCGTGGAGGGTCGGGGAAGCATCTGCGCGTGGAGGGGTGCGGCGGCGAGGAGGAGGGGGAGGAGGATGTTTTTCATGATTTGGTGACGGGGAGATCGGGTTGGCGATGGCGTTGACGTCCGCGCCGGCGGGCCAAGGCGCGCATGTCGACGGCAAGGTCGTCTTTCTCGTAAATTTCGCGTCCGATCAAGTGCTCGATGATGTCCTCGATCGAGACGACGCCGACGAAGCCGCCGTATTCGTCGACGACGGCGGCGAGTTGTTGGTTGGCGGCGAGGAGGGTTTGCAGGGCGCTGGCGGCGGTGGCCATTTCGGGGACGAAGGCGACGGGTTGTTGGAGGTCTTTGATTGTCCGGTCGCCGTGGCCGGTGGCGATGCAGTGCAGAATATCGCGGCGACGGGCCAAGCCGGTGATTTCGTCGAGGGTGCCGGCGTGGACAGGCATACGACTGAAGCGGATCGAGGGGTGCGCGGCGAGGACGTCGGAGGCGGTCAGGTCTTCCTCGAGGGCAACAACGACGTTGCGAGGCGTAAGGATGTCAGCCACGCGGGTGGTGGAGAGGCTGAGGGCGTTCTGGATGAGGTCGCGCTCACTGCCGGTGAGGGTGCCTTCGCGGGCGCCTTTTTCGGCGAGCAGGACGATTTCGCGATCGGACGCTCCTTCGTCGGGTTTGCGGCGGATGATGGCGCGGACGACGAGGTTGCAGACGCGGGTGAGGGGACGGAGAAGGCGCCGCATCCAGTAGAGCGGGTAGGCGGCATGCTTTTGCAGGATAGTGCGGTAGACGACACCGAGGTTTTTCGGAATGACCTCCGAGATCACTAATATGCCGATAGTCATCAAGGCGGAGATAACGCCGAGTGAGGTGTCACCGAAGAGTTGGATGGCGATGCCTCCGACAGTGACTGCGCCGAGGGTGTTGGCGATGGTGTTGAGGGTCAGGATGGAGGAGATGGTTTCCTCCATGTGGTCCCGCGAATCCTCGAAGAGCTTTCCTCGGCGCGGATTGCGTTCTTTGAGGGCCTCGACCTCGGCGGTGGTCGTGCTGAGGAACATGGCCTCAAGGAGGGAGCAAAAAAATGAAACGCCGAGCGTGAAAGCCACAGCGAGAGCAAAAGCGGTCATCGAATCCGCTATAACATAGGTTAGTGCGGACGGGCCCGCAATGGTTTGTGCCTTGACTCGGACGATTGGGTGGGGAGGGTGTATTGTTTAACTCTATGAAGCGCTGTCTTTTACTCTTGGCCATTTTTGTTTCGGCGGCCCACGCCGAGGAGGCACAACCCCTGCTGAACAACGTTCCCGAATGGGGTAAGTCGGCTGTCTGGTACCAAATTTTCCCGGAGCGGTTCCGCAACGGCGATCCGTCGAATGACCCGACGCGGGAGACGCTGGAGATGCATTTCCCTAATGTGGGCGGCTGGCGGGTGACGCCCTGGGCCGCGGACTATTTCGTTCGTGATGAGTGGGAGCAGGCCATCGGCGACAGCTTTTACGAAAACGGCATTTTCCACCGGCGCTATGGTGGGGATTTGCAGGGGGTGATCGACAAACTCGACTATCTGCAGGAGTTGGGGGTCACGGCGCTCAAGTTCAATCCGGTTTTCTACGGTCGCTCGCAGCACAAATACGACGGCAATTCTTTCCATCACATCGATCCGAACTTCGGTCCGGATCCCGAGGGCGATTTCGAGATCATCCGCAATGGCGGTGAAACGGCCGATCCAGCGACGTGGCAATGGACGGCGGCGGACAAGCTGTTCCTCGAGCTGATCAAGCAAGCGCACGAGCGCGGGATCAAAGTGGTCATCGATGGCGTCTTCAACCACACCGGGCGTGATTTCTTCGCCTACCGCGACCTCCGCATGAACGGCGAGAAGTCGCCCTACGCCGAATGGTTCACCGTCCAGTCGTTCGACAATCCTGACACGCGGCGCAACGAACTGCGCGTCACGGGCTGGGCCGGGTTTTTCACCTTGCCCGAATTTCGCAACACCGAGGATGGCGGCGACCTTCATCCGGGGCCGAAGCAATATATTTTCGACGCGACCAAGCGTTGGATGGATCCGGACGGCGACGGTGATCCGAGCGACGGCATCGACGGATGGCGGCTCGACGTATCCGAGGAAGTGCCCGACAAATTCTGGCGCGACTGGAATGCGATGGTCTTCGGGCTAAACCCGCAAGCCATCACCATCCCCGAGGTCTGGACCAACGCGGCCGACTACCTCAAGCGGACGGGTTTTTCCGCGGCGATGAACTATTACGCCTTCGCCATGCCGGTCAAAGCCTACCTCATCGATAACAGCATCAAGCCGTCCGCTTTCGGCGACCTGCTCAACCAGCGTCGCGGGCAATTTCCGGCCGACACACAGTTGGCGCTATGGAACCTGACCGACTCGCACGACACGGACCGGTTGGCGCAGATGATCGTCAACCGCAATACGACCGGCCAATACAAGAACCAAGAAAAGTTCGACTATGACGAACCGGGCAATTCGGCGCGCAGCAACGACCAATACGAAGTCCGCAAACCCAATGACGAGGAGCGTGCGATCCAGCGGCTGGTCACGCTCTTCCAGCTGACTTACGTCGGGGCGCCGATGTTTTACTACGGCGTGGAGGCCGGAATCTGGGGCGGAGACGACCCGGATTGCCGCAAACCGATGCCGTGGCCCGACCTGCAGATGGAGATTGAAAAGACCGATCCGACCGGCCGCGAGCGCGCGGAGGACAATCCGAATTTCGACGATGCTCTCCATGCGTTTTATCGCGAGGCCATCGGCCTGCACGCCGCGAGTGCTGCGTTCAAGGCGGCCGACTTTGCCGTGTTGGTGGCCGACGACGACAAGAATGTCTTCGCCTACAGTCGCGGCACAGGTGATGACTTGCGCGTGGTGGCGCTGAACCGGTCGACCGAGGAACAAGCCGTTTCGTTCGAGGGGCCAACGCGGGAAGTGGTCTTCATGACACAGGGCGAACCATCGGCGGTTCAAGTCGCGGGCGGGGGCGATGCGGTGCTGTTGACTTTGCCGCCGCTGACCGGGGTGGTGCTCAAGTAGTTGTTGCAGTGGCGGCGTGCTTGCCGCCGGTTGGTGGTCGATGAAGGGCCGTCGCTGGGAACGGCGACGCGCCACGCCGGTAACGGTGCGCTTTTGATTGCTGTCGGCCCGTCGGCGCGGCTAATATCATTACAGTTAATGAAGCGCGTTGAGTTCACCAACACGGTGCTGCGGGATGGGCACCAGTCTTTGGCGGCGACGCGCATGAAGACGGAGCAAATGCTCCCGGCACTGGCCGACCTTGACGCGCTCGGTTTTTACCAACTCGAGACGTGGGGCGGGGCGACCATCGATTCCTGCCTGCGCTACCTCGGCGAAAATCCTTTCGAGCGCATCAGCGCCTTGAAGAAGGGTGCGCCCAAGACACCGCACGGGATGCTGTTGCGGGGGCAGAACATCGTGCAATACACGAGTTTTCCGGACGACGTGGTCGCGGCTTTTGTGCAGTGCACGGCGGACCGCGGGATGGATGTGCTGCGTATTTTCGACGCGCTCAACGATGTGCGCAACCTGCACACGGCGATCGACGCGACGTTGGCGGCCGGCAAGCAGGCGCGCGGCGAGATCTGTTACACGATCAGTCCGGTTCATACGATCGAGGCCTTCGTGGAGCTGGGTCAGGCGCTGGTCGACCGCGGGTGCCAATCGATCAGCATCAAAGACATGGCCGGGCTTATTACGCCGAAAGTGGCTTACGACCTGGTCTCCCAGCTGAAAGAGCGCGTCAGCGTGCCGATCATTCTGCACAGCCACGACACGGCGGGGCTGGCGGCGTGCGCTTATCTCGCGGCCATCGAGGCCGGGGTCGACGTGGTCGAGACTTCGATTGTCCCCTTCGCCAATGGCACCTCGCAGCCCGACACGCTGCGCATGATGGCTCTGCTCGAGGGGAATCCCCGGTGCCCGGACTACGACCGTGAGCGACTCGGCCGGCTGCGGGCGCATTTCGAGAAGGTCTACGAGGAATTGAAAGCCTTCACCAGTCCGGCCAACGAGCGGGTCGATGTGGACATTCTCACTTACCAAGTGCCCGGCGGCATGCTGAGCAACTTCCGCAACCAGCTCAAGGAGCAGGGAATGGCGGAGCGCTATGACGAAGTGCTCAAGGAAATGCCGGTGGTGCGCGCTGCTCTCGGGTACATTCCACTGGTCACTCCGACCTCCCAGATTGTCGGCACGCAAGCCATGCTCAATGTGAAGTTCGGCCGTTGGAAAATGATTTCCCAGCCCGCGCAGGACGTGGTGCTCGGAAAATACGGCAAGACGCCCGGCCCGGTGGACGAGGAACTTCTCGCCCTGGTCGAGAAGCAGAGCGGCAAGAAGGCGGTGACGATCCGCCCGGCTGACCTGCTTGAGCCGGGCATGCCGGCCCTACGCGACAAGCTCAAGGAGAAGGACCTGCCCGATGACAACGAGACAGCGGTGCTCTTTGCCATGTTTCCGGTCGAGACCGAGCGCTTGCTGCGCGGTGAGAAACCGGTGGCGCCGCCGGCGGGAGCACCGAACAACGCGCCGGCGACCGCGGCCCAGGCAACTTCACCCGGCACGCGCCCCAAGCGCTACGTCATGCATGTGGGAGGCCAGAAACACATGGTCCAAGTTGAGGAGGTGGCAGGATGAGCGACGGTTTCGGGGAAAAACTTGATCTTTCCACGTTTCCACCCGCTTCGCTCGCGGATTGGCGCACGGCGGCAGAGGCCGCGCTGAAGGGCAAGCCGCTCTCCGGTCTGGCCTCCAAAACGCCAGACGGGCTCGACATCGAGCCGATCTCCACGAAGGAAAACTTTAGTATTCTGCCCGGAGCAGACGCCGACCCGGGTGTTTTTCCGTTTGTGCGCGGCGGCAGCGCGTCGGCGGACTGGACGACCATCGAGAC
>JBBDNV010000063.1:0-5497 GCA_040877415.1 Pirellulales bacterium
GTGGAGCCGAAACGGAACCAGCCGGTGTCGGTGGCGATGGCCGCGAACAGGGGCCTGGCGATCTCGGGCGTGATCCGCACGCCCAAATGGCGCGCCGCTTCGAGCACCAGCCGCCCGGTGGCCTCGGCTTCGGGATTCTTGAACAGCTCGGCGCCCATGTCGTCTTCGCCGACGTGGTGATCGAGGATCGCCTTGTGGGCCTGGCTCGCGCGCACCACGTCGGCCATCGAGCCCAATTGGGCCCAGGCGCTGGTGTCGAGCACGATCAGCACCTCGCACCCGTCGAGATGAAACGGCTCGACGTCGACGCCCAGCGTCTTGAGCCGGTCCGTGGGGTCGATAAACGCCAGGTTGGGCGGCGTTTTTTGGGCATTGACCACCAGCACGTCCTTGCCCAGCGCGTCGAGCACGCCGGCCAGGCCCAGCTCGCTTCCCAGGGCGTCACAGTCGGGGCGAACGTGACTGGTCAACAGAAAGCGATCGTGAGATTGGACGAGCTCGGTGAACCTGGGCCAATGAATCGACATCGTCTCGCTTGCTGAGTTTAGGTGGGGCGCGAAAGAAAGCCGCGCTTGCTCATGGTCCATCAGCCGCTGCCTGCTCGGGGGGCCGATGCCAGCTTATCGGCCAGCTCGAATTGATGAAATGCTTGGCTGGCCGCGTCGACGTCTTTTTTCAGTTGCTCCACCAGCGCGTCGGCGCCGGCAAAGCGTTGAATCTTCCGCAACCGCGCGAGAAAGTCAACCTCAAGCGCCTGGCCATACAAGGGCGAGCCGTCCCAGCCCAAAAGGTGCGCTTCGACCCGCTGGGCCGCTTCGCCGAAAGTGGGGCTGGGCCCGACGTTGACCGCCGCCGCAAAGCGCCGCCCGCCCACCGTGCCGCAACCCGCGTAAACGCCGGCTCCGGGCAGCAGCGTATCGATGGCATCCAGGTTCGCCGTGCCGAAGCCAAGCTTTACGCCCCGGCCGGCTCCGTGTACCACCATGCCGCGAATCCGATAGGGCCGCGTGAGCAGTTGACGAGCGCCCGCGACGTCCCCCTCGGCGATCAAGCGGCGAACGCGCGAGCTGGACACGTAGTCGCCATCGACGACCAAGGGCTCGACGACGTCGAGGCTGATTCCCGCGTCGCCGGCCAGTCGGCGCAAGACCTCGATCGTGCCCGAGCGGCCGCGGCCGAAATAAAAATTCGGTCCTTCGACCAGGGCCCGCGCGTCGAGCGCGTCGCGGACGATTCGCTGGAAAAACTCCTCGGGCGAAAGGGAAAGCAGCGCCGCGTCAGTCGGATAGGCGATGACCGCGTCGATGCCCAGTTCGGCTAATAGCTCGGCCTTGCGGTCGGTCCACGTCAAAGGGGGCGGCGCCTCGGCCGGGCGCAAAATGCGCACCGGATGCGGATCGAACGTGAACACCACCGCCGCGCCGCCCAGGTCGCGCGCCTTTTCAATGGTGCGCGCGACAATGCGGGCATGCCCCAAGTGGACGCCGTCGAAGTTTCCGATTGCTACCGCCCCGGACCGCAATTCAGCCGCGAGACCGGCGACTTCACGCAGCAGCTTCACGAGTATTGCCCGGGATGATGGATACGTTGCGGCAGGTAATAGAATTATGAGCCCGCCGGGCACGGCCGGTCAAATGGGCCGAATGGCCAATGCGCAACATCAAAACTCGCGCTTCGGGCTGGTGGATGCCGCCCTCGCCTGAGCGGGGTCCGATATGCTATCCTTTTAGTAAGGACTGGGCGGACTTTTCCACCTGTGGAAACTACATGGAAGAGAAGCAGTTTTTCCTCTCTCCGGAGCTCGTTTACCGACTGGCGGCGATCGACATCGGCACCAACAGCATTCGCCTGATCGTGGCCGAGCCGCTGCGCGGCGGAAACTATCGGATCCTAGACGAGGAGAAAGAGTCCACGCGGCTGGGCGAGCATCTCGGGAAAACGGGCCGCCTCGATCCGGCGGCCATCGAAAAGTCGCTCTCCGCGCTGCGGCGGATGAAAAAAATTGCCGAGGGTTTTCAGACCACCGAATTGAAAACCATCGCCACCTGCGCCGTGCGCGAAGCCGCCAACGGCGAAGAATTCTGCCGCCGGGTCCGCGACGAGCTGGGCCTGGAGATCGAGGTCATCGGCCCAGAGCGGGAAGCCTTGCTCGCCTTTGCCAGCGTCCAGCGGGCCTTCGATCTGTCGGGCAAGCACCTGGCGGTGGTTGATATCGGCGGCGGCAGCACCGAAATCGTGCTGGCCTTCGGCAACCTGGTGGAAACTGTCTATACCACGCAGTTGGGCGCCGTGCGCTTAAGCGAAGCCTTTCCGAATACGGCCTCGAACGAGGGCTTCGGTGAGCTGCTCGACGCCATCGACCGTCAACTGCGCAGGCACACCAGGCACCTGGTCTCGGTGCCGCACCTGCTGTTCGGCTCCGGCGGCACGTTCACCAGCCTGGCCGCCATGACCATGGCCGCCAAGGGCCATGACGGCATGCCGATCCGCGGCTACCAGGTGAGCCGGGCCGACGTGCGGCATCTGCTCGAACGGCTCCGCAAAATGCCGCTCAAGCTGCGCGCCGGCGTGCCCGGGCTAAGTCCCGATCGGGCCGATATCATCGTCGCCGGATTGGCCATCATCGACCGCACGATGGATCGCTTTGAAGTCAATTCGGTGCAAATTCACAATCGGGGTGTGCGCGACGGGCTGCTGTTGTCGATGATCGAGCGGTCGCTGGGGGCCAACGTCGAAAAGCCGCGCGACAAGGAGGCGGCGCTCGAGCGCCTGGCCGCCAGTTGCGGATGCGAAATGCCCCACAGCCGCCACGTGGCTCGATTGGCCGGATCGATCTTCGCGCAGGTGGCGCCTTGTTGCCATTTGAATCCGGCCGACCAGGTGCTGTTGGAAGCCGCGGCCAAGCTGCAGGACGTCGGCTACCTGATCAATTACGATCAGCACCACAAGCACAGCTACCACTTGATCCTGCACAGCCGGCTGGAAGGCTTTCAGCCGAACGAGTTGGAATTGATCGCCAACGTGGCCCGCTATCACCGCGGCGCCGCGCCCAAGCGAAAACACGCCAATTTCCGCCAGCTATCGGCCCTCGACCAGGATCGCGTGCGCCAGATGGCCGCCATCCTGCGCGTGGCCGGGGGCCTGGACCGCAGCAACACCCAGCAAGTGACCGATGTGACGGTCGATTTCGGCAACCGCGAGATCACGCTCAAGCTCGCCGCCGCCCAGGATCCCGAAGTCGACATCTGGGGCGCCCGAAAACGCGGCAAGCTGTTCGAAAAGGTGTTTGAAACCCGGCTGTCGATTGAATGGGCCGAAGCGGGCCAACACCGGCCCTCCTCCGAACCCAGCACCAACGGCAGCCCGCTGGGGCAAGACTCGCCGCGGGCCGAAAGCCGATAGGACCGCCTCGGCGGATCAGTCACCTTCGCCCGACGCCCGAGATGGCCTGATGGAAAACGACCGCACCGCTCGAGTGGTTTGCAACACGTGCTCGCGGATGGGCGCGGTTCTGGGGACTGGCTGCGGCTGACGGCGGGTGACGTTGATCCACGCTTCGGCCACGATGACGTTGACGGCGAAAGCCAGCCATACCACCGTGTCCCACGCTTCCGGGAACGTCGCGTTCAAGGGCGGCATCATCAAGAAGGGGATCATCACGCGGAACGTCGAAATGCCCAGGCCGATGGCGAACGTGCGGATCATCCATTCGCGGTGCTGGGCAATCTGCCTATGCCGAATGCGACGATAACCTTGCGCCAGGCAAACCAGAAACATCAGGCTGGCAAACACGACCGCGACTCTCGTCGAAAAGCTGCCGAACACCGGCAGCACCGGCACGAACAATAGTGCCGACGTCACGCCCACCAGGGCTGCGATCATCCACACCCGGCCGGCCCAACGATGATATCGAATCCAGCGGTTGCGAACCGCCGGCCAGAATTGGATCGGGCCCAGCACCATGAACAAAAAGCCAACGAGAATGTGCACCAGCGTCAGGTACGGGTGCGCGTAATAACGCTCATCAAAACCCTCGGCCCCCGGCGGCGCATTCGCCGTGACGTCAACCGCCGACGGATCGGCCAGAAATTGCACCGTCCCCACGAAGCGGGCCACGATGCTGGTAATGCCAACAAGCGCCAACAGAATCACGACGACATAGCCGATCCGGCCAACGATCCTGATCATCGCGGTCTCTCCGGGCATGTGCGGAAGGGAAGGTCGTGTCTCGTGAGGATATCATTGATTCGTCGCGGCGGAGGAATTCTTGACCGCTGCGACAATGGACATCGCTGCATACTGGAAATGAGCCGGATCCCCTCTCGTAATCTATTGTTCTCCCGACATGACCAACTGCCACGCCGTGGGCAGATACTTGATCAAATCGCTGGCGATCATCCCGACTTCGCCCAGCTCCGACGCGGCCAGATCGCCGGCCAGGCCGTGGACGTGGGCGCCCAATCGCGCGGCGTCGTAGGGCGACAGTTTTTGACAGACCAGCGCGGTGATGATGCCGGTCAGGACGTCGCCCGTGCCGCCGGTGGCCATGCCCGGATTGCCGGTGGTGTTCAGCGAAAGTTGCTTGCCGTCGGTGATCACGGTGCGGTGGCCTTTGAGCACCACGACCGCGCCGGTGCGAGCGGCAAACTCACGGGCCAGGCTTTCGCGCTGGTCGATGGGAATGGTTTCGCGCCCGATCAAGCGGCCGAATTCGCCGGGATGCGGGGTGAGCACGCGCGGTCCGCCCGCTTTTTCGAGCGCCTCGGGCTGCCGCGCGAGCGCATTGAGCCCATCGGCGTCGACGACCATCGGCTGCGGCAGATCCTGGTAAAGCCGGGCGACCACTGCCAGGAGTTGATCGGACCGGCCCAGGCCCGGGCCCAAGGCCACGACGGTGGCTTGCTTGGCAAGCTCGTCAAGGATCGGCAAGGCCGCCGCGGCGATCCGGCCGTCGGCGTCGCAGGCCAGAGCGACTGTCATTGCGCTGGGCTCAAACGCGGCGACCGTGGCCTGGCAGGCGCTTGCGGTGGCCAGTTTCACCAATCCGGCGCCGCTGCGCAAGGCCGCCATGCCGGCCATGGCGATGGCCCCGGCCATGCCTTGCGATCCGCCGATCAAAAGGGCCCGGCCAAAGTCGCCTTTATGACTCTCGGGCTGTCGCGGCGCCAGGCGGGGCAGGGGAGCGGAAGTTGCATCGGACCGACTCATCGCGAATTACCTTCGTCCCCGTCAGCCCCCGGCTTGCCGGGGGATGAATCGCGTAATCGGTTACCCCCGGCCACGCGCGAGGCGATCAATCCCGCCACGTAGGCTCCTTTGAATCCGGCGTCGATATTCACGACCGTCACGTTCGCAGCGCAACTGTTGAGCATGCCCAACAGGGCCGCCAGTCCGCGCAAGCTCACGCCGTAGCCGACGCTGGTCGGGACGGCAATCACCGGGCAGGCAACGTGTCCGCCCACGACGCTCGGCAGCGCGCCTTCCATGCCGGCGATCA
>JBBDNV010000064.1:0-29252 GCA_040877415.1 Pirellulales bacterium
AGCCAGGCTGGTCGCCCAGCCTGCTGGTGAGCTCTTACCTCGCCGTTTCACCCTTACCTGCCCAGGGGCGAACCCCCGGCGGGCGGTTTGCTTTCTGTTGCACTTTCCCGGGCCTCGCGGCCGGTGGGCGTTACCCACCACCATGTCCTGTGGAGCCCGGACTTTCCTCCAAGCGCGCCACTAGGGCGCGTCGGCGGCCGCCCGGTCCACTCCGAATCTCTCTTCTCACCATACATAAGTCGGCGCCGAATTGACAGCCGTGGCGGTCGCAATGGGTTCACATTGGGGGCGCCGTCATCGGTTTTGCCGGCCCTTTCCCTACGGCCCTAAGGGGCCACGGGTTCGTTGACGAACTTCACCTGTGGGCTGCGGCCCCGGCCAGACGCGTGGAAATACTCCTTGACCCAACGCAGCTTCTCCTTGGAGTTTTCAGGGTTTTTGAAGTTGTCCCCCTTCTGCAGGATGGGCCGCACCTCGCCGATCGCGCCGAACGACCTGGCGCCGGCCGGTTGGCAGGGGAACCAATGACCCTGGCCTTCGTCGTCTTCCAGATAAAACTCGGCGTAACAGTGGCCGGGGACAAAGACCGTGCGGGCCGGGATCTTGTGTACGCGGCACATGGCGATAAATAGCGAGGTAAGCTCGTCGGTGTACCCTTCTTCGTCATTGAGTGCGCGAACGGCGCCTTTGAGATGGCCGTTTTTGTAGGCCACGTGCTGGCGGGTCCAATCATACATGGCCTCGACTTTCTCCCAGGCCGTTTCCCGGTCGGCCGCTGCTTCCTTGGCTGCCGCGATGATTTTCGGGTGCCGGCATTCGATGTAGGGGCTTGGGCCGATGTTGATGCGAAGCGGCGGCGGGAGTTGTTTGGGAATCGAATAGATGGCGGTGGCCGTGGGCGCCTCGATGGCCCTGCGCGTGACTTCAAACGTCACCAGGGCCCGGCATTCCTGGCCGGCCGCCAGTTGGGGAATCTCCACCACCATTTGCCGCAATCCGCCGCCGCCGGTGATGTTGCGGTAGGTCAGGTTCCTGACCGTCGGCGAGACGTCTTCTTGGACGATTCTGACCTGTTGTTCCGGCCAGTCGGCCGGCACCGGCAACGTGGCAACCGCGCGAAAGACGGCTCCGGAGGACTTGACGATCACGCCCAGCTTGATGCGCGCGGTCGATTGGCCAGCCAGCGCGGGACCCTTGCCGCCGGCCTGGTCCGCGAATTGCGCATAGGCGGCCACGGGCAACAGCACTAGAAACAAAGCGAAAAGAAGCGAACGCACGGCTGAGCAGATGGG
Source organism: Pirellulales bacterium (assembly GCA_040877415.1). GTDB lineage: Bacteria > Planctomycetota > Planctomycetia > Pirellulales > PALSA-1355 > JBBDNV01. The sequence goes on from JBBDNV010000064.1 coordinate 1,293, forward strand.
AAAAAGGGGGCGTCCGTGCATGCGACATTCTCGCCCCCGGCCCGGCGGAGAGCGAGCGGCAACGCCATCCTCAATTCTAATCAGGCCCCGCGCCCGTGTATCTAGTCGATTCGGGCTTTCTCGATTTGTCGCCCTGCCGCCGATTCTCAGCGAATTCGGGCGGCGATGGGCGCTCGAACGAGCGCCGGAAAATCCGAAAGTCCACCGCGAGATGGCCGCCCGAGCCTGTTTGGTGCCGCGGGCGTAGCACTCGCGATGGACCGTGATTCAATGGCCGGCGATCTTTTGGAACTTGTTAATTGGCGGGAGTGTAAACTTCCGGGCCCGGATAGGTTTGGCCGGGATACGTCTGTCCGGGAACGGTTTGGGGCGCGGTCAACACGGGCGTGGAAACCGCGCCCGGCGCGGCATAAGTACCGGCGGCTGGATACGCTTGCACGCCGCCACCGCAGGCCGGACCGCACGAAGGACGGTAAGCCGAAGTGGCTCCTCCGCCGCCGCACAGCCCGCAATTCTTGCAACCCGCCGCGCCTGCCGCCAGCGACATGGCCGTCAGAATTAGAAGCGTCTTCATGACTCGTTGCTCCAAGACGACATACAAAATCCCCAGTCGGAAGAGCCGACGGGTCAAGCAACTCTACACCGCGCGAGCCCAAGTGCAACCCGGCGGCGTTTACTTTTCTCACCAAGGTGCAAAATGGCGTCATGCAGGTTGAAAAGATGCTACATTTTACGTAAATCGCGCCGCGAGTTTTTGCCCAAGGCGCCCAAACGTGTTGTCCGTTAACCGCGGCCGCTCACGCCCCGCTTGGACAAACTAATGACAGCGCCTTCGCAAATGCGGCTGCCTGTAGTTTGTCGAGGGGTTGTCTTTTGCCTGCTGGCCTTGTACGCGGTCCTTGCCTGCGCGCCGGCGGTGGCCGGCGATTCTCTGGCGTGCTGCCCGCAGCCGCGGTTGCAGGATCAGTTGTGGCTGGTGAGCCATCGCGGCCTCGACTGCAACGTCGAAGAGCAGGTCGAGAATCTGGAATACTGGCGCTACGATCGCGAAAAACGCTGGGTGCGATCCGGTCTGGCCGAACTGGTGGCCGCTGATGACGGGAATCTGATTACCAGTGTTTTCGTGCACGGCAACCGCATCAGCTCGTGTGAAGCTTTCACCAAAGGCTGGAGCGCGTATCAAACGTTGGCGCGATGCGGCGACGAGCGGCCGGTTCGTTGGATCGTCTGGTCGTGGCCGAGCGAACGCGCCGGCGGCCCGATCAAGGACGCGCAAGAGAAGGCTTGTCGCACGGATCCGTCGGCGTATTATCTCGCCTGGTTCGTCGATCAACTCAACCCGGACGAGCCGGTGAGCTTGTGGGGGCATAGTTTTGGTGCGCGCATCGTCACCGGCGCCCTGCACCTGCTGGGCGGCGGCCAGGTCGCCGGACGCCGGCTCCTCAAGCGGGCCCATGCCACGCGCCGGCCGATGCAGGTCATGCTTATTGCCGCCGCGCTCGACAACGACTGGCTGTTCGGAGGCCATGCCCACGGCCAGGCGTTGTCGCAGATCGAGGGCATGCTGCTTGTGAACAACGGCTGCGACGCGCTGTTGAAGCGTTACCACAGGATTTACCAGCGCCGGTCGTGCCGGCAAGCCCTCGGTTACACCGGCCTGTCCCGATGCTGGCTAGACGCGGACGCGTGGAGCAAGATCGAACAGGTTGACGCCTGTTGCCAGGTTGGGCGCCGGCACGTGCTTGACGGGTACTTGTGCGCGCCCGGACTGGTGGCGCTGATGCGGAAGCATTTGTTTTTTGAGCCCCTGAGCGGTCGATCGAAACTGAACGAAGCCGTCGCCGCGGCGAACGAATGTGTGGCGGCCGACTAGCCGACGCGCGGCAAAGGGCCAAACCACGGCCGGTTGAGCGCCCCCTCGACGCGTGGAGAGAGTCGAATGGACCAGGCCAATTGGGGTGGAATCGCCGCCGTCGCCACGCTGTATGCGATCTTTTTCGCCGTCGGCGCGCGAGCTGCGAAACGCCTCAAGCTCGGCACGGCTTCCGAGCTGTTGGTCGCGGGCCGCGCGATGCCCTTTTGGATGGCCACGGTCACCATGGCGGCCACCTGGATTGACGGCGGCTATTTGCTGGGAACCGCCGAGGGGGTGTTCGCCAGCATCGCCTCGGGCTGGCAGGGAGGCGGTTGTTTCGGCCTGAGCTTGATCCTGGGCGGTGTGTTCTTCGCCCACAGAATGCGGCGGCTGCAGTTCGTCACGCTGGTGGATCCGCTTACCGCCCGGTTCGGCAAGCATTGGTCGGCCGTGTTGAGTTTGCCGGCCCTGTTGGGCGAGGTGTTCTGGAGCGCCGAATTGCTGGTCGCGATCGGTGCCACGTTCGGCGTGATGCTGGGAATCGATCTCACAAGCGCGATCGTCATTTCGGCCGCCGTGGTCACGCTCTACACGTTGCTGGGCGGCATGTGGAGCGTCGGGTACACCGATTCGGTGCAATTCGCGCTGATTCCCATCGGCCTTTTCATCGCGCTGCCGCTGGCGCTGCACGCGTCGGGCGGATTGGATGCGTGCTGGAACCACTACGTCCAGGAGAAAGGCACCGCCGCGCGGTGGCTGCCCCCGCTTTCGGCCGACGGCTATTGGACGGCACCGCGCATCGTCGGCTGGTGGGATTTGTCGATCATGCTCGTTTTTGGCGGCATCCCCTGGAATTGTTATTTCCAGAGGATTCAGGCTTGCCAGACGCCGCTGAAGGCGCAGTGGCATTCGATCGTCGCCGGATTGCTGACGATTGCGTTGACGGTTCCTCCGCTGTTGATCGGCCTGGCGGCGTTCGGGTATCAGCATTGGTCGGCCGCGGCCCGCGCCCAACTGCACGAGTCGCCGACGATGGCGATGCCGCTGTTGCTGGCCGATGCCTTGCCGCCCATCGCAGCGATCGCGGGCTTGACGGCGATCGTCGGCGCGGTGACTTCAAGTTTCAGCGCGTCGATCCTGTCGGCCGGTTCGATGATCAGCTGGAATTTCATTCGCGCTCTCGTCGCGCCGAACGTTTCTGCGCCGAATATGCGGCGGATCATACGGCATTCGATCCTGGCCTTGGGGGTGCTGGCCGCGGTGCTGGCCCTGCGCGCGCAAAGCGTGCAGCAGTTGTGGTTTTTTACCAGCGACCTGGTATTCGTGCTATTATTTCCTCAGTTGGTCTACGCGCTGTACGATCCGCGGGCCAACCGCGTCGGCTCGATTTGCGCGTTCGTCGTGGCCTTGGTGCTCAGGCTCGGCGGCGGTGAGCCGATCCTGGCGATTCCTCAGTTCCTTCCGTACGCCGAGATTTTCGCAGCGATCCTGCCGGGCGCACCCGACGAGTGGTTCGATCCTGCACGCCGCGCGACGATGTTTCCGGTGCGCACGGTGGCGGCGGCGGCGGGGCTGGTTTTGCTGCCGCTGGTGTCGCGGTTAACGGCCCGCTGGGATCCGCCGCGGCCGATTCCCGAGCCGGCACGCGATGTCTAAACTGCGCGAAGTCAAGGGGGCAGGCACCGAACGAATATTTTATGCCCGCTGAAAAACTGGAATGCTCGGAGCCCGTCCCCTTTGTTTAACCCGCCGTCTCAGCGAGGCGCGAGGCAGATGATTCGACGCGACACGCAATTTGAGCCGGCGACCGGCCGCGAGCCGTTCAACGCCGAATTTCACCAGCCGCCGTGGCCGGTCTGGGTCGCTTGGATCGCGCATGCGTACACGGCGCTGGGACTCGTGCTGGCTGCCGGCATGGCCGTTTGCATTTTCCGCGGCGGAGGCGAGGCCTTTCGACTCGCGTTCGTGCTGATGCTCGTGGCGTGCCTGGTCGATTCGACCGACGGCACGTTGGCACGTCGCTTGAAAGTCAAGCAACTGCTGCCGAATTTTGACGGCGCGAAGCTCGACGACTTGATCGACTTTCTGACGTTCACGTCGCTGCCGCTGGCACTGATGTGGCGCGCGGAACTGGTGCCGCCGAACATGCAGTGGGTGCTAGTGGCGGCGCTTCTGGCCAGCGCGTACGGGTATTGCCAGGTTCCGGCCAAAACGAGCGACGGTTACTTCGTCGGCTTCCCTTCGTACTGGAACATCGTGGCCTTTTATTTGTACGTGCTCGACATGCCCCAATGGGCCGCGGCCGCGATGGTCCTGGCATTCGCGGCGCTGACCTTCGTGCCGAGCTATTATATTTATCCCAGTCGCGGCGCGACGCTCAGTCGTCTGACGAATTTCCTGGGCGGCGTGTGGGTCGTGCTTTTGATCGGAGTTCTGTGGGGCCTAAGGACCGACGATCCTCCGGCCGATCCGAGGGTCGCCCAGCAAAACTTCTACCTGGCAGTCGCTTCGCTGTTTTATCCGGTCTATTACCTGGTCGCGTCGTGGGCCATCACCATTTTGCGCTGGCGCCGGCAGGCGATATAACGCGCCGCGCGCCGTGACGAGGGCCGTTAGCCCAACTCCAACCCGGCGATGAGCTCGTCGAGCAGCTCGTCATCCAGCACCAGCGATTCGGCAATCTGCTCGATCGCCGCGCGCATCGAGCGGGCACGAGCACCACGGTCGTCGGCCGCGTGGTGGAACGCTCCGGCGATCGGGCGGCCCGCATCGAACGGGCTCAACCGATCGACGGACAATCGCGGCGCGCCGAACGTGCCGCTCGAGTTGCTGGCCGCGGCCAGGAACGATCCGACGGCGTCGAGGCCGTCACGTGCCGCGGCTCGATGTCCGTCGCTCGATTGGAGTTCGGCAACCGGCGCCGCCGGCGGGCTGGTGATGTTGATTTTGAAAGTAAAGCCCGCGTTGTTGCGCGAAATAATGTCGTCGGCCGCCGCCACGACGCCGGTGCGATCGAAGTCGTAGAGGTTCGTGATCGTCGCTCCCAGACCGTGATTGTTGCGAGTGTCGATTTCATCGCTCGCGTCGGTGACGGCAACCGTCGGGGAGCCTGTCCCCGTGTCGCCGATGCGGCTGCCGAAAAAGAACACGTCGGGACTGGCCAGGCCCGTGTTGGTGGTGGCGGCCACGATGACTTCGATCCACGTGTTCGTGATTGCTCCATTGGCCCAGATCAACTCCACGCGATCCGAGCCACCCACTCCCGCGGCGGAGCGGACGAGAACGGTCGTGGGGGCGGGTGCGGCTGCCCAAGTGCTCGGCGTATTATTGGCGCCCATGTTGAAGGTGAAATCGGCGACCGAGATCGCCGGATGCGACCCGGAAATGTCGATTATGATGCCATTGATGCCGTGCGCGTAAGTGGTGATCTTGCCAAAAGTGGCCGTGCCGCCGCCAGGCAGGTAGGCCGATTTGTCCGGGGCGATCGCGGCGTCGTCGCTGCTGTTGGCGGCGGGGTCGTAGCCGTCGAACTTCGACTGGTTGTAGAACAGGTGGCGGCCAACGACCGATGAAAATACGGCATTCAGCAATGGCAAAAACCCCGAATTGTCGCGCGCGATAATCTCGTCGGCGGCGTTCACGATACCGTCACGATTGAAGTCCGCCAGGCTCGTCACGGTTTGACTAGGGCCCACTGAATTGCGGGCAAAAATCTCATCCGCGGCATTGGTAATGGCCGCCGTCGGCGAGTTTCCCATGCCGCTGTCCCCCACGGCGTTGCCGAACAGAAAGGTGAACGGCGCGGCCAGGTTCGTGTTGAAGTTCGCCTTGACAGTCACCCGCAGCCAGGTTTTATTGATCGCCTCGTTCGCCCAGATCAATTCCACGCGGTCCGAACCGCCCACTCCGGCACCGGCGCGCACCACCACGTCGATCGGAGCCGGCGCCAACGGCCAGTTGGCCGGCGTATTGCCCGTACCTTTTTGCACCGTCAAGGCGGCGGCGGAAATCGTTCCGTAGAGGCCGGCCAGGTCGAACATCACGCCGTTAATGCCCTTGGAATAGCTGGAGACGTTGGCAAACGTCGCCGGGCCGGCATCGGGCATATAGGCCATTTTGTCGATGGCGATTGCCGCGTCGTCGCCCGCATTGGCCGCGGGGTTGTTGCCGTCGAATTTCGAATCATTGTAAAACAGGCGCGCTGCCGCCACGCTTGCCGAAGGCCCGCGCACAATCCACGGCTCCTGGTTGTTGGCCGTGCTCTCGGCCGAAAAGAACAGCGTGCCGGTAACGTTGGCCAGACCCCGCGGATTGGAACTGGGCTCCGCGGGCGCAATGTCCGCGACAAGCGTGGTGCCGCCCGGGGTGCCGTCGCTGGACCAAAGCTCGGTCCCGGTCAGCCCGGCGGTCGTCCCTTCCGTCGCGCGGAAGTACAACGTTCCGCTGACGTTGGTCAGATAGCGTGGCGTGGAACTGCCCGAGGTGTTAATGTCGAGCACGATTTCGGTTCCCGCGCCGCTGCCGTCGCTTTTCCAAAGCTCGACGCCGTTCGTCCCGTCGTTGGCTCGGAATAACAACGTTCCGCCCACGTTCGTAAGCGCGTCGGGCCCCGAGCCGGCGCCGCCGGTGTTGATATCCTTGACGGGCACGGTTCCCAGTTCGGTGCCATCACTTTTCCAAAGCTCGAAGCCGGTCGCACCGTCGTCGGCGGTGAAAAACAGCGTGCCGCCGACGTCCGTCATGACAAACGGAAAGGAGCTGGCGACGCCGGTTCGTACGTCCTTGACCAGCGTTGTGCCTGCCATCGTGCCGTCGCTCTTCCAAAGCTCGAACCCGTTCGTCGAGTCGAGCGCCGAGAAGAACAGAATTCCGCCCACGTTGGTCATCGAGCGGAAGTAGCCGGCGTACGATCCGTAGCTGCCCGGGTTGATGTCCTTGACCATCATGGTCGACGACGTGCCCGGGTCGCTCATCCACAGTTCCGAGCCGTTCGCTCCGTCATCGGCCGTGAAAAACAACTTGCCGCCGATTTTGATCAAATAGCGGGGATCGGAGCCCGCGCTGGCATGGATATCCATGACCATCACGGTCCCCGCGTCGGTGCCGTCGCTCTTCCATAATTCGGCGCCATTCGCTCCGTTGTCGGCCCGGAAGTACAGCGTGCCGTTCACGTTCGTCAATTCGGCGGGCGAGGAGCTGCCGGCGAGATTTATGTTCTTGACGAGCGTGGTTCCTGCCGACGTGCCGTCGCTCGTCCAGAGCTCCACCCCGTTTGATCCGTCGTCGGCCGCGAAAAACAGCGTGCCGCCGACGGCCGTCAAGTAGCTTGGGGACGATCCGGCGGCCAGCGGCCTGATGTCCTTGACCATCAACGTGCCGGGGATGGTGCCGTCGGTCATCCACAGCTCGGGGCCGTTGGTGCCGTTGTCGCCGCTGAAAAACACCATTCCGCCGGCGTTGACAAACTCGGCCGGGTTCGACGCGCCGCCGGGGTTGATCTCGCCGAGCGACTCCGGCACGGCGGTCAACATACGGCGATCCTCCAGCGCCTCGAAGCACAGGTCCGACTCGAACGCCGTCGGCCGGGCCAGGTAATGTCCCGGGCGCGGGCGACCGTCATGGATCGAGAGGCACTTTCTCATCGGAAGCATCGCGCACGTTCGATCGGCAACCGCGTGGAAGACGGGACATTGAAGCAGGACCACCGCCGCGGGACAGTTCCAGATGGCGGCGCTGCGCGGAAAGGTTCGGCGCGCGGGGGGCCATCCGCCAACGTTCCGGCAATGGGATCGGCTGTCGAGCGTCGAACTCGTCAAGACCCGAAACAGCTTCGACTCGTCAATCCCGCTTTGCTGAGGTCCCTCGCAGAAAAGCGCGCTCGGCAGACTCTATATTTAACGCACCTCAGTCTAGGTGACCCGCTGCGGAACGTCAAATTAAATCGCCGAAACATTGACAAAAAACAGCGCAATCCGCACCGCCGACCGGGCAGCGTCCCGCCGCGGAATTGCGCGTCGAACTAAACGGCCGTGCCCTTTGCGAGCCTTTGCAATTCGTCATATGAATTGGCCCGCTTTACGGCCGCCAATCGCCGTTCGGCGTCTTCGATGGTTTCGATGAGCGCATCGATAGCGGCACTCTTGGCCTGGGGGAACGTGGCGAATTCGCCCCCGCGCGCCTTGCCCTGCGACGTGACGCCCGAATGGCTGCCGGTCGACACGGACGAACCGGCCGAGTTGGCCGACGGGCCCTTCGGCGCCTGGGACCTGGCACGCGGCGAACCCACGCCGTGGACCGTCGCCTTTTTGGGTTTCTTGTCGGTGGCTTTGCGTTTTTTGGACATCTGCGGCTCCCGTACGATGTGGCTCGTCGATGCGTCTTCGTGGATGCCCTCGGGCACGCTTGTGGCTGGGTACGGACAAAAGTTCTCCGTCGGCTCGAACGTATCACCAATACCGCACGGGAGCGGGTTTGTCGACTGGGCACGCCACCTAGCCCCAGGCGGCTTCGAGAAAGCGGAGCCAGTTGCCGTGCATAATCCCCGCAACGTCCGCCCGGCTGTAGCCGCGCTTGGCAAGTAATTCGCTCACGCGGACCAGATCGGCGATGGTGCCGAGATCCTGGGGGGTTTGTTCGCGGCCGAAACCGCCGTCCAGGTCGGTGCCGATGCCCGAGTGCAGCGCGTTGCCGGCCAACTGGCAGACGTGATCGATGTGATCCACCACGTGCCCAAGCACGACACCGGTCGCCTCGGGGGTTGTTTCGCCGCGTTTCCAGCCCGGCACCAACATCCACGCGTCGAGCGCCGCGCCGATCACCGCGCCGCGTTCAACCAGGGCTTTGATCTGCTCATCGGTGAATTGCCGCGTGTCGTCGACCAGCGCCCGGCAGTTCGAGTGACTGGCCCACACCGGCCCGTGAAAGTGATCGATCGCTTCCCAAAAACTTTCGTCGCACAGGTGCGTGGCGTCGAGAATGAATCCGAGCCTCTCCATTTCGGCCAACAGCTCGCGGCCGCGCGGGCCCAGGCCGCCGGTGGCGTGCGTTCCTTGTGCATAGGTGCCCGGTCCGTAGTGGGCCGGCCCGATCGCGCGCAAACCTTGTTCATACGCCCGCGCCAGGTGCTTGGGCGACAGCATCGAATCAGCCCCCTCGAGACTCAGAACGTAGCCGATCGGCGCGTCGGTCGACGAGTTCTGCCAAAGCTCGACGTGTTTTTTTAAACCGGCCGAGTCGCGGATCTGTACCATCTGGCCGACTTCCTCCATGGCGCGATACCAGGCCAATTGCCCCTGCGTTTGCGCCCAGGCAGCTTCCGGCGAATGGAATCCGCGCAGCGGATTGCCGGGTTTCACGTAGCGCGCGATCAGCGTGGCCACGCAGATGCCGACCCCTCCCTTGCGCATCTCTTCCAGGCAAACGGTCCCTTTGCCGCGGTCAGGCTTGTCGGTTTGGCCGCTTTCGCGGGCGCGGATTTCTTCGATGCCGCGCGTCAGATCGCGGTTCCACTCTAGCGCATTCATGCTCAAATCCAGGTGCGCGTCGAAAATCAGCATGGACCGTTTCCCGTGTTCGCGATTGTTTGGACGATTGCCGTGGTGATCGCCGGCCGTTACTTTGGATTCGCCCATGCTATCGTTCGGCCGAGCATGCCGCAACGCGCGTCCTGCCGCTTGCGGCTGAGCACAGAAAACGGAATTCCGCCGTGCCCGATCCGCGCCAAAAACCCACGATGGTCCGCTACGGCGTGTTGGCGTTTTCGGTTTCCATGTCGGTGATTCTGTATTTGGATCGCATGGCCATTTCCGTGGCCATGCCGGCGATCGCCGCCGATCTCAACGTGGATATCAAATATGTCGCCGACTCGGTGGGCGCCTTCTTCTGGTGCTATGCCCTGTTTCAAGTCCCCACCGGGTGGCTGGGGGCCCCCAGGGGGGGTCGCCGGGCTCTGACGCTGTACGTGGTGGCCTGGTCGCTGGCGGTTGCCGGGCTGGGGCTGGTCGGCGGATTGGCGTCGCTCATCGCGATGCGCCGTGCTGGGCATCGGACAAGCCGGCGCCTACGCGACGACCGCCAGCTACCTGCGCCGCTGGATGCCCTTTTCGACGCGCGGATTTGCCAATAGCGCCGTTTCGCTCGGCGGCCGGGCCGGCGGCGTCTTGGCGCCTTCGCTGACTTCGCTCGGCATGTCCCTGGTGGCTTTTTGGGGCGTTAGCGCCGGACGCTGGCGGCCGGTCTTTATCGGCTACGGCATCGTGGGACTCGTTTGGGCCTGGTTCTTCTGGCGCTGGTTTCGCGACAACCCGCGCGAGCATCCAAGCGCCAACCCCGCCGAAGCCGCCCTCATCGAAGGACCCAGCGCCGCCTCGGTTGTCGAGAGAGACGACGACAAAACGGATGAAAAAAGTGTCAGGAACCATTTCGGTGAGTTGGCTCCACCCACGCTTTCCGTGCGGGCGCTTGTGAGTCACCGCGGGCTGCAAGTTCTGGGGGTCGTCAGCTTCGCCATCAACGTCGGCTGGATCTTCGTCGGCACGCTTTTGCCCACCTACTTGATCAACGTGCACGGCCAAAGCGAGATCGAAGCCGGGTTCGCCACCAGCCTCGTGGCGTTTGCCGGAATGGCCGGCTGCCTGGCCGGCGGTTTTGCGACCGATATTCTGGTTCGCCGTCTCGGCCTGGCGTGGGGACGCCGCGTGCCGGCCATGATTGCGTACGGCGGCGCCGCCGTGTGTTACGGCTTCTGTTATTTTCTCGACGATCCGCGCGCCATCGTGACGATTCTGGTCGTCGCCTCTTTCATGGGCGATTTCGGACTCGGCACGATTTGGTGCACGTTTCAGGACATCGGCGGCGTGTTCGCCGGCACCGTGCTGGGCGCCGCCAACATGTGCGGCAACTTCGGCGCCGCAAGCGCCAGCTCGTTCGTCCCCCGGCTGGCCGAACAATTCGGCTGGTCCGCAAGTTTCGCCCTTTCGGCCGCGGCGTACACGATTGGCGCCTTCGGCTGGTTGCTCGTCGACCCGCGGGTGCCGATTGCTGTGTCCAGCAGTCAAACTTCCTCTGAAGCAACAGCCAGGTAGGCGCTGAGCGGCATTCAGCCCGCCGAATTAGCGATGCCGCTTTGCGGATCGTCGTTGTTGCCGGAGCACGTCGATCAGCAACCTGTCGCCGGAATCAAAGCCGACAGCTACAGCTCGCAGTGGTGTGTTGCCTAGGAGCATGGGCTGCATTGCCCCACGACACCAGCGCGCTGCGATCAAGGAGACATATCCCAGGCATAGCACATACTCCGCGAAATTCGATACGTCCGATTTCTTCTCGTAGGCCGTCTTGTAGATTGAATCGAGCACAGTCGAATCTGCGTACCTGCCGTCCGGAAAATACCCGGGATTGCACGGCCAGTCCGGGTCTTCTCTTTTTGGATCGAAACGCGTCGAGCCGCACAAGTACAGACCTGCAGTCGGCTCGCCGTCCACGATGGGGTTAAAAAGCCCGAACCAAAAGCCATTGATTTCGTTTTCTGGCGGCTCGGCAATTAAGAGCTGCTTCAGCCAATGCGCAAGCTGGCGACAATCACCTTCGAAGTTAAGTGTTGACAACTTTTTCCAGATCGGGGACGGCTGGAGTTTGTTGCAAAGCTGGAGCAGGCTGGCAATGCCTTCAGAAACCGAAGTCCGTTCTTGAATGATTGACTCGATGTGACGGTAAGCAGTCTGATACGCGGTACATTTCATCAAGGACCTCCATCCAGCTTTGGCCTCGACCACTGCGTCGCGCATGTCCGTTGGGAGAGGATTATATTGTTTGACACCGTCCACAACGAGGATAGGAAGCGCCCTGGCCGCGAATTCGCCGCATACCGGCGCAATTGAACGCCGCCGGGGAGTGGCTTACACTGATGGCAGCCTGGCACTCTACGGAGTGTGAATAGTTGTCCGCGGTGAGGGCCGAGAATTGATGTGCACCACGGAGAAACGACAGTCGCCAATCGCCCCAAGCGCGCTGGCGCTTGGCTCGCTGGTCTGCGCGTTGGCGATCGGCGCCACGCAATCCGCCGCCGCGGAACGATCGAGCGAACTTTGGGCCCTCGAGCCGGTTGTCCGGTCGGAACTGCCGGCGGTCAAGGATTTCCAGTGGATTCAAACTCCCGTCGATCGCTACATCCTGGCCCGATTGGAAGCCAAGGGCTGGCGGCCGGCCGTGCCCGTTTCGCGGGCGAAGCTCATTCGCAGGGCCTGTTTCGACCTGTGGGGGCTGCCCCCTTCGCCCGACGCGGTGCGCTCGTTCGTGGCGGATGAGCGGCACGATGCCTACGAGCGGCTGGTCGATCATTTGCTGGCCAGCCCGCGCTACGGTGAGCGTTGGGCCCGCTACTGGCTTGACCTGGTGCGGTTTGCCGAAACGAACGGCTACGAGCGCGACGCGCTGAAGAAGAACGCCTGGCGCTATCGCGATTGGGTCATTGGGGCGCTCAACGACGACATGCCGTACGACCGTTTTGTCGCCGAGCAGCTTGCCGGCGACGAGCTGCCCGATGCCGACGAACGGTCGCGGATCGCCACGGGCTTTTTGCGCGTCGGCACGTTCGACGACGAGCCGAACGACCCGCTGCAATACAAGTTCGAGCAGCTCGACGATTTGATCCACGCCACCAGCACGGCGTTTCTGGCCGTCACGCTCAAGTGTGCGCGGTGTCACGATCACAAGTTCGATCCGATTCCGCAGATCGATTACTACGCGGCGCTGAATTTCTTCATCGGCGGCAAGCCGGCTGAGGGCGAGCTGCTCGCGTTCACCGACGCCGGGCCGCAGCCGCCCGCCGTGAATCTGCTGGCCGGTGGCGATCCCAAACGCGCCGGCGAGACCGTGCCACCGCGATTTCTGTCGATGATTCCGGCAATCGCTCGCCCGGTGGAACCGCCGGCGGCCGAAGCGAAAACCAGCGGCCGGCGGCTGCAGCTCGCCCGCTGGATTACCGACCGGCGGAATCCGCTGACCGCCCGGGTCATGGTCAATCGTCTCTGGCAGCATCATTTCGGCGACGGGCTGGTGCGCACGCCCGACAATTTTGGCGCGCTGGGCAGCCGGCCCACGCATCCCGAGCTGCTCGATTGGCTCGCCAGCGAACTCATGGACGGCGGGTGGCGGTTGAAGCGGCTGCACAGGACGATCATGCTGTCGGCCTCCTACCGGATGGACTCGACGCACCCGCGCGAGACGGAATACTCGGGAATCGACTTCGCCAACGAGCTGTGGTGGCGGCGCAACCGCGTGCGGCTCGAATCGGAACCGCTGCGCGACGCGATGCTGGCCGCCAGCGGGCGGTTGAATCTCACCGCGGGCGGCCCCAGCTTTTTTCCGCCGGCCTCGAAAGAGGCGCTCGAAGGACTGTCGAAAAAAGGGGACGCCTGGGGCGCGTCGCCTGCCGAGGAACAGCGCCGCCGCAGCGTCTATATGATGACCAAGCGGTCGCTTTTGCTGCCGCTGATGACGACGTTCGATTTCGCCGATACGACCCAGCCTTGCAGCCGGCGAAACGTCTCGACCGTGGCGCCGCAGGCGTTGGCGCTGTTGAACAACGATTTTGTGCACGCAGAGAGCGCGGCGCTTGCGAAGCGAGTGCGCCGCGAGGCCGGCGAAGTCGAAACGGCCCAAATCGAGCATGCCTGGTGGCTTGCCCTCAGCCGCGCTCCCAGCGAAAGCGAACGCGCCAGCGCGCTTGGCCATTTACAGACGCAGTGCAAGAATCTGGCCGAACGGGCGGCCGCCGAAGGCAAATCGATTTCCGACGACGAAGCTCGGGGGCCAGCGTTGGCTTCGCTGTGTCACGTGCTGTTGAACCTCAACGAGTTCATCTATGTCGACTAATCCCGGCGGAAAATCCGCGTCGGCCCGGGTGCCAACGGCGTCCCGCCAGTGCGAACCCGGCACGGGCAAAATGCCCGTGGCACGCTTGTTTCCTTGCGGCCTCGCGCGGCGCGAGTTCGTTTGGGAAATGGGAGCCGGCTTCGCCGGTTTGGCCCTTTCGGCGCTACTGGCCGAGGACGGCTTCTTCGCGCGTCACGCCGGGGCGGCCGAAACGGCGCGCGGCCAGAATCCGCTTTTGTCTAAGCCGGCCCATTTCAAAGCCCAGGCCAAAAGCTGCATCTTTCTGATGATGAACGGCGGGCCGAGCCACATCGACACTTTCGACTACAAGCCGTCGCTGGCAAAATACGCCGGCCAGTCGCTTCCGCCCGACAAGCAGTTCACCAACTCGGGAAACCGCAAGATGGGCTTCCTGACGCCGGCCTGGCGCGCATTTCGCCCCGGCGGCCAGAGCGGGCTGATGATCTCCGACTATTTCCCGCGCGTCCGCGAGCACGCCGACAAATTGGCACTGATCCGCTCCTGCCACACCGACAGCCACGCGCACGGTTCGGCGCTGGTGGCGATGAACACCGGCAGCACGTTTATCGGCCGCCCGTCGCTGGGGTCCTGGGCCGTCTACGGATTGGGCACCATGAACCAGAGCCTGCCCGGCTACGTGGCGATCATGGACAAGCGCGGCGGACCGATCAGCGGGCAACCGAATTGGTCGTGCGGTTTCATGCCGGCCAGCTACCAGGGAACGCTGTTTCGCCCGGTCGGCGAGCCGGTGCTCGATCTGCGCTCTCCGGTGGATCGCAAATCGCAGCGCGAACAGCTCGATCTGTTGGCCCAATTGAACCAGCAGCATTTGGACGCCCGGCCCGGCGGGTCGGAATTGGCCGCGCGCATCCAAAGCTACGAGCTGGCCTACCGCATGCAATCCGAAGCGCCCGAGGCCGTCGATCTGGGTCAAGAGGATCAAAAGACACTCGAACTTTACGGCGTCGGTCGGCAGCCGACCGACGAGTTCGCCCGCAATTGCCTTGTGGCCCGGCGGCTGGTCGAGCGCGGCGTGCGGTTCGTGCAGCTTTATTCGGGCGGCGGCCACCTGGAAGACACCTGGGACGCGCACGCGAGCGTCGAGAAGAATCACGGCCAGCACGGCGCCGAGGTGGATCAACCGATCGCCGCGCTTTTGGAGGATCTCGATCGCCGCGGGCTGCTCGAAAGCACGCTGGTGCTGTGGGGCGGCGAATTCGGGCGCATGCCGTTTGCCGAAGGCGAGGGAGCGCCGGGCCGCAATCACAATCCCTACGGTTTCACCATGTGGATGGCCGGCGGCGGCGTGAAAGGGGGCACGAGCTATGGCGAGACCGACGAATTCGGTTTCGCCGCCGCGGTCAACAAGGTCCATTTGCACGACCTGCACGCCACGCTGCTGGCGCTTTTGGGCTTGGATCACGAGCGGCTCACCTATTTTCACCAGGGCCGCGAAGAGCGGCTCACCGACGTTTTCGGTAACGTCATCCACGACATCATGGCTTAAGCGCGAGCGGCGCGAGGGTACCGGCGATGAAGGCGATGAAATGGTTTCTGGCAGCGGCGCTGGCGGCCGCTTTTGCTGTTTCGGCCCATGCCGACGAAAAGGCGGTCGAAAACGAGATCGCGAAATGGCAGGGGACTTGGAAAGCCGTTTCGATGGAGCACGACGGCAAATCGACTCCGCCGGAAAAGCTGAAGCCCATCAAGCTCACCGTGGACGGGGCGAATTATCACTTCCAGAACGGCGACTTCAACGAACGCGGCGCGTACAAGTTCCATCCCGACCAAGAACCCAAAGCGCTCGACATCGTCGTCGGCGAGGGGCCCGACAAGGGGAAGGTGTACCTGGTGATCTACAAGGTCGAAGGCGACCGGCTCACCATCTGTCTGGAAAGCGCCAACAAAAACCGCCCCAAACAGTTCACCGGCAAGGCCGGCACCGGCTGCGTGTTGGAAGCGTGGCAACGCGTGTCGAAATAAAGGGGACCGCCTCCGAGCACACCTGATTTTCACAACGAATTCGCCGTCGCTCGGCGCCTGGCCCCAATCGTTCGCCACGGGGCTGGCGGCCGCCGCGCGTCCTGGACGGTTCGCTCAATCGTTTCATCCGTTCCACGAGGAGTTGCAACATGCCATCGTCTTCATGGGTTCGATTGTCCGCGTGTGCCGTTATCGCGTTGGTATTTCTCACGGGCGCCTGGCTGGCCGGCACGGCCGCGGATGCGCCAAAAAGCGAGTTCGCCCGCGCCACGATCGACCTGGGCGTGGTCACCAGCGACGTCGACCGCGCCGTGAAGTTTTACACCGAGGCGATCGGCTTCAAAGAGATCGAAGGGTTCACGGTCGGCGCCGATTTCTGCGCCGACGCCGGTTTGACCGACCACCGAAAGCTCGACATTCGCGTGCTGGTGTTGCACGACGGCGAGAACGCGACGCGGCTGAAGCTGATGGAAGTGCCCGGCGTCAAAATCAAGAAAGCCGACAACGCCTTCATTCATTCGCAGTTCGGGTACAGCTACCTGACGATTTACGTCGCCGACGGCAAGGGGGCGCTTGCGCGTTTGGGGCGGGCCGGCGTCAAGCCGCTGGCCAAAGGTCCGGTGCCGCTGCCGCCCGACTTGCCGCCCGGGCTGGCATTGACCGTGGTGCGCGATCCCGACGGAAATTTCATCGAGCTGATCGGCCCGGTGAGATAGCGAGTGCGCCGTGTGGTATGATCGAATCGGCAGCCGCTAACGGCACGACCATGAAAACCCATGACGGAGCAGGCGATGACCTCTTTTCGCACTCTCGTTCTACTTCCGGCGGCGCTTTTGCTGGTTCCGCCCGGCCTGCTGCTCGCCCAAGAGGATGCGCAGGCGGCGCCCGCGCATCCTTCGATTGAAGAGCTCACCGAGCGGGTGCGCAAGAGCGTCGTCGTGATCACGTCCGCGGGGCGCGACGGCCGGCGCGAGGGCATGGGCTCGGGCTTTGTCGTGTCGGCCGACGGGTTGGTCGCCACTAACTTTCACGTCATCGGACAGGGGCGCGACATCGGCGTGGAATTGGCCGACGGCCGCCGCATCGACGTCACCGAGATCCACGCCAGCGAGCTCGCGCTCGATCTGGCCGTATTGCGCATCGACGCCAAGGATCTCCCGCCCTTGGAACTGGGAGATTCCGACGAAGTCAAGCAAGGACAAAGCGTCATCGCCCTGGGCAATCCGCAGGGATTGAAAAACAGCGTCGTCAGCGGCGTGGTCTCCGACGTGCGCGAAATCGACGGCCGCCCCATGATTCAACTGGCCATTCCCATCGAGCCGGGCAACAGCGGCGGGCCGTTGGTGGACATGCAAGGCCGCGTGCAAGGCCTCTTGACCATGAAATCCCTGGTCACGGCCAATTTGGGATTCGCGGTGTCGGTCAATCTGCTCAAGCCGCTGTTGAAAAAGCCGAATCCTATCCCCATGGCGCGCTGGTTGACGATCGGAGCGCTCGATCCGCGACAGTGGCAGCCGATTTTCGGGGCCCGCTGGCGGCAAAGGGCCGGACGCATCACCGTCGAAGGCGTGGGGGACGGCTTCGGCGGACGCTCGCTGTGCCTGTTTCAGCAGGAAGTGCCCGTGCGCCCCTATGAGATCGCCGTCACCGTCCAGTTGGACGACGAATCGGGCGCCGCCGGACTCGCCTTTTGCGCCGATGGCCAGGATCGGCATTACGCGTTTTATCCCTCGGGCGGGCACTTGCGGTTGACGCGTTTCGACGGCCCCGACGTCACGAGCTGGATGATTCTGCACGACCGGCCCAGCCGCCACTACGCCGCCGGCGAGTGGAACACGCTGCGCGTCAGGCTCGAAGAAGGAAAAATCTTGTGTTTCGTCAACGACGAGCCGGTCGTCGAAATGGTCGACGTGGGGCTCGAGACGGGGAAAGTCGGGCTGGCGAAGTTCCGCGGCACCAAGGCCCAGTTCAAGGATTTTAAGCTCGGCGTCGAAGTGCCCAAGGCCGCCGTCCGCCCCGAGGTGGCCTCGCGGATCGAAACGCTGATCGGAAACCTGCCCGCAGGCGGACCGCTCGATGATCGCCTGGTCCGAATTCTGTCGATCGAACCCACGACCGCCGCGGCGGTGTTGCGCCGGCGCGCGGCAGCGCTCGACGGCCAGGCCCGGCAATTGCGAAACCTGGCCGACGCGGCCCACCAGCGCCGCGGCGTCGACGACCTCGTCGAGGAGTTGGCGGGCGAAGAAGATAAGATCGACCTGTTCCGCGCGGGCCTGCTCGTGGCCAGGCTGGACAACGAGGAAGTCGACGTGGATGCCTATTGCGCCGAGCTGGAACGCATGGGCGACGAGTTGGCCGCCAAGTTGCCCGAGAAGGCCGACGACGAAGCCAGGCTCGAAACGCTGCGCAAATATCTCTTCGAGGAAAACGGCTTTCACGGCAGCCGCGGCGATTATTACAACCGGGCCAACAGCTACCTGAACGAAGTGCTCGACGACCGCGAGGGACTGCCCCTCACGCTTTCGATCGTATACCTGGTGCTGGCGAAGCGAATCGGAGTGAACGTTGTCGCCGTCGGGCTGCCGGGCCACTTCATCGTCGCCCACGTGCCCGCCGAAGGCGAACGGCAATTGATCGACGTTTTCGATGGCGCGGCGAAGGTCAGCCGCGACGAAGCCGAGCGCCGCGTCGGCGAGGCCACCGACGGAGAGTTGGCCGACGAGCAACTGGACAAGCTATTCGAGCCCGTCACCAAGCGCGCCATCATCTTTCGCATGCTCGGCAACCTGCTCGGCCTGGCGCGCGGGAAGCCCGAGACCCTGCACCGTTACCTGAATGCCATGCTGGCCATCGAGCCGACGCACGGACCCTATCATTGGCTGCGGGCCATGGTCCGCTATGAGCTCGACGAGCGCGACGCGGCCCGAGATGACGTGGCCTGGCTTTTGGAGCATCAGCCCGCGGGCGTCGATCTCGAGGGGGTGAGGGCGTTGCAGAGGGAATTGGAACGACCGTGAAAATCGATGGACAGGGTGCCGTGCTCACGAAGCGCGTGAGCATGGCATCCCCGAATCAGCTTTGTGTAAAATCGATCGACTCCAGGCAAGTCTTGAGCGCCCGGGCCGTCGTTTCGACGTCTTCTTCGCTGTGCACCGCCGACACGCAGCCGCCCGGCCAGGGAAAGATGTCCGCTCCGCCTACGATCAGGCCGCACCGCAACTGGTGAATCACCATCGGCGGCGCACCGCCTTTCAATTCCTCCAGGCTCACGTTGCCAGCATAAATGTCGTCGACCGTCACACCGCGGCCCCGCGGGTTCGTGAAGACGTGAAAGCCCGAGAACTCGCCGTACACGAGCCAGTTGGAGCCGGCGTCGCGCATCACGCGATTGAGCCGCTCTCGCAGCAATGCGGCGGCCCGGTTGGCCCGCTCGATCGCGTCTCCCTCGGCAATCAGCTCAAGCGTGGCCAGCCCGGCGGCGGCCGTGATCGGGTTGGCGTTGAAAGTTCCCTGGTGCGGCACGCGATGGGCGACGTTCCACTGGCGGTCGTCGCGCATCGTCATCACGTCCATGACATCCTGGCGGCCCGCCACGCAGCCGCCGGGAAATCCGCCGGCCACGATCTTGGCAAAGGTCGCCAGATCGGGGGTGACGCCCAGGTGTCGCTGCGCACCGCCGGGGGAGACGCGAAAGCCAGTGATCACTTCATCGAAGATCAACAGCACGCCTTTCCGCGCAGTCAGTTCGCGCACCTTGGCCTGAAAACCGGCCGGCAGGGGCACCAGCCCAAACGTGGCGCCCGTCGGTTCCATGATCACCGCGGCCACGTCGTCGTGCTCGCCGAGAATCCGCTCCAAGGCCTGCGCGTCGCCGGGCGCACAGACGATCGCCTCGCCGGCCACGCCGGGCAGGATGCCCGCGGGAACCGAACCGTCAAAATGCGACGTGACCGCGAACGCCACCTGGTCATGCCAGCCGTGGAAGTGTCCGGCGAATCGCACGATCTTCCGTTTTCCCGTGAAGGCCCGGGCCAGGCGAATGGCCAACAGCGTGCTTTCCGTGCCCGAGCCGGTGAATCGCACCTTGCCCGCGCAGGGCACCATCCGCTGGATTCGCTCGCCGAGTTTAAGCTCCAGCTCGTGGCTGGCGCCGAAATGGGTTCCCTTGGCCAGTTGCTCGCGCACCGCTTCGGTGACTTGCGGATGGTTGTGCCCGAGCAAAAGAGCCCCGTGGCCGCCGATGTAGTCGACGTACTCGTTGCCGTCGACGTCCCACTTGCGCGAGCCGGCCGCGTGCTGGACGTACAGCGGATGCGGCTTGAGATAGCGCGTGTCGTGCGTGACTCCGCCGGGAAACACGTCGACGGCGCGGCGATAAAGGGCCGCCGAAGTGGGCGTTTTGGCGGAGTACTTTTCGAATATCACGTTATGGCCGGCTTTCGATGGCGGGCGTTGCATGGACGGTGGCACCTTCATGGTGAGCAGGCCTTTAGCAGTAAATCTAACGCGCGGTCTTCCATTTCGCGACCCTGCAGGTTCGATTCGTTCCACACGACGATCAAATCGCGGCTGGGAATCACGACCAGCGCCCGCTTGCCGAAATGGCCCAGCGCGGCAAACGTGTCCAGCGGCGCCGCGGGCCAATGTTGCCGCCCCTGGCGATCCACGCCGTTGGTCCACCAGGCAAAGCTGTAGCTTCCCAGGTGATCGGTCTGGTTGCTGCCGCCGCCGAGCGAGCGCTGATTGGGAATCATCTCGGCCGGCTTGCCGTCGGTGCGGGGAACCGCGCCCGCGACCGGGCTGGCAAGAATTGCGTGCACGTGCTCGCGGGACAGCAACTGGCGGCCTTGCCAGCAGCCCTCTCGCAGATACAAAAGCCCGAACCGGGCAAAATCGCGCGGCGAAATCGCCAGCCGGCCGCGGTCGTCGAACTTCGGGGCGTCCTCGCACTGGAGCACGTCGGCCAGCCGCGGCCGCAGGACATCGTCGGTCACGCGCTTCGCCGTCGAGCCGTAAACGCCGAAAAACAGGCTGTCGAAAAACAGGGCCATGTTGTAATCGCTGTAGTCGTAGGCTTCGCCCGGCCGCTCCCGCACTCCGTAGCAGGAGGTCTGCGAAGCCAGGTGCCGCCAGCGAATGCCGCGATCCTTGTGCGCAAGCGCGGCGTTGAGCGCGGCCAATCGCGGTTCCACGGCGACGACGGGCTCGTCGACGCTGGCGAGCTTGCCGTTTTCGATCGCTGCGAACAGGAAGTGCGTGAACCACGGCTTGCAGGCCGAAGCCACGTCGGCCCGCTTGTCAGCTTCGCCCCAGGTGAAAACGAGACACCCGCCGCGGACGACGCAGCCGATGCCCCCGATATACCGGGCCATCGCGTCGAGCTTTTTCGAGTCCAGGCCGATTTCTTCCGGCCGCTTTGCGGTCCACGTCTGGCCCGGATAGACCGCGACCGCGGAATCTTCGTCTTGGGCAGTGATCCGCTCGAGCAACGCGAAGAACGCGCGCTTGCGCGGCGTATTGAGGCCCCAATGGACCGGCGGCGACTGATAGCCGTCGGTGTAATTATTCGCGCCCGGGTCAAAGAATCCCCACGAGGCATACTCGCCGACGGCCGCCAGAAGGTTGTTGAGCGGCTGATCGAATTCAAAATGATCGTCCTCGTTGAACACGATCGGCATCGGCCGGTAGCCGGGAACTTTTCGAGCTTGCCGGACCATCTGGGCGAGTCGCTCGGGACGCGACACGCCGTTGCCGTGCATCAGCAGAAAGTCGGCCGCGCGCACGACGTTTTCTTGCGGCACCGTGCCGCCACCGTAACTGGTGCTCGCCAGCAGCCGATCGAATTGGCCGGCCGCGGCGCCGGGCCGCTTGCGGCTTTTGACGCGTTCGATCAATTCGTGCACGCGATCCGGGCGGAGAATCGCGTGGTCATACCGCACGTTGCACTCGTTGTTGATTTCGATCAACACGTGGCGATAGCCGCGCTCGTAAATCCAATCCACGGCAGCGTCAACCGCCCGCAATACCGCGGCTTCATCCGCCAGCCGCTGGTCCTGGCCGAAATAGAAGATGCCCAGGATCACGGCCATTCCCAGCTCGTCGGCCTGGTCGAGGATTTTTTCCAGCCGGGCCAGGTAGTCGGCGCGCAGACTTCCGTCGGCCCGAATCGCCGAATTGTGCCACGGCTGGTCGGGCGAGTAGCCGCGCGGGTTGCCCCCTTGCAAATTGATCGTGAAGCACAGCAATCCGTGTTTTCGCCAGAGCGGCATGGCGGCGACAAACTCGCGCGTGTTGCGTTCGGCGTCCCAGGTGCCGGTGTCGGGGTAAGCCCAGAGTGCGCGCGTTTCGGCGTTCAAATCGTCAAAAATTCCCTGCACCATGCGGGAATTGAACAACAGGCCCTCGATCTTCAGGCCCCGGAAGCTGCGGCCTGCGTACGTCGGGCGTGCGCCCAAATAAAACGCGCCGTCGCGAATCGAAATCTCGGTCTTGCGTGCCGGCGGCTCGCCGCCTATCGCGGGCGAGGGCGGGTTCAAGGCACCAACGAGCCCAAATAGCACGGTGATCGTAGGAGCGATTCGCACGTCAGCCCAGAATGTCGGTGATCACGCGTCCGGCCACGTCGGTGAGCCGCTCGGCCCGGCCGTTGTGCATGAGCGTCAACTGCTCGTGATCGAGGCCCAACAGGTGCAGAATCGTGGCGTGAATGTCATGGACGTGGACCTTGTTTTCGACGGCATACAGGCCGATTTCGTCGGTGGCGCCGTAGGTGACGCCCCCTTTGACGCCGCCGCCGGCCAGCCACATCGTGAATCCCCAGGGATTATGATCGCGCCCGTTGCCGCTTTCGCTCATCGGCGTGCGGCCGAATTCGCCTCCCCAAATAACCAGCGTGCCGTCGAGCAGTCCGCGGCGCTTCAGATCCTTGAGCAGGGCGGCAATCGGCCGATCACTTTCGCGGCAGTGCAGCGAGTGGTTGCCCTCGACATCGGTGTGCGCGTCCCATTTGCTCCCCGAGCCCATGTAGAGCTGCACGCAGCGCACGCCGCGCTCGACCAGCCGGCGGGCCAGCAAGCAATTCTGCCCGTTGCGGGCCGTCGATTTGTCGTCCAGCCCGTAGAGCGATCGCGTCTCGGCCGTTTCGCCCGAAAGATCGACCGCCTCGGGCGCAGCCGCCTGCATGCGGAATGCGAGTTCATAGCTGGCGATGCGGGCTTCCAGCCGATTGTCGTCCTCGCGGCCGGCGCGGTGCTGTCGATTGAGCTGTTGGATGAAATCGAGCTTGTGCCGCTGCCGATTGCCGGCGATCGCCGCGGGCGGGGCGACGTGCAGGATGGGCAGCTCTCCGTCCCGAAATCGTGTCCCCTGGTAGGCGGCCGGCATGAATCCCGTGCCCCAATTGCGATCGCCCCCGGGCGGATTGCTGGCCGAATCGGTAAGCACCACGTAGCCCGGCAGGTCGTCGCTCTCGCTTCCCAGCCCATAGAGACACCACGCGCCCAGCGACGGGCGGCCGCCGAGGATGCTGCCGGTATTCATCTGGCAGACGCTGCCGACGTGGTTCAAGCCGTCGGCGTGGCAACTGCGGATCACGGCGAGGTCGTCGACGCACGTGGCGATCTCGGGATACCAATCGCTGACCGAAATACCCGACTGCCCGTGCCGGGCGAATTTTCGCTTCGAGGCCAAAAGCGGCGTAAAGGCCGTCTTGCCCATGGCCGTCAGCGGACGATCGAAACTATCCGGCAACGGCTGGCCGGCCAGGGCGTCCAACTCGGGCTTCGGATCGAACAGGTCGATGTGGCTCGGGCCGCCGTCGACAAAACACCAGATCACACTTTTGGCCGTGGCCGGAAAGTGCGGTTGCCTCGGCGACAGCACATTGCCGGCATTCGAAGATCCGGCGTGCGAGCCGCGGGCCGCGTTGGCCACGAGCGCCATCAAGGCCACGTTGCCGAACCCGGCGCCGGCGCGGGCCAGAAAATCACGGCGCGAAAGGGCCATTTCGAAATGCGGCACCTTGGGTCGATGGATGTGATACGGAGGGTTCGTCATGGCTAATCGACGTACAGGAATTCGTTGGCGTTGAGGATGGCGTGACAAAAGTCGACCACCGCCGCCCCGTTTGCGGGGTCGTGACCGTCGGGCATTGGCACGGGCAGTACATCGCAATCCGTGGCGCCGGCGGCGGCGATCAGGGCCGCTTGGTGCGCCAAGAATTCCTCGGCCGCCTGCAATTGTTCCGCGTCGGGCTCCCTGGCAAAAGCTGCGGCCAGCGCGGCCCGAACGAGCGCCGGGCGGTCGCCGGCGTGTGCTGCCAGCAATCGGCCGCTAAAACGCTGTGCCTGCTCGAGCGCGAACTCGCCGTTCAACAGCGCCAATGCCTGCGGGGCCGTTGTCGTCGTGCCGCGCTGGGGGCAGCTATTGTGCAGGTCGGGCCAATCGAAGATCTCCAACAGCGGATAGCGCAAGTTGCGCTTGGCCAGCACGTAAATCGAGCGGCGGTTGCGCTCACTCGGGCTGGCGTCGGGCTCCCAGACCGCTTTGCCGGCGACCCCCGCCGGCAATTCCGGTCGAGCGCTCGGGCCGAACATCCCAAGCCCGAGCTCGCCGGAAAGCTGCAACATCGAGTCGCGGATCGCTTCCGCTTCGAGCCGCACGCGCCGGGCGTGCCACAACAGCCGGTTGCCGGCGTCGATTTCGTGCGCGCGGGCGTGCAGCGGATTGTCCCAGTCGACTCGCGACGATTGGCAATACGCGGCCGACGTGACCATCAAACGGTGCATCGCCTTGATGCTCCATCCGCGGTCGACAAACTCGACCGCCAGCCAATCCAAGAGATCCCGATGCGACGGCGGCTCGCCCATCGCGCCAAAATCGTTGGGCGTGGCCACGATTCCCGCGCCAAAATGATGCTGCCAGATGCGGTTGACCATCACACGGGCCGTGAGCGGATGATCCGCGCGGCAGAGCCACTCGGCAAGTGCCGAACGGCGTCCGGACGATTGCCCGCCGCTTTGCGGAGCATGAATCTCCGGTTCGCTTGCGCCCAAGAACTTGGGAAAGCCGGGCTGTACCTCTTCCAGCGGCTTTCGATAGTCGCCCAGGGTCAGCCGAAAGGTTGGCGGCGCTTCGGCCGATGCGTCGCTGACCGCCATGGCCACGCTCAGCGGCGCCGGCTTCAGGTGATTGAACTCGGAAAGTTGCTTCTTCAGCTCCTCGTAGCGTTGCTTCGCTTCGTCCGTGAGGGCCTTGCCCGTGACGTCGGCCATTTTCGGGGCCACGTACTGCATCGCCTGAAAGGCCAACTGCCGCTCCATGCAGGAGCGCTCTTCGGGGGGCGTCTCCAGGGCCGCGCGAATGTCGGGCTCGAACTTTTCGAGGGCGTCCTTGAAAGTCGCCGTGCGCTTGGGAGCCAACAGCGCGTCGACCTCGTCGCGAATTGCCCGAGTGGCTTCTTCCCATGCGGTCCGGCGCTCGGCGTAGCGCCGTTTTTCTTCCGGCGTGGCAAGCGCCAGGTCGTCGCGCGGCAGTAGCGTCGCGAAAAACGCCTGCAGCCGAAAATAGTCGACCTGCGTGATCGGATCGAACTTGTGATCGTGGCACTGGGCGCAGCCGACCGTCAAGCCGAGGAAAGCCAGCGCCGTCGCGTTGGTCAGGTCGTCGTGGATCTCCTGACGGCGCTGCCGCACATTGGCGGCGTTCGATTCGTCGGGATAGAGCCGGTTCAGACCGGTGGCCACCAGTGCCTCGGGATTTTCCGGCTCCAGTTCATCGCCGGCCAACTGCTGGCGGATGAACCGATCGTAGGGCAGGTCGGCGTTGAAGGCGCGGATCACGTAGTCGCGGTACTTGTAGGCGTTCGGGCGGTGCTCGTCGGCCTTGAAACCGTCGGTCTCGGCGTAGCGCACGATGTCCAACCAATGTTGGGCCCAGCGTTCGCCGTAGCGCGGCGAATCCAAGAGCCGTTCGACAAGCCGCACGTACGCGTCGTCGTTGCTATCCGCCAGAAAGGCCCGCTGCTCCTCGAGCGTCGGCGCCAGCCCGGTCAAATCGAAGGTCACGCGGCGCAGCAGCGCGAGCTTGTCTGCCGGGGGGCTGGGCACAAGCCCCTTGGCTTCCAAACCCTCAAGGATGAACGCATCGATCGGGTTGTGACACCAATTGGCGTCTGTGACCGCAGGGACCGCGGGCCGCTGGGGCGGCCGGAACGGCCAATGGCCCTGGTTGAACGCCGACGGTTCGGATGCGGGAAGCCATCCGCACGCGACAAGGCCGACCAGGGCAGCCAGTGCGCCGTGCCACCACAAGTCTCGGTGCCGCCGGTACATCGCGCGTGAGACCCTCGAGTTGGCAGCCAAATTCGCAAGCGTACGTTGGCACACATGATAGCCTGTGTGGGGAGTAACTGGCAAGTTTCACCCCGGCGCCAGAGACGACAGAGCCAAACCGCGAGAGGGTGGCGGGCGCCGTTCGGCAAATGCCGGCTCTTACGGGTCAGACGGCGTGATCGAGGGCCCGATTGGCAGACGCCGCCGGTGAAATCGAGCCGTTCCCCAGCGTCTGGATCTCGATCATCTGGCGGTACAGCCCGCTGCGCGCCATGAGCGCCGCGTGCGTGCCCGTTTCGACGATCCGGCCGGCTTCCAAGACGACGATGCGATCGGCGTGCACGATCGTGCTGAGCCGGTGGGCGATCACGAATGACGTGCGGCCGCGCATCAGGGTTTCCAGGCTCTGCTGGATCAGCCCCTCGCTCTCGCTGTCGAGATTGCTGGTGGCTTCGTCGAGAATCAGAATTCGCGGATCTGCCAAGAGGGCCCGGGCGATGGCGATCCGCTGCCGCTGGCCGCCGCTTAAGCGTACCCCGCGCTCGCCGATGATCGTCTCAAAGCCGTGATCCAGCTCGGAAATGAAACCGTGGGCATTGGCGGCCCGAGCGGCATTTTCAACCTGCTGGGCCGCTGCGCCGCGGACCGCGTAGCCGATGTTTTCGGCCACGGTGCCGTCGAACAGAAACACGTCCTGCTCGACGATGCCCAACAGCCGCCGGTAGCTTTCCACGTCGATCGACCGCAGGTCGATTCCATCGAGCTCGACCGATCCGGCCGTGGGATCGTAGAACCGGGCCACGAGGTTGGTAAGCGTCGTCTTTCCGGCCCCGCTGCGTCCGACCAGGGCGATCGTTTCGCCGGGCCGCACGTCAAGATCGACGTCCGAGAGCACCAGATCGCTCGAGCCGGGATAGCGAAAGCTCACGCCGCGCAGCGTCACGCGTCCTGGCGCCTCGTGCTTGCGAATCTGGATGTCGCCCGGATGATCGGCCATTTCGCGTGGCTCGGCGAGCAAGTCGAGCACCCGGTCGAGGCCCGCCAGGCTGCTTTGAAACGCGGCGGCGCTGGCGGCCAGCGTGGCCAGCGGCCCCAAGAGCATTGCCAGGAACACGAGAAACATCATCAGGTCGCCCAGCGACAAGCTCCCCTGCAAGACGCGCCAGCCGCCGTACAGCAATAGCGCCGCCGAAGCCAGCGGAATGAGGATTTCCCACACGACTTCCACGATCCGGGCCCACCACCAGACGTGCAGTTGCTGGCGGGCCATGAAGTGATTGTTGCGCGTGAAGCGGCCCGACTCGCTGCGCTGTCGCCCGAACGCGCGCACCACGCGCATGCCGGCGAATGATTCGGTGGTTGTGCTGTCGATGTCTTGTCGCTGGATGCGAATGTCGCGATACAGCGGCCGGATGCGCGAAATCCAGGTGCGGTGCGTCATGAACACGACCGGCAACAAGACGAGCGAGCCGGCAAGCAGCCGCCAATCGATCACGGCCAGAATGATCAGGCAGCCGGCCAGTTGGACGATCGCCCGCCAGGGATTGTAGAGCATGCTGAAGATCAGCTCGGCGATGCTGCCCGCGTCGTCGCGGAGGATGCTGGCCACGCCGCCGCTTTTCAGCTTGTGTACGCGGTCGAGCGGCAACCGCACGGCATGTTCAAAGGCCCGGCGGCGGGTGGCCACTTGCACGCGCGTGACGGTGCGCGTCGCGTACCAGCGTCCCCACAGGCGCACGGCTGTCTCGACGACGGAAATCGCCATCACGCCGCAGGCCAGCCACCACAAAAGTTGCAGCCGGCTGGCCGGTTCCGGAATCACCAGCGTCCAGGGCCGTTCCAAGGGTTGGCCGTCCAGCACGTTGTCGATCACCAGCTTCGTGGCCGCCGGCGGCACCA
>JBBDNV010000065.1:0-28946 GCA_040877415.1 Pirellulales bacterium
AGCCGAAGCCAGGGCGCAAGACTAAATCAGCGTATTTCCAACTCAGGACACTAGCAGGCCGTTGAAAAATGGGACTGGCTCCGAGCACGTCGCGGCAAGACCCGCTAAAAACGGCGGTCGCGAGGTGCCTGTCCCAATTTTTCAACACGCTGCTCGGGGTAATGCATGGGATACCGAATGACACTGTGTTTCCCAAGCGGCGGGCCATCGACTACAATGGGCGCCGAACGCGAACCCGCCCGACGGTCCCGCCCCAACGACTCAAAACCCGGAGAAACGGATGCGATTCCATACGGTTGCCCGGCTGTGCCTGACCGTTTGTCTCGTGCCGCCCGGCATGGCCGCGGCCGGTTCGCCCGGTCTGGCGCCGCTCGTGCAAACTTTGCGAAACGTCCAGCCCGAAGGCAAAGGGCATCTGGCTGCCACCTCGGCCTGGGCCGAACTGACCGAACAGGCCGGCGTCGACGATTTGCCGACGATCCTGGCCGGTATGGACGGCGCCTCTCCGTTGGCGGCCAATTGGCTGCGGGCCGCCGTCGATACAATCGCCGAACGGCATTTGCACGTCAATGGCACGCTGCCGACCCAAGGCCTGGAGGAGTTCCTCGGCCAAAAGAAGCACAACCCGCGGGCTCGCCGGCTGGCCTTCGAATGGATTGCCCGCGTCGATCCGGCGGCGCCTCTCCGCCTGATTCCCGGCATGCTCGACGATCCGAGTCTCGAATTGCGGCGCGACGCCGTGGCGCGGCTTCTCACGGCGGCCGAGAAGTCCCTGGCCGAAAAAAATGAGCGCGAAGCGTTGGCGACGTATCGCAAGGCGCTCGTCTCGGCCCGCGACCTGGACCAGGTGAAAATCATTACCGAAGCGCTCCAAAAGCTGGGCCAGCCGGTCGATTTGGCCCACCACTACGGCTTCGTGCAGGACTGGATGCTCATCGGGCCGTTCGACAATCACGGCGGCAAGGGATTTGACAAGATCTATCCGCCCGAGGAGGCGGTCGATTTCGCCGCCGCCTGTTCGACCCCCGGCGGCACGCTCCGCTGGACGCGGCATCACACCGACGACGACTACGGCGCGGTCGATCTCAACAAGGCGGTCGGCAAGCACATGGGCGCGGCCGGCTACGCCGCGGCCGAATTCCAAAGCGTCGCGCGCCGCCCGATCGAGCTGCGGCTGGGCTCCGAAAACGCCGTCAAGATCTGGCTCAACGGAAAACTGCTCGCGTCGACCGAGGCTTATCACTCCAACAGCGCCATGGATCAATACATCGGCCGCGGCCAGCTCGAGCCGGGCCGCAATGTGATCCTGGTCAAAGTCTGTCAGAACGAAATGACCGTCGACTGGGCCCAGAACTGGACCTTTCAACTCCGCGCGAGCGACTCGATCGGAAAGGCCGTGCTTTCGACCGACCGGCCGCCGCCCAAATCGGGCGCCGATCAAACCGCCGCCAAGGCGAACAAGGAGTAAGGGGTGACTCAATCCGCAACTGTCGTGGTTCGCACGGCAATCGTGCTGTTGGCCGTCGGCCTCGTCGCCGTCGGCGCCGCCGCCGATTGGCCGCAATTTCGTGGCTCGAACAGCAATAGCGTCACCCGCGACGCGCAGCCGCCCGTCGATTGGTCCGATCCCCAAGGGCGCAACATCGCCTGGAAGGCGAGCCTGCCGGGGCGCGGGCCTTCGAGCCCCATCGTGGTCGGCTCGCGAGTCGTCGTCACTTGCTCGAGCGGAATTAACCAGGATCGCCTGCACGTCTTGTGCTTCGACGCCGAAAGCGGCAAGCCGCTTTGGGAGCGGCAATTCTGGGCCACGGGCCGCACGCTCAGCCATCCCACCAGCGCCAACGCCGCGCCCACCCCGGCCAGCGACGGAAAACTGATCTTTGCGTTCTACTCGTCCAACGACCTGGCATGTCTCGACCTGGACGGAAATCTCAAATGGTTCCGTGGGCTCGCGCAGGATTTTCCCCAGGCCGGAAACGACGTGGGCATGTCGAGCTCTCCGGTCGTGATCGGCGACGTGGTGGTCGCGCAAGTCGAGTGCCAGGGCGACTCGTTCGCCGCGGGGATCGACAAGAACACCGGTCAAAGCCGCTGGCGCGTCGCCCGGCCGCGCGAATCGAGCTGGTCGTCGCCCGTCGTCATGCGCGGCGCCGAAAGCGGCGATGACGCGGTGCTCCTGCAATCGCCCTTGCAAATCTCCGCCTACCGCGCCGACGACGGCAAGGAGCTTTGGACCTACAAGGCCGCTTGCGACGGCATTTCGTCGGCCGCCGCGGTGGACGGAATCGTTTACGTTCCATCGAAGGGCATGACGGCGATCAAACCCGCCGGCAGCTCCGAGCCCCAAATCGTCTGGAACGCCCAAAACCTGCAACCCGGCGCCGCCAGCGTCGTGGTGGAGGGCGGGCGGATCCTGCTGATCAACCAGGCCGGCGTGTTGACCTGCGCGAATGCGGCCGACGGCGAGATCTTGTGGCGCACCCGGTTGGATGGCGAGTTTTGGGGCACCCCGGCGCTGGCCGGCAACCGCTTGTACTGCCTGAGTCAAAAGGGAACGGCCCAGGTCGTTGAAATCAGCGCCGACGGCAAGCGGGGCGAAATCGTGGGCACCGGCCAACTGGACGGCGTCATTCTATGTTCGCCCGCCATTGTCTCGGGCGCGCTGTACGTCCGCAGCGACGGCCATCTCTGGAAGATCGCCGCGCCGTGAGCGGCCGTGGAAATAAAGGGGACTGGCTCCGAGCAGGGGGTCTTTTTTCGCCGACAAAGCATCCGCTCGGTGCCTGTCCCCTTTCTTTCAAAACGCAGCTCGACAAAACGAGCCGCAACGCGCGTTTTATGTCGACCATCGAGATTCAACCCGTCGCGGCGCCCCCCAATGCTCGCATCCGCCCGCCGGGCTCAAAGAGCCTGACCAATCGGGCGCTCGTGTGCGCGGCCCTGGCCCGCGGCACGTCGACGCTGGAAGGAGTGCTCGAAAGCGACGACACGCGGGTGATGATCGAGGCGCTCGGCGCGTTGGGAGTGCCGATCCGCGTGGATCACCATACCCACGTTGCCGAGGTGAGCGGATGCGGCGGCAAGATTCCAGCCGCGTCGGCCGATCTGTACGTCGCCAACAGCGGCACCACGGTCCGGTTTCTCACGGCGCTCGTGGCGCTTGCGCACGGCACGTTTCGCTTGCACGGCACGCCGCGCATGCACGAGCGGCCGATCGGCGATCTGCTCGACGCGCTAGCGCAGCTCGGCGTGCGCGCCGAAAGCGAGGCCGGCAACGGTTGTCCGCCGGTCGTCGTACGCGCCGCCGGCCTGAAACGATCCAAGGCCTCGATGCGCGCCCACGTTTCCAGCCAGTTCCTCAGCGGCCTGTTAATGGCCGCGCCGTGCGCCGATGGCAAAGCCGGCGCGCCCCTGGAAATCGAAATCCTCGGATCGTTGGTTTCGAAACCCTACGTCGAGATGACGCTGGCAGTCATGCGGGCCTTCGGCGCCAAGGTCGACGCGGATCGCGATTTGACACGTTTCGAGATCGCCCCCGGGGGCTATTCGCCGCGGCGGTACGAAATCGAGCCCGACGCGTCGGCCGCCAGTTACTTCTGGGCCGCCGCGGCCATCACCGGCGGCCGCGTTCTGGTCGAAGGGCTGGGGAGAAGCAGCTTGCAGGGGGACGTGGCGTTTTGCGACTGCCTGGCCCGAATGGGCGCAAACGTGCACGAGGACTGGCGCGGCACCACCGTCGAAGGCGGCCGGCTCGTGGGCATCGACGTCGACATGAACGCCATCAGCGACACCGTGCAAACGCTAGCCAGTGTATCGCTTTTTGCCGAGGGGCCCACCAACATCAAGAACGTGGCCCACATTCGCCACCAGGAGACCGACCGCATCACCGCCCTGGCCACGGAGTTGCGAAAACTGGGCGCGGCGGTCGAAGAGCGCGCCGACGGACTGCGAATCGTGCCCGGCGTGCCGAGGGGCGCCGAGATCGACACCTACGACGATCACCGCATGGCCATGAGCCTGGCGCTTGTGGGCTTGAAGATCCCCGGCGTCGTGATCCGCGACCCCCAATGCACCGCCAAAACGTATCCCGGCTTCTGGGATGATCTCGCGCGATTGCGACGTGTTTAGCCCGGAGCCAACGGCGACGGGCAAGTGATTGGGGCTTCTGGGAAACCTTTGGGCCCATTCACGCAACGGGACGTTGCCGCTGCCGCGCGGACGACGACTGAAGCAGTTCGTCAGCACGGCGCAGTAGATCGCCCGACGATCCCGATGGCGCGCTGCCTGCGTCGCTGGCCTCGAAGCGCGCGTGGCAATGTTGGCACACCACGTGGCGGCCCAAATACTCCACGCGAACCTGCAAGCTTCGACCGCAGGTCGGGCACTCCTGTACGAAGTAAGTCGACCTCGACATGACGGTACCTCCATTACCTGAGCCCGTTTCCCAAAGCCCTGTCATCGTATGAAACGGCGCGAGTTTTCGCAATCATATTCGTCACGCCTTGCATGGCGCGCGGCGCCGGCAGCGCTCGTGAAAGAAATCACAATCGACGCTATCAAAGGCTGTCACTCACACTTGCGCTACGAGATTCTGAGCGTGCACGATCGCAGGCCCTGGCGGCAAAGTAAGCTTTCCGATTCGTCGAGGCGGTTCGGCTTTGGGCCCGTTAGGCGTTCTTCCCGAAGACACCAGCCTGTTCGATCAGGTTCGCGGCCCACGATCCGCAGCCGCTTTTGCGGCATGGAGTTGCGCATTTGCCAAGGCGCGCCAGGCGCCGCGTGCCCAAGGCGTCGTTGCCTCGCGAATCAGTCAATAATGGGTTAAACTACTGGCTGGCACGGTTTTTTTCTTGCAGTCATTTTCTCGTCCTGGCCGCTTCGAGCCCATGGGAAACCAGCCGTTTAACGTCATCGTGATCCTGTTTTGGCTGGCGACGATGAGCTGGCTGGTGGTGGCCAAGATTCTGCCGCCGCTGCGGGTCGGCGAACCGCCCAACTACGCCTCGATTCTCGAGCACTCCCACGACGAGCCGCCCGCCTCGTGGACGATCGAGATGCAGGGACGCACGATCGGTTGGGCGGCCAACAAGATCGTCCGCGGCACCGACGGCATCAGCCAGTTCTACAGCCGCGTTTACCTGGACGGGCTGCCGCTCGAGGAACTGGCGCCCGGCTGGCTGGCAAGCGTGCTCAAACCGGTCTTTTCCGAAATCCGCGAGATGGACGTCGACAAGCGGAGCCGTTTTGCGGTCGACCCGCTGGGACGGCTATCCGAGTTCGAATCGCGCGTCCGCCTGGCCGACGTGACCGACGCCATCAGGGTCCAAGGGAAAATCGACGGTTCGACGTTGCACCTGACGGTCACCTCGGGCGAGATTTCCGCCAGGCTGACCCGTTCCTTGTCACCCAATGCGCTGATGGGCGACGAGCTTTCGCCCCAGGCGCGGATGCCGGGATTGCGCGTCGGACAGACTTGGACCGTGCCGTTGTACAGCCCGTTTCGCGCGGCCACGAGCCCGCTCGAAATCCTGCAGGCGACCGTCGAGCGCGAGGACCGGTTTCATTGGGACGGTCAAACGGTCAACACGCGCATGATCGTCTACCGCGGCGACCCGGGCTCGGGACTGGCCGGCGACGAGCCGCGCGGCCGGATGTGGGTTCGCGACGACGGCGTCGTGCTGCGCCAGGAAGTTTCCGTCTTCAAGTCGCTCGTGCAATTCGAGCGGCTGCCGGCCGGTCGGGCCGAAGCCATCTGGAAAGCCTTGGGCGACGACTGGAGCCAGGCGATTCCCGCCGAGCTGGCCCGGCGATTGCTCGAGCGACTGCGCGGCGGCGCCCCGAGCGGCGAAGGCGAAGCGGCCGCTCCCGACGTCCCGTAGTAATGGCGAGCGCCTGTTCGATGATCGAGATCGACAACGTAACGCGCAAGTACGGCACGAAAGTGGCCGTCTCCCAGTTGACTCTCCGGATTCCGTCCGGAGAGCTGTTCGCTTTTTTGGGCCCCAACGGCGCGGGAAAGACCACCACCATCAAAATGATGGTGGGGCTTTTGCGCCCCAGCTCGGGCACCATCCGGCTGTGCGGTTACGACGTCGCCCTGCGGCAGTTGGCGGCCAATCGCTTGTTGGGCTACGTGCCCGACGTTCCGTACTTGTACGACAAGCTGTCGGGCATGGAGTTTCTGCGTTTCATCGCCGACATGTACGGCCTGGAAAAGCCCGATCGCGACAATAAGATCGACGAGCAGATCGACACGTTCGCCATGCGCGACTTCGTCTGTGACCTGACCGAAAGCTACTCGCACGGCATGAAGCAGCGGCTCACTTTCGCCGCTGCCCTGCTGCACGATCCCAAGGTGCTCGTGATCGACGAGCCGATGGTCGGGCTCGACCCGCGCACCGTCCGGCTGGTGAAAGACCTGCTGCGGGCCAAGGCGGCCGGCGGGCAAACCATCTTCATGTCCACCCATCTGCTGGCCATCGCCGAGGAAATCGCCGACCGCGTGGGGATCGTCGACCAGGGGCGGTTGCGCTTTCTGGGCACGCTCGACGAGCTCGGCGAGCAACTGGCGACGCACGACGCGTCGCTCGAGGAA
This sequence comes from Pirellulales bacterium, assembly GCA_040877415.1. Classification (GTDB taxonomy): domain Bacteria; phylum Planctomycetota; class Planctomycetia; order Pirellulales; family PALSA-1355; genus JBBDNV01. The sequence continues at coordinate 6,596 of JBBDNV010000065.1, forward strand.
TTGTATCTCAGCTTCACCGCCGGCGACGCCGCCGGGCCGATCGAGCCGGACGAGCGCGACGGCCGGCCGCCGGCGCCCGCGATTCTCGAGGATCCCGCGTCGTGAGCGCAATAGCCCAAAAACAACGCATGGGCCGATTTCCCGACGGCCGGCCGGGTGGCCTGGCCCTATTGACTCCGCAGGCCGAAGCCCGATTGCTGTGGCGCGTGCGCCTGCAAACGGTGCGAACCGCCTTTCGGCAGGCGCTGGCTGTCGCGCGGCTGCGCGTCACGCTCGTCATCCTGCTCAGCCTGCTGTTCTGGTATGGCTTGTTCCGGCTGTTTGGCGGCGGGTTCGAGTTTCTCGGATCGATTATCGACCACCCCCTCACGCACGCTCAGACGGTGCAGGCGATTTACAACGTGTTTTTCGCCTCGCTGATGATGATGCTCGTCCTCTCGTCGGCCATCATCCTCTACAGCGGGTTGTATTGCTCCGCCGAGGCCGAGTTTCTGCTGACCACTCCGGTGCGCCCCGAGCGGATCGTGCTCCACAAGTTTCAGGAAGCGATCGTCTTCAGCAGTTGGGGCTTTTTGCTGCTGGGCAGCCCCATGCTCGTGGCCTACGGGCTCGAGGCCGGCGCCCGCTGGTACTATTTCGTGCTGCTGCTGCCGTTCATGGCCGCCTTTGTCTACATTCCCGGCGGAATCGGCGCGATCGTGTGCCTGCTGTTCGTGCATTACCTGGCGCGGATCCGGCGGCAGTTTTTCATCCTGGCGGGCGCGGCCGCGGTGCTGGGCGTCTTGGCGCTGGCGTGGTCGCTGGTCGGCAAGACCGAAGGCAATCTGCTCACGCCCTTGTGGTTTCAGGAGATGCTCGGCCGGCTCGAGTTCAGCGAGCATCGCCTGCTTCCCAGTTGGTGGCTCAGCTCCGGATTGCTCGAGGCCGCGCGCTCGGGCGGCCAATCGGCCGGCGCCCCCTGGGCCGAAAGCCTGTTGTTCCTGTCGCTGCTCGTCGCCAACGCGCTGTTTTTGCGCGTGCTGGCCGTGGCGATTGGCGGGCGGGTTTACCGCAAAAGTTACAGCGAGCTGCGCACCCAGCGCGCCCGGCGGCGCCCCAAGGGCAGCTTCTGGCTCGACGCGGCCGTGATGCGCGGGATGCCGCTCTTAACGCCCCAGATGAGGCTTCTGATCGTCAAGGACCTGCGCCTGTTTCGCCGCGACCCGGTGCAGTGGTCGCAGTTCATCATCTTTTTCGGCTTGCTCGGCCTGTACTTCGCCAACATCCGCCGCTTCAGCTATGACGTGAATTACACGGCCTGGGTGAACATGATCAGCTTCTTGAACCTGGCCGTGGTGGGTTTGATTCTTTCGACGTTCACCACGCGCTTCATTTTTCCGATGCTCAGCCTCGAAGGCCGCCGCTTCTGGATTCTCAACATGTTGCCGGTGCGGCGCGAGTCGATCTTGTGGAGCAAGTTTCTGTTCGCGGTCGCCGGCTCGGCCCTCCCCTGCTGTCTCTTGATTCTTTTGAGCGATTACATGCTGCGGGTTTCCTGGCTGGTCGTGGCCATTCACCAGCTCACTTGCCTGTTGCTGTGCGTCGGACTGTCGGGCATTGCCGTGGGGCTGGGCGCCAAGATGCCCGATTTGCGCGAGGAATCGCCCTCGAAAATCGCGGCCGGTTTCGGCGGCACGCTGAGCCTCGTGATCAGCGCCATTTACATCATCGTGATCGTGCTGTTGACGGCCCTGCCGTCGCACTTCTATCTGGCCCTGCGACAGGCTGACCAGCCAGCCCCGCCGGCTGCAGCCTGGCTGGCCGCCGGCATTCTGGCCGCCTGCGCGACAAGCGCCGCGGCGACGTTCGTGCCCATGCGCATCGGCCTGAGAGCCTTCCGCTGCCTCGAATTCTAGAACCTGGCGACTCAGTTGACCCGCGCGTCACGCCTCCGGTGCCACGGGTGGCTTGCCCACCCGTGCCGCCGTTCGTCTGATTGACCGAACATTCCCGTCACGACGCGCCGCGCAGCTTTTCCACCACGTCGCGATACCCCTTGCGCGCGCCCCAAGCGATCCAGCCCAGATACACGTTCGCCCCCAGCGAGCAACACAACAGCACCACCGACCCCACGAGCACCGACCAGGGCCGGCTCGGCTGATCGGGGAGCGAGGGTTTCTGGGTTTCGACCGGTGCGGTGTTCTGCGCTCGCTCGGGTTTCTGCGCGTCATGCCCCGCCAGCTCGATCGGGCCGGACGCATTGTGGTCCGGCGGAAGTTTGCCGGGCGGTTGCGAGTCGCGCGGCTCGTGCCCGGCGTCGGAGCCGAGCGTGCTCTCACCCCCCTCGTCGCCACCGGCGCTGGGTACTTGCGTGTCGCCGGGCTGTCCCGCGCCCTGATCGGTCGGAGATTCCGGCGCGCCCGCCGCGTTATCCTCAGGCCGGGCGCCTTCGAGCGGCGGCAAGCCATCGTCGATGTCTCGCGGCGGTTTTCGATCAGGCCGCGCAGGTTCTGCCGCGGCCGGCGCACCGACGTTGCGCGCGAGAGGGCCCGTGCCGACTTTGATGCGATAGCGCCTGACGTTCAGCTCGGGCGGGACCTCGCTAAAGATTTCTTCGGTCCCGCGCTCCAGTAAGCCGAGCAGTTGCGGCTCGATTTGGATCGTATATTCGTGGCCACCACCGGCCAGCGGCTCCCAACCGACTTCGACCCCCAATGCCGCCGTCGTCAAAAGAATCAAAAGCGGGCTCATGGCTGTACCTCGAATGTGCACGTTGTTCGCGGGTCTCTTTGTAGCCGGCTCCGTGAGGCCCATGAACCATCAACAACCACCATGGTCTCGGAAGTCTCAGGCGCCCCCTACTGGGTCCTCCTGCGGATCATCGTATTCCCCCCGGCGTTGGCTGGCAAAGCCGGGACGACCCCCGGGCGGGCCGCGGCAAGGACCATTAGAATGGATGCTGGCTTGGCCGCCTGGTGCGATTCGTCTTGTGTCGCCGCGCCGGGGTCGGCACAATACCGCGTCTTTCCGGACGCTTCACGCGCCGCTGTGGGCAATCACGTGAGTGAACACAAGATAAAATGGACCCGCTGGCTGCTGGGGACCGTCAAGCTGTCGGTCTTCGCGCTTTTGTCCTGGTTCATCTACAGGGCGCTGGTCAGCGCGAACGAGCAGCTCAACGGCCACCAGTGGCACGTCGAGCCCGGCTGGCTGGCCGTAGCAGGCCTGCTGTATCTGGTGGGATTATTTCCGGCGGCCCTTTTCTGGCATCGCGTGCTTTTGCAAACCGGACAAGAGGCCGGCTTGGGCGAGTCGCTCCGGGCCTACTACATTTCGCAACTGGGAAAGTACGTGCCCGGCAAGTGGATGGTCATTCTGCTGCGGCGCGGGCTGTTGACCGGCGGCAAAGTGGAAACCACCGTGGTGGCCGCCAGCGTGTTTTTCGAAACGTTTGTCATGCTGGCCATCGGCGCGTCGATCGCCACATTGGCATTGCTCGTCTGGCACCCGGGCCAGATTTGGCTGATCGCGATTGCCGCCGGGTCGGCGTTGCTGTTGGGCATTCCGACAATCCCGAGGCTGTTCGAGTTTCTGCTTCGCATGGTCGGCGTCGGCAGGCTCAATCCGACGGCCGGCGCCAGGTTTCGGCGAATCGGCCGCGGAATGCTCGCGGCGGGCTGGATCGCGATCGGCGCCGGCTGGCTGTTGCAGGGCATGAGCTTGTGGGCCACGCTCCGCGCGATGGGCGCGGCCACGGGCGGACCGCTTTACGATTTGTCCCTGCACACCTCGACCGTCGCCCTTTCGGTGGTCGCCGGATTTCTTTCGCAAATCCCCGGCGGACTGGCGGTCCGCGAGTGGGTTTCGGCCGAATTGATCGAGCCGACGTACGGCGCGAGCGTGGCCATCGTTTCGGCCATCATTTACCGCCTGGTGCAGGTAGTGTCGGAGCTGGCGGTTTCAATTATCCTATACGTAGCGGGCTGGCGCCGCACGCCGCGCGCCGCCAAGGTCGCCGAAGCCGAGTTGAGCGCTTCGAGCGGTCGCTGACACTGATTCGCTCTCCCGTCGCGGCCGGCTTGGGGTGCCATGCTTACGCTTGTCGTGAGCATGCGATTCTTTTGGCGTGGCTCGCGCATCCCCGCGCTAACCCCAAAAACCAAACCCCCAAAACTTTCTCCATGCTGTCGATCGTCATCCCCGTCTGCGACGAACGCGAAAGCCTCGAAAGCTTGCACGGCGAGCTCGACGAGGTCGCCCGCGCGCACGGCTATGAGATGGAAATCATCCTGATCGACGACGGGTCGACCGATGGATCGTGGAGCACGATTCGGCGGCTGGCCGAAAACGATCCGCGCGTGCGCGGGATTCGCTTTCGCCGCAATTTCGGCAAGGCCGCGGCCCTGTCGGCCGGCTTTCGCGGCGCGCGGGGCGAAATGGTGTTGACGCTCGATGCCGATTTGCAGGACGACCCGCGCGAGATTCCCCGCTTTCTGGCCGCGATGTCCGAAGACCTGGACGTGGTGAGCGGCTGGAAGCAGCCCCGCCGCGATCCGTGGCACAAAGTCCTCCCTTCACGCGTCTTCAACGCCCTGGTGAGCTTGCTGACCGGCGTCCGCCTGCACGATCACAACTGCGGCATGAAATGCTACCGCCGCGCTGTGCTCAGTGAAGTGCGATTGTACGGCGAGCTGCACCGATTCGTGCCGGTGCTGGCCGCGGCGCGCGGGTTTTCGGTCGGCGAGTTGACCATCCAGCACCGACCGCGCAGGTTCGGCCGCTCGAAGTACGGCCCCCGCCGATTCATGAAGGGATTTCTCGACCTGCTGACCGTCAAGTTCCTGACCGGCTTCGGCCAGCGCCCGCAGCACTTGCTGGGCACCGTCGGGCTGGTTTCTTTCCTGCTGGGCGGGCTGGGGCTCGTCTACCTGGCGGTCTATTGGGTTTTGGGACAGTTTTATCCCGCTTGGAACCTGACGCCTTTGCACCAGCGGCCCGCCGTGATCTACTCGTTGGGCGCCCTGCTGTTGGGCGTTCAGTTGATGTCGATGGGATTCCTGGCCGAATTGATCACGGCCTACCAGGTTCGCGACGCCGACACCTACTCGATTGCCGAACGCACGCCCGAACACGCCGACCGTCCCACCACGACTCCCCCATGAACGCTTCCGGCGATTCTTCCGCCGAGCTCCGCTATAGCATCTACCTGGTGCTGATCGCGCTGGCCACGGGCGCCATGCTGGGCCGCGTTCTGGCGGTCAGCTCCGTCGACGTGATCGCCGCCGAGCGCCAGTTGTACGCCGCGGGGCGCAAGGACTGGCAGCGCCAGCGTCCTTTCTTAAGCGCCAACGATCGCAGCCGCTGGGCCACCGCCCGCGCGCTCGTGGAACACGGAACGTACGCCATCGACGACGTGATCAACGAGCGCGGCTGGGACACGATCGACATGGTCAAGCATCCGGGCCGCGACGGCCGGGCGCATCTCTATTCGAGCAAGCCCCCTCTGTTCGCCACGTTGATGGCCGGACAGTATTGGATCATCAACCGGCTTACCGGCGCCACGCTCGGCGATCACCCCTACGAGATCGGGCGGTTCATGCTGGTCACGATCAACGTGATTCCGCTCGTCGTCTATTTTTTCGTCCTGGCATTGTTGGCCGAGCGGTTGGGCACGACCGACTGGTCGCGCATCTTTATGATGGCATCGGCCACCTTCGGCACGTTTCTCACGACGTTTGTCGTGTCGATCAACAATCATTTGACGGCTGCCGTATGCGTGGCGATTGCCCTTTGGGCCGCCGTGCGCATCTGGTACGACGGCGACCGCCGGCTTCGGTATTTCGTAATTGCCGGGTTCTTCGCGGCGTTTGCGGCCGCCAGCGAGCTGCCGGCGCTGTCGCTTTTTGCGCTGTTGGGCGCGGCGCTGTTGTGGAAGTGCCCGCGCGAGACGCTCCTGGCCTTTGCGCCCCCCGCGCTCGTGGTGGCGGCGGCCTTCTTCGGCACGAATTACATCGCCCACGACAGCCTGCGCCCGCCGTACATGCACCGCAGTCAAACCGATCCGGCGGACAATTGGTACGACTATTTCTACATGCGCGGCGGCAAGCTGCACGACAGCTACTGGAACGATCCGCTGGGCATCGATCGGGGCGAGCCGTCGGCGGCCCGCTATGCGCTCGGCGCCACGATCGGCCACCACGGCATTTTCTCGCTGACGCCGATCTGGATTCTGAGCGTCGGGGGCGTCGTGTTGTTGGCCCAAAAGCGCGAGCGCCGCGCCTTGGCCGTTTTCATCGCCGCGCTGTCGGTCGCTTGTCTGGCGTTTTATCTTTTGCGGCCCCAGATGGATCGCAACTACGGCGGGATGACCAGCGGTTTTCGCTGGATGTTCTGGTTCGCGCCGTTGTGGCTCGTGGCCCTCGTGCCCGCCGCCGACTGGCTGTCGCGCTCGCGCGCGGGGCGATTTCTTGCGCTCGTGCTTTTAGCCGCCTCCGTCATGTCGGCCACGTATCCCACCTGGAATCCCTGGACGCATCCCTGGCTGTGGAATTTCCTCACGTACGTAGGATGGAATTGACCGTGTTGGTTGCGTTAGCCCCCGGCTTTGCCGGGGGATTCTTCGCTGGCCAGCGCGCGACACACCGATCCCCCGGCAAAGCCGGGGGCTAACCGGATGAACTGCGCGGCGTCAGCGCAAGCTCCTGCCACGCCGTGCCGGTGGGCGCTTCGACCGTCGTCGGCCCTTTCGTCGTCGGGTGAAAAAACTGGATCCTTCGGGCAAACAGCGCGATCTCGCGCAGCCGCTCGTCCTCCTGCTGGGGTCCAAACGCGATGCGCGCCCCGTAGTGCACGTCGCCCAACACCGGATGGCCGCGCGAGGCGGCCTGCACGCGAATCTGGTGCGTGCGTCCCGTTTCCAGCTCGATTTCAAGCCACGACCCGGCGCGGTGATAGCCGAGCGTGCGATAGCGGAGGATCGCCTCCTGCGCTGCGGGATGGGTTACTTCGACAACCGCGGCTTTTGGTTGCCCGTATACCTTGTGTAAATAGTCGATCCACGTGCCCGCGGGCGGTTCGACGGTGCGCTCGACACAGGCCCAATAGAGTTTCTTCACGCGGCGGCGTTCGAATTGCCGCGAAAGCTGCCGCGCCGCTCGCCGCGTCTTGGCCAGCAGAATGGCCCCGGAAACCGGCCGATCGAGCCGGTGTGGAATGCCCAGGTAGACGTCCGCCGCCTGCACGTCCTCCGCGGCCAGATACGCCCTGACGCGCGCCTCCAGACTGTCGATCCCCGGCGGCGCTTGCGTGGCAATGCCCGTCGGCTTGCACACCGCCAGGACCGCCTCATCCTCCAGCAGAATCTCGAACCCCCGCTCGCACATTCGGCTCTCGGCAAACGGCTGCATCGTCATCCTTCATCCTTCATCCTTCATCCTTCTGCCTTCTGCCTTTCCCCTCACACCTGCCCGGCCGGCGGCACGATGAACGGTGCCCGATAGTTGCGGGTCAGCATGGCGTCGGCCTGCGAGTTGCCGACGAATTTCTCGTTGGCCGCATCCACCGCCAGGTTGACGCCCCAGGCGAGCCTGGTCTTTTCCAAGTCGAGCTTGTTGTCGGCCAGGTGCTCCGTGAACCGCTCATAACTCGCCAGCACTTGCTCGGGGGTATTCAGGCCTTTGAGCCGCTCTTTCACCGCGGGCACCGACAGTTGCTCGCCCAAGCGGTACGAGATGTTGCCCAGATGGCACAGGGCACTCGACAGGTGGCCCTGTTCGATATCGGCGGCAAGATCCTCGTGCTTGCGGCTGCGGACCGCCGCCAGGAAGTTGCCAAAATGATCGCCGCCGCCTTTGAACTCCTGCACCTTCTGGCCATCGGTGTCGAATGCGGCGCCCTTGTCGTAGTCGCTCATCACCAGGTAGCCGTCGGTCCCTTCGACGATTATCCCCACGCCCGCGCCCATGTACTGCTCGGTCGCGAGGCCGCGCACCTCGAACACCAGCGCCGCGTCGCCGTAGCCGTGAATGATCATTTGCGTGTTGGCCGTATCGCCGGCGTCCTCATAGGCCAGCCGGCCGCCGTAGCTGAGCACCCAATCGCTCAGCCGATCGACGCCCAGCGCCCAGCGGCACAAATCCATCTGGTGAATCCCCTGGTTGCCCAGGTCGCCGTTGCCATAGGGCCACTGCCAGTGCCAGTCGTAGTGAAATCGAGGCCGGGTCAAAGGCGCAAGCGGCGCCGGGCCGAGCCACAAATCGTAGTTCACTCCCTCGGGAATCGGATAGTCGCCCCGCGCGCCGATCGACGGCCGCCGCTTGTAGCACAAGCCGCGGGCCACCTTGATCTTCCCCAGCTTGCCGTCGTGAGCATACTTCATCGCGTCTTGCATGCCCGTGTTCGAGCGGCATTGCGTGCCCGTCTGGCAAATGCGGTTGTACTTGCGTGCCGCCTCGACGACTCGCCGGCCTTCGCTGACGTTGTGGCTGACCGGCTTTTCGACGTACACGTCCTTGCCCGCTTGAATGGCCCAGATGCTCACCAGGGAGTGCCAATGGTTGGGCGTGGCGGTGGTGACGATGTCGACCGCCGGATCGTCGAACGCGTCGCGCATGTCGGCCACGATCTTTGGCGCCCGGCCTTGCTTGCCCTCGACAAAGCCGGCCTTGTTCTTGGCGATGTTCTCATCGACCTCGACCACGTAGAGCACCTCGGTGTCTGGCCGGGAGCTGAACGCGCCGAGATGGCTGCTGCCGCGACCCCCGCAGCCCACGACCGCCACGCCCAGCTTTTCGCCGGGGCTCTTGCTCGGCTTTTTATCGGGATCGGCGGCAAGCGCCCCAGCGCCCGAACCGGCCGCCACGGCGGCAGCCGCCGCGAACATCGAATCTTCCAAAAACTGGCGTCGTGTGCGTTTAGACATCGCAGGGCTCCTTGAGGACGGTGGCTTGGCTGGCGGCGGTGAGGCCGAAGGCAGACTCTTAGAATACCGCAAAACAAACCCCGTGTCAGCACACCGCAACTTCGGGCGCGGCGCGCAAGCGCGGGCCCATACCAGCCCGACGCGCCAGTTTTGATGTTGCGCATTGGCCGTCGCCGTCATCGCTTAGCCCCCGGCTTTGCCGGGGGACCGTTGATACCGCCGCGCTCGAATGGTAATCATCTTCCCAAGCGAGGACTCCCCCGGCAAAGCCGGGGGCTAAACGACGATGCGCAACATCAAAAAGCCCAAGCGAGGGAGCGCAAGGACAATCGTCCCATTCCCTGCCTCGCTCACGCTTGGGGCTGTTTCGGGCGGCGGCAATCACCCATACCGGCCCAGCACGCGGTCGACCACGCCGGGAAACAGCCGGCTGGCCCAGACCAGCATCTTGCCGCCGGCACTGATGACAATCTCGTGTTTTCCCTTGCGAATGGCACGCACAATTCGCCGCGCAACGGCCTCGGACGACATGCCGCGGAGCATCGGCCAGGGCCGGCCCTCGTCGTCGATCGCTTTTTCGAAAAATTCTGTCTGCGTTCGCGCCGGACTGACCACGAGCAGATCGATCGAGAGCCGCGCAAACTCCGCCCGCAGCGATTCGCTCAAGCCCTGCACGGCGAATTTGCTCGCGCAGTATTCGGCGCATCCGGGCACGCCGCGGTGCCCCAGCACGGAGCTGACGTTGACCACCATCGGCCGGTTGCCCACTTTCAATAGCGGCACCGCCAGGCGCGTCATTTCGGCGGCGGCGAAGAAATTGACTTCCATCACTTGCCGCAGCCGCTCGGGCGCGGCCTCGTCAAAACGCCCCATCGCGCCGATGCCGGCGTTGTTGACGAGCAAGTCGAGCCCGCCAAAAGCCGCTTGCGCACGTTCGATGGCCGCGCTGCGGACCTCGCCCGAGGTAACGTCTCCCGCAACGATTTCGAGCCGGCCCGGCGCTTGCGCCATTTCGCCGGCCAGTTTCTCCAAGTGCTCCCGGCGGCGAGCCACGACGACGAGCCGCGCTCCCGCGCGCACCAACTCGACGGCCAGCGCGCGGCCGATGCCGCTGGACGCCCCGGTCAGTATCCCGCGCGAGCCTCGAATCGTTCGTCGTGCCATGCGTGGCTATTGACGTTCAGGCGGTCCGAGCGGCGTGCGTGCCTCGGGCGGCGGCTTTGGGTAAACCGCCCGGCCGTTGCCCGTCGAGAATTGCCCGTTGCCGCCGTTTGCTTCGGCCGTTTGGCCGTGCGGCCGGATTTCGGCTTCGCCGGCGTGCAGATGCCCCAGCGCGCGTTCGGGAATTCGGCAATGGACGATGACCCGGCTGTCGGTATAGCGCCGCGACAACACTTCGCCGTGGCTGGCCAAGGTGGCCAACAGCCGGCCGTTTTCGACGCCCGTTTCGACATCGACGTCCAAAAACCCATGGCTCAAGGCCTTGCTGACGGCGGCGGCCAAATGATCGATGCCCTGCCCCGTCTGCGCGCTAACGGGAATCGCGTGCGGATAACGTCCCATGAGCGCGGCCAACTGTCCCCGCTCGGTGACGTCGACTTTGTTGAGCACGAGCAGCGTGTCCTTGGCCTGGATGCCCAGCTCTTCGAGCACTTGGTAGACCACCGCGATCTGGTCTAACGCCGCGGGGTTGCTCGCGTCAGCGACGTGCAACAACAGATCGGCCTGCCGCGACTCTTCGAGCGTGGCCTTGAAGCTGGCGATCAAGTGGTGCGGCAGGTTGCGAATGAAGCCGACCGTGTCGCTCAACAGCACCGGGCCCCAGCCGGGAAGCTGCCAGCGGCGCGTGCGGGTGTCGAGCGTGGCGAACAGCCGGTTTTCCGTCAGCACGTGGGAGCCGGTCAGCGCATTCAAGAGCGTGCTCTTGCCGGCGTTGGTGTAACCCACGAGCGAAACGGTCATGCGGTCGCTGCGAGCCGCGACTTCGCGCTCTTTGCGCCGTTCGATGACGCGCAGCTCGCCGCGCAGATCGGCGATGCGCTTTTCGACCAGCCGGCGGTCGACTTCCAATTGCTTTTCGCCGGGGCCGCGCATGCCGATGCCCATCTTCAGCCGCGACAAGTGGGTCCACATCCGCTTCAGCCGGGGCAGCGAATATTGCAATTGCGCAAGCTCCACGGCCAGCCGGGCCTGAAACGTCTGCGCGCGGCTGGCAAAGATGTCGAGGATCAGCTCGCTGCGATCGAGCACTTTGACGCCGGTGGCTTCCTCGAGATTGCGCGTTTGGGCCGGCGAAAGATCGTTGTCGAACAGGATCACGTCGGCATCGGCGGCGGCGACCAGCCGCCCTAGCTCCTCGACTTTGCCCTTGCCCAGGTAGGTCGTCACGTCGGGCGCCGCCCGCCGCTGGGTCAAACGTCCGACGATTCGCGATCCGGCCGTGGTGGCCAATCCCTCGAGCTCCTCGAGCGGATCGCCGTGGATTGTCGGATGGGGAAGTAAAACTCCCACGAGAATGGCCGCCTCGCTGGCGACGCTCTCAATCCGGTTCTGGTCTGTCACGGGCGCTTGGTTCCTCCTTTGTGTCGGACCGGGGGGCTTCACTCAATTGTACGCTAGCCGGCGGCCGATCGCACGCTTCTGGACAAGCTGGCGCGCTCCCGGACGGCGAAATTCCCCGGTAATACCAAAGTGCAAAACATTTCTGGACGATTCTCCGAGCCCTCCCCGAGGGTCCAACGGCACAGGACACGCATCCGGCGGCGCGGGTTCGTCTCACTCGATCTCTCCGGCAAACAACTGGCAATAGCTCTCGTAACGCCGCACGTCGAGCCATCCGTCGGCCACGGCGTTTTTCACGGCGCAATCGGCTTCGTGCGTGTGCGTGCAATTGGGAAACCGGCAACGGTTGATGTACGGTCGGAGGTCGCGAAAGTAGCCCGCCACCTCGGCCGGGATCACATCCCACAGTTGAAACTGGCGCATGCCCGGCGTGTCGACCACGTAGCCGCCCGACGTAAGCGGCCACAGCCGCGCGGTGCTGGTCGTATGGCGGCCTTTCTGCGTTTCGGCGCTGACGGCGCCGGTGCGCAACACGAGCGAAGGATCAACGGCGTTCAAGAGCGACGATTTGCCGACTCCGCTTTGGCCGGCGACGACGCTCGCGCGCCCGGCAAGCGCGCGGCGCAGCCGCTCGATCCCAAAACCCGTCGCGGCTGAAAGCAACAGCACCGGGTAGCCCATTTGGCTGTAGGTGCCCACCACGGGCGCCAGCGAGGCCGGATCGGCCAGGTCGATTTTGTTGATCGCCACCAGCGGCCGCAGGCCCGCTTTGTGCGCGCTAATCAGCAGGCGATCGATCAAGTTGGGCTTGAGGTATGGCTCCGCGGCGCTGGCCACGATGAGCAACTGATCGACGTTGGTGACGATGACTTGCTGGCGGCCGCGCGTGGCTCGGCTGAGCACCGTCCCACGCGGCTCGACGCGCTCGATAATTCCCTCGTCGGCCGTGACCGGCCGAAACATCACGAAATCGCCGGCCGCCACCACGTGCCGCTTGTCGGTGGCCATCGTCTTGAGCAGCCGCCGCGTGGCGCAATGGAAGATGCCTCCGCCTTCGGCCTCGACCGTGCTGTGCAATCCCCGCACGGCCAGCACGCGGCCCAGCTTGACGGTCGCGGCGTCGACGCCCAACTGAGGGTCCAAACCGGCTCGCGCGCCTTCGGGCGTTTCCACCAGCACGGTGCGCCGCCGCGTCAGCTCGCCTTTGCCGCTCATGCGCTCCGCGAGAATGGGGTCTTGCTCGTCCTCGATGCCCTCGGCGTGGAAGCGGCGGGTCCAGTCGTCCGAGCGGGCGCGCTCGGCACGGTTCTTGCGAAACTGGGCGCGAATCTTGTGTTTCTTTTTTCCCGCCATTAACTCAGGATCTGCACCTCCGCGCGAGGGCCGCACGCGATCCAGCCGGCGCCGGCCGTTTGGCCTAAATCGGCCGATTGGGATCTTTGATCTGGCCCGCCCCGTCGTCCAACACGTCGTAGCGGCCACCGGAGCGTTCTTTGGGCGGCTCGCGTTTTCCCCGCAGCTCCAACCCGGCCCGCTCCAACAGCGATTGCTTCATCAGGTCCGTCGCTTCTTCGTCGACCGGAGGCGGTCCGACGGCGCCCAAATCGTAGGGCGAATAGCGAACGTCGTAGCGATGTTTGGCGATCGAAAGCTGATCGCCGGGGTCCAGCCGTTTTTCGGTGACCCGCGACCCGTTGACCTTGACCCCGTTGCGGCTTTTCAGATCTTTGACGTACCAGTAGCCGCCGTTGCAGTAGAGCTGACAGTGGTGCGCCGAAACGTTGGAGAACCGCAGCACGATGTCGCAGCTCTCGCGCCGGCCCACCAGCAGGTTCTTTTTCAATAACGGGATCGGGTCGCCTCCTCCTAAAGGGATCAATTCGCCGTGCATGCCTTTCCGTCTCTATCTTGTGACGCCGGGTAACAAGACTTATGATCGGTTCCGAAGACCACGGTTTTGCCCCTTGCAGTGTACGTAGAGCCCTTTTTGCAGTCAACCAGTTTTTGGAATAAACCTGGATAAGGCAAGGGCTTGCGGCTCATTCTCGGCTCCAAACGAACGCCTATGCAAGCTCGCCCAACCGCCCCGGCGCCGCTCGACTGGAAAGCCGAAGGCCTGCGCTACTACGGCTACAACCATTTCCTGCGCCGCGCCTTCGGCGGCCGCGTGCAGAAGGTGAGCGTCGACGCCCGATTCACCTGTCCCAACGTCGACGGCACCGTCGCCACCGGCGGCTGCACCTTCTGCGACAACCGCAGCTTCAGTCCCAGCCGCCGTTTGCCCCGGCAGCGCATCACAAACCAGATCGACGAGGGCATCCGCCGGCTTCGCCGCCGCTATCGCCAGGTCAAGGGCTACCTGGCCTATTTTCAACCGGCCACCAACACCTACGCACCCGTCGAGCGGCTGCGCGAGGTCTATGAAGAGGCGCTTGCGCATCCGGCGGTCGTGGGTCTGGCCATTGGCACCCGGCCCGATTGCGTGCCCGACAACGTCCTCGATCTGTTGAGCGAAATCGGCGAGCGGACCTATCTTTCGGTCGAATACGGGCTGCAAACGATTCACGACCGCTCGCTCGATTGGATGAACCGCGGGCACCATTACGACGCCTTTTTGGACGCGATGGCCCGCAGCCGCGGCCGGCCGTTTCACGTCTGCGCCCATGTGATGCTCGGGCTGCCGGGCGAGGATCATGCCGACATGCTGGCCACGGCGCGGGAAGTGGCCCGCCTCGACCTCGACGGCGTCAAGATTCACAATCTTTACGCGGTGAAAAACACGCCGCTGGCCGAACAGGTCGCCCGGGGCGAAGTGTCCTTAATGGGTCGCGACGAGTACTTGCAGGTGCTCGTCGACTTTCTGGAATTGCTCCCCCCCTCGACGCTGGTGGAGCGCACGAGCGGCGACGCTCCGCCCGACTATTTCATCGGACCCCCCTGGTGCCTCGACAAGTCGGCGCTGCGGCTAGCGCTTGCCGCTGAGCTTGAGCGTCGCGACACCTGGCAGGGAAAATACTATCAACCCGAGAGCCCGTGCGCCCCCGCTTACTCTTCCTCCCTCTCCCCTGGCGGGAGAGGGCCGGGGTGAGGGGAAGTTGTTTCATCCTTCATCCTTCATCCTTCATCCTTCATCCTTCATCCTTATCCCCCACATGCCCGAACCGCAAGCCTATCTCAACGGCTCATACCTCCCCGCCTCGCAGGCCGTGCTGCCGGTGTTCGACGCGGGCTTTGTGCAAGGCACGACCGTGGCCGAGCAACTCCGCACGTTCGGCGGCCGGCTGTTCCGGCTCGCCAGCCACATCGAGCGATTGTTCCACTCGCTGTCGATCGTCGAAGTCGATCCGGGCCATTCGTCTGACGAGTTGGCCGAGGTCGCCGAGAAGCTGGTCGCTCACAATCACCCCCTCTTGGCCGACGGCGATGATCTGGGCTTGGCCGTCTTCGTCACGCCGGGCCCGTATCCGGCGATGATTTCCGGCCAACCGTCCGCGGCGACGGTCTGCCTGCACACCTTTCCGCTCCGCTTTGAGCTCTGGGCCGACAAGTACCAGCACGGCGAACGGCTGGCCACGACCGACTTCGAGCAGGTTCCGAGTTATTGCTGGCCGCCCGAGCTGAAATGCCGCAGCCGCATGCACTATTACCTGGCCGACCGGCAGGCCCGGCGGCGCTATCCCGGCAGCCGGGCCTTGATGCTCGATCACCAGGGCTGCGTCATCGAAGCCACGACGGCCAACGTCGTCGTGTATCGAAAAGACGTCGGCCTCTTATTGCCGCCGGCCGAAAAGATCCTGCCCGGCATCAGCCTGGCCGTCCTGCTCGAGCTGGCCGAGGAAATGGAAATCTACTACGCGCATCACGACCTCAAAGCGGCCGACATTGCCCTTGCCCACGAAGTCTTTCTCACCAGCACGTCCCCCTGCATAGTGCCCGTCGTCGCCTTCAACGACAAACCGATCGGCTCCGGCCGGCCGGGCCCGATGTTTGCCCACTTCATGTCCGCCTGGAACCACCTCGTCGGCCTCGACGTCATCGCACAAGCCGGGCGGTTCGCAACCCGCTAATCGCCGGCCCGATGCCGCGAAATAGTTTTGACCGTTTCTTCTTTCTTCTCTGGGGTTCTACTTAACCAACAACCTGGATTTAACTTGCGCCCGCCGACCGCACCGTCATGGCAACGGAAAGGTGTTGTTCGTGAGATGGATTTTGCTTGACTACGCCGACGCGCATCGGATATAAATCACTCCTCTGGGGGCATCGACCACCTGCGGAGTCGGGGGAAGATTTCTCGTTGCACCCTCAACGATCACGTGGCCTCTGATGCTATGCATCGTGATCATCTTCGCTTGGACTTATACGGACTGAAGCGCGTTCACTGTGCGCGCGACATGAGGGCCATATCGCGATCGATTCGACGTCGTTCATGTGGGGATTCCCCTCATGCTAAATGTCCATAGTATGATTGCCGGTGCCACCTGGCCCGCGATCCCAACTGCTCGAGCGTCGCAACTCCTTGCGGTCCAATTTCAGCTCGAACAGTCGCAGTGGCTGTCCGCCGAGGAGATTCGTGCGCGCCAAGAGCGACAGCTTTGGTGCCTCTATCAACATTCCTACGAATGCGTGCCGTTTTATCGGACACGCATGGATGCCGCCGGAATCCCGCCTGTGCGGATGCACGGTCCGGACGACTGGTCGCGGCTTCCCCTCTTGACACGGGAGGATATCCAGGAGGCAGGCTCGCAACTTTTCTGCACGCCTCGACTCGCCGAGCACGGCATGATCTCGCAATCGTTAACCTCGGGATCAACAGGGACGCCCGTACTGACGTTGGGGACGACGGTCACGCGCCTCCTGTGGAGCGCCATGTCGTTACGGCAGCACCTCTGGGCGAAGAGGGACTTTCGCGGAAAACTTGCCGCGATTCGGGCGTGTGACCACCCAGCGGATGGCGAATATGTGACCGACAACTGGGGGCTGGGAACGCTAGACATTGTTGACACCGGGCCCGCACTCACTCTGGATATTCACACGAGCGTCGATACGCAGGCCGACTGGCTAACCCGGCACGATCCCGACTACCTTCTGACCTATCCCTCTGCTGTCCTTGCTCTGGCCCATCATTTCCGCCGGTCGGGTCAGCGCCTGCCGCGGCTGCGAGAAGTTCGCACGTTTGGAGAGGTGTTGGAGCCTCACGTTCGCCGTGCCTGTCGGGATGTGTGGGGTGTGCCCGTGACAGACACTTACAGCACGCAAGAGGTCGGCTACATCGCCCTGCAATGCCCGGACGTTGAGCATTATCACGTGCAGTCCGAAAACGTGCTTATGGAAGTGCTCGACGAAAATGGCCGGCAGTGCGAACCCGGCGAATTGGGCCGCGTCGTCATCACGACGCTTCAAAACTTCGCCATGCCGTTGTTGCGATATGAGATCGGTGACTATGCGGAGGTCGGCCTCGAGTGTCCTTGCGGTCGCGGGCTGCCGGTCTTGCGACGTATTCTTGGCCGCAAGCGGAACATGTTCATTCTGCCGACGGGCGAGCGGCGTTGGCCGTGCATGGACACGTCCGTCCCCGGCTTCGACGCGCTGACCGCGGTACGCCAGTTTCAGGTCGTGCAGCGATCGGTTGGGGAACTCGACGTGAACCTTCGGGTGGCTCGGCCCCTTACGGATGAAGAAGAATCCACTGTGCGAAATACGCTGGTCTCCGGCTTGGGGTATCCGTTTCAGATCAACATTCGCTATGTCGACGCCATTTCGCGAAGTCCAAATGGAAAGTTTGAGGACTTTCGGTCTGACGTCGACGATCCAGAGCGGGTTTTCGTTCCATACTGACACCAGAACGCGCATGGCGCTAACTTTGCGGAGGACATCATGATCGAGCATACGGAAGTTAGTCGTTCTGTGCGGCGTCGGCTGCGGACGGCACGCTTGGAACTCCTCGAGTATAGGTGGTTGCTCTCCGTCGCCTCAGCTTCGGAGCCGGTGGCCTTGCAAACCATCGACGTCTACGGCGATGCGCTGTTCGGCGAGGATTGGGAGTCGAATGTCGCGATCACGGCCACGGAAATTCAGCAGCACCTCGCCAACGATGCTTGGCGCACCATGTTCAATGACAACGAAACCGAGACGATATCGTATCTCCGCGAGGCGGCAAGATACTTGGGCGCCGACGCGTTGCAAGGAGGTATCGACGCCGTACTTGCTCTCGCCAGTTTGCCAAGTATCGATGTTCGGCAGCTTGATTGGTTCCGAGATCCCTTGCCTGGTCCAGCGACATTCGCCGATTTTTTCCCTGAGCCGCGCGATGCCCTCCCTGTGCCCAGCACTGAGACCGTTATCCCAATGACCTCCGCCAGTGCTTCGACAGTTTCGATTGGTCCCTACGCGACATCGATCATCGAACAGGACGGCAGCGTCAGCTTCCTGGTCACGTTGGACGGCGAAGCCACCGACGGGTTTACCGTCGATTGGAGGACGCTCAACGGCACGGCGACCGGCGGCGGCCCGGGGGATCCGGCGGATTTCGTGCACAGCTCTGGGACGTTGCAATTCGCCGACGGTGAGGAAGGTACCTCGCGAGGCATTAGCGTGCCGATCAACGACGACACCCTCGAGGAAATAGACGAGACTTTCGCCGTCGAATTGTTCAACCTGCAGCCGCCGGGCTCGTCGACGTCGATCGGCAACAGCACGTCGACCGTGACGATCATCGACAACGATCCACGCGTGTCCATCTACGATGCCGCGCCCGCCACCGAGGCGAATCCCGGAGACGCCGAGCCCGAGGCGAGGTTTTCAGTCACACTTTCCAAGTCAAGGCCCTACAGCATTTCCGTAAGCTGGGCAACCGCCGATGGGAACCCTGGGGATCCTCCGGCTTTCCAGACAAGCGACTACTACGCCAACGACGGCCAGGTCGATTTTGCCCCTGGAGAGACCTGGAGACAGGTCAGCGTCGCAATTCGCAACGACTTCTCCTTTGAACCGACCGAGTATTTCTACGCGAACTTGACGGGGGCCTCCGGCGCCATCATCGACGATGGCCAGGGACGGGGGACAATCTACGATGATGATATTGCGCCGACACTCTCCGTGGGCGACGTTACCGTCAACGAAACCGACGGTACGGCGACCCTTACGGTTACCATGACAGGCCTTACCAGCTTGCCCGTGACCGTTGATTGGGCGGCGCAAGACCTCGAGGCAACGCATCCCGACGATTACGGCGCTTGGGTCTACAGCGGCACGCTGACTTTTTCGCCGGGTTCGGAAAGCTCTACGCTCAGCTTTTCGATCGTGGATGACTCTCTGATGGAGCCCAACGAGACGTTCCTGCTAGTGCTTACGAACGCGTCGAACGCCACGATCGCCGACGACACTGGGATGTGCGTGATTCTGGCGAATGACCCCAAGGCGGATATCGACGTCGATTCGAACAATGACGGCGCCATCGCTGACGCGGATGATCCCATTGAAACGAATGCCCCCGGTAAAATCATCTTTTGGAACCGCGACGACGACAACGGCAACACCGTCCCAGATTACGACGACCCCGGTCCCTTGGCCGCCGCGGACGACGATCTCGTTCCGTTCCAGTTGGCGTTAAGGCAATCCCAATTGCCTCCAGCGACGATCGCCGATTTGCGGTTGACGTTGGCTGTGACACAGGTGGCTACGTACGTGCGCGTCTGGGACTCTGCCACGAAAAACAACCTGATCAACTTGCCCATCACTTGGACGGTGGCACAGCTCCCCGGAACTCTGTACGTGGAAGGCGTTGCTACCGGCGACGCGACTCTCAGCCTGACGCTCTACAAACAATCAACCTTGCAGACGCTCGACACGGATTCTATTTTGGTCACGGTCAACTTCGTCCAGTTGACCGGCCACACTCCCGAAACGACCCCGTTTGTACGGCAGCCGATTCCTTCCGCTAACGAGCAAGACCCGGGGGTCTACATTCGCCGCAACGGCGACGACGACAACTTCAGCAACACGCCGGATCGCGACGACACGAACGTCGCCAACGAAAACGACCTGATTTACGTAACCATTGACACGGCCTTCGCCGCGCCCGCCGGAATTCGTTTTGTATTGGAGCGCAGTTCCGCGGATATCAATGTCTGGAACACGTCGACCAAGGCAACGCCGCTTCTGCTGACGCAGAATCAGACGATCCTCACGTTGCCGAGTGTGCCCGCATCGATGTGGGTCGAGTGGGTCACTCCTGGAATAGGCGCGGCCCAGTCGACTCTAACATTGACGATGCAAGACGCGGTGAGCGGCAACAATACGTTCGATGATCGACTCGTGTTCCACCCGTTCACTTCCGTCGTGATCGTGCTCGGGGGCTGGGGGCAGGTGCCAACCGATGACCCACATCCGGACCATGGAATATTCTTTGTCGCCAGAGACCTGTACCGCGAGGGGTACGACGTTCATATGTACGATGAAGACGAGGTAACCCCCGGTCCCACGGACATGGACGGCGATGCGTACGCCGAGGTCCTCAACGCCGTCTCGAACCGTGGCGTCACGTCCGTAGCAATCTTTGGCTACAGCTACGGCGGTGGGGCGACGTACCACTTGACAGATCAGGTTAATCAATTGCGTCCGGCACTTACGTTTTCGATAGCCTTCACCGCGTACGTCGACGCCGTTATTCAAGACGATTTCGGTGGAAATCCCGAATTTCGGCGACCTCTAGGTACGTCGTGGCACTTGAACATTTACCAACCGAATCCTGGACCCGAGTTTGGCGGATTCGCGATGCCTGAAGACGGTCCCGAACAGAATCGAGCCGACGAAGACATCAACACTGAGGAGGACGCAGGGTTCACGCGGGGACTGGATCACTATTCCATCGACAACGACGGTACCGTGCAGACGCACTTGAAGAGTCGGCTGAGGAGCCATGTAGCGAAATAAGGAGGAACGCTTTGTCATCAAAGGGGATCCTGCGGCGTCACGCGCCGTTTGCCTTCTTTCTCGTGGCTTGTTGGACTGGCTGTGTAGGTACGGGCGAGGCCAAGGACATCATGCCGGACGAACAGATTCAGGCCAAGATTTACCGTACAGGTGAAGCCTTTTCACGCATTAATGACCTAAAGGGTGTGCCGGAAGCGTTCGCGGAACTCGAAGGGTTACTTGCCTTGAGTGCCGCCAACGGTAAAACAACTGCCAGCGACGAGAACCTAATCCAACAGATCGCCTACTTTCGTGCGCATGGCCAGTCGGAGCGGGCGCGGCTTGGGACGAACATGATAATTCGTTTTGCCGACTTTGGAGGTCCTATCATCGTCAGCGCGTTGGCGCCGTTCATCGGCACAACCGACGAAAACGTGCATAAGGCGATAGTTGACATACTGCGGGGCGTGGAGGATCGGCGCGGCAGTCGACCTCCCGACTTTAGCTACTATCGCGATTACATTGGTCGGCGGAGGCGCGAGCGGCGCGAGGTTGAACAGGGATTCATTGAACACATCTACCGAAGTTCCCCAGGCGATGCGCTGCTGGTCATGTCCGAGGCCTTTCTCGTAGATGACATGGAAAGACCGCTTGCCGAGCAAAAGCCGATCCGCTGGGCGGAACATGTCGTGAGCGCGAATCTCTGGAAGCAGCAGTATGGGTTCATCGGTCGCAATGAAGTCGAGCCGGACGCCCGAGCCCAACTCGACTTCCTTTCCAAGCATCCCGAGTGGTGGGCGCGCCTCTACGCCGCCGAGATCATCCGCCAGCATCCCGAGTTTGGCACGGACGAGCTCGTCAAGCGCCTCGCCGACGATCCTCACCCCGTTGTCCAGAAAACCGCGAAGATGATTCGACCATCCATCCGCAAATGACAATGTCTCCTGGCCGGGTCCGCGCGGAGAGAACCGACATGAAACTCATCGGTCAACTGGCCTTGGCGGTCGTTGCACTCGGGGCCGGTTCCGGCTGCGGCGGCGATACAGGCGAGAGGAACCAGCCGGCGCGGAATCCGCCGAATGCAAATGCCATTCCCGTGCGGGCAGAACTTGACCGCCTGTTGGAACTGACGACGCGTGCGGGTGAGTCCGACGAACAAAGGGCTACGGAGCTGTTTTACCAAGGACTCGCTAGGCTCATGGTCGCTTCCGAGCGCGATGAAGTCGGATTCGTGCGCGAATTGATCGACTTCGAGGTGGCTGCCGTCGCTGCCCGCAACGAGAAGGCTGCAGCGCTTGCCATCCTGGCCCAACATATTTCGAGCGCTTCGAAGTCGCAGACACTTCAGGCTGTCCTGCCGTACTTGACCAAATCCGACGACGCGACGCAGCAGGTCGTAAACAGACTCTTAGGCAGAATCGAGGATGCGTCTGGGGGTCGCCCTCCAGATTTTAGGCACTACCCATTGCGCGACGACAGCGAGAGTGGCTTGGCCCTCATCGAGCACATGTTTCGGCGGTCGCCGGACGATGCATTGCAAAGCTTCGTGCTGGCGGTCTACCAAGACGAGCGGCGCAAGCCGCTACTTTGGGCGCGGCATGTCGTCGACGACGCGCTCTGGAAGCGGCAGAATGGCTTTGTGCCGGCCAAGGAACCTGACGCCGTAGTGACGCGGGAGCTTGAGAAAATGGCTGGCCGCGACGAGTGGTGGGCGCGCCTGTACGCCGCCGAGATCATCCGCCAGCATCCCGAGTTTGGCAAGGACGAGCTCGTCAAGCGCCTCGCCGACGATCCCCACCCACTCGTCCAGAAAACCGCCAAGACAATCCGACCACCCATCCGCAAATGACAATCCTTCCTAGCCCAGTCGCCGCAGTGAAAAAAGTGAAAAACGAACTGAAAAAGGGGTCAGAACTATTTACGGCAACTGAAAAAGGGGTCAGAACTATTTACGGCAACTGAAAAAGGGGTCAGAACTAT
>JBBDNV010000066.1:0-28906 GCA_040877415.1 Pirellulales bacterium
CAACTTAACCAACGCTCAATTGGGACGCCCCGGCTTCATACATCTTCACCCGGCGACGGCGGATCGACGTCTGGCGACGAACGCGACCAACAACAATCCCGAAATCCATCATGCTCAACATCCCGATACTGCGTTGGGGCCAACCCTACGACTCGCTGGAAGTGGACCAAGTCGTGCACTTCATGACCGGCGAGCCGATCGCCAAAGTGAGCCAGGCGAACGGCGGTCTTTTGCAGCGCGACATGCGCAAAGCGAGACAAGCACGCGAAGCGCTGCGCGCCATTCCCTGCGACGACCTGATCGAGCGCGTCAAGAAAGCCGGCGAGCTGTATCTCAATGCCACGCTGCCCTTGGGCGACGGCACGCAATCGCCCGACGAGTTTGCCCACATGCAATCGGCCTCCACCGGGCTGCCGGAGCACATGTGCCGGGCGAACATGCAGAAGAACTTTTTCGTCCTCTCGCACATGGACCAGATGCTCGACGCGCTGACGCGGGGGCTCGACCTCAAGATTCTGACCAACGGCTACGGCGTAGAAAGCCGCGGCGTGGTCGTGAGCTATCAGGCGCAAGCGCCGGCCGTCGGGTTGGTGTTGCCCTCCAACTCGCCGGGCGTACACACGTTGTGGCTGCCGGTCATCCCGATGCAAATCGGGCTGGTGCTCAAGCCCGGTCCGCAGGAGCCGTGGACGCCGTATCGCATGACGGCCGCGTTCACCGGGGCGGGCATTCCGCCGGAAGCGATTTCGATTTATCCCGGCGGCGGCGACGTCGGCGCCGCCGTGCTGGCCAACTGCGAGCGGAGCATGATCTTCGGCGGCACGCCCACCGTCGAGCGCTACCGGGGCAACCCGAAGGTGCAGACACACGGACCCGGCTTCAGCAAGGTCCTGCTGGGCGACGACGTGGTGGACGATTGGGAGCGGTATCTCGACCTGATGGTCGACAGCATCTATCTCAACAGCGGCCGCGGCTGCATCAACTGTTCGGGCGTGTGGGCCTCGCGGCACACGCAGGAAATCGCCGAGGCGCTGGCCAGGCGTTTGGGCCCGGTGCCCGTGTTGCCGCCGGACGATCCCCAAAGCGGCCTGGCCGCCTTTACGATTCCCGGCGCGGCTGCGGCCATCTGGCATCAGATCGAAGGGGGCCTCAAGGAAGGAGGCGTGACCGACATGACCTCGCGGTACGGACCGCGGCTGGAAGAGATGGAGCGCTGCGCGTACTTGCGGCCAGTGATCGTACACTCGAAGTCGCCCGCCACGACGCTGGCCAAGGCGGAATACATGTTCCCGTTTGCCGCCGTGGTCGAGTGCCCGCAGGACAAGATGATCGAATCGATCGGCCCTACGCTGGTGTGCTCCGCGATCACCCAAGACGCGGCGTTCCAGCGCGCGCTGACCGACGCGCTGCACATCGATCGGCTGAACGTCGGGCCGATCCCGACCGTCAAGCTCGACTGGCTGCAGCCCCACGAAGGCAACATCGTCGAGTTTTTGTTCCGCGCCCGGGCCTACCAATTGCCGCAGGAACGGCTTGCCCTGGTCCGGTAGAATGGGATGGTGTTCTTGGTGGTTAGTTCCTTCGCGTTCCCGCCGTCGTAAGATCCCGCCGAGAGTGCGTGCATGATTCCGTTCGATTATCAGCCTCGCACGCGGATTGTCTTCGGTCCGGGAAAGATCGATACGCTCGGTGCATTGGCCGCCGAATTGGGGGCCCGGCGCGTGCTGGTGGTCAGCGACCCGGGCATCGTGCGAGCCGGGCACGTCGAGCGCGGGCGGGCATCGCTGGCGAAAGCGGGTCTCGACGCCGAGCTGTTCGACGGCGTCCAGGAGAATCCGACGACCCAAAACGTCGAAGTCGGCGCGGCCGCCGCGGCCGATTACCGGCCCGATCTGATTGTCGGGCTGGGGGGCGGCAGCTCGATGGACTGCGCCAAGGGGATCAATTTCATCCACTCCGGCGGCGGCCGGATGCACGACTATTGGGGCGTGGGCAAGGCCACGCAGCCGATGCTGCCGGCGATCGCCGTGCCCACGACTGCCGGCACGGGCAGCGAGACGCAATCGTTCGCGCTGATCTCCGATGCCAAGACGCACGTCAAAATGGCCTGCGGCGACAAGAAGGCCTCGTTCCGAGTGGCGCTACTCGATCCGACGCTCACCGTTTCGCAGCCGCCCTTGGTTACGGCGCTGACGGGGATCGACGCGGTGGCCCACGCGCTGGAAACGTACGTCACCAAGGTGCGCAATCCCCTGTCGCTGGCCTTCAGCCGCGAGGCGTGGCTGCTGGTGGGCGAGAATTTCCCGCGGGTGCTTTCCGAGCCGGAGAATCTGGATGCGCGCGCAGGCATGCAACTGGGCGCTTGTTTTGCCGGGCTGGCGATCGAAAACTCGATGCTCGGCGCGACGCACGCGCTAGCCAATCCGCTCACCACGCGCTATGGAATCGTGCACGGCCAGGCGATCGGGCTGATGCTGCCGCACGTCATTCGCTTTAACGGCGCGGAGTACGGCGACTGGTATCGCGACTTGCTGGAAGGCACGGGCGGCGCCAACGGATTTGATCCTGGGAGCGGTTTCGAGGGGCTGGCCGATTTCGTGGCCCAGATGGTTCACAAGGCGGGATTGCAGGGCCGATTGAGCCAGTGCGGCGTCGAAGAGGCCAAATTGCCCGAATTGGCCGCCGAAGCGGCCAAGCAATGGACCGGCACCTTCAACCCGCGTAGGGTAGGGGAGGCGGAGTTGTTGTCGCTGTACAAAGCCGCGTATTGACGCGGAGGATTCACGTCGATGGGCAAAGCGCTGGTGCCATGGCTGTCAACGAGCGGGTGCCATGCTCACGCTTGCGTGAGCATGCTGGGGCATTCACTAGCCCGAAGCGCCAGCGAGGGGGCATTGTCGAGCGGCGCTGAATCCCCCTCGCTGGCGCTTCGGGCTAGTGTGTGGAATTCAGCGTGCTCACGCAAGCGTGAGCATGGCACCCAGCAATCCGTCATTTACTGCGCACTCAGTGTGGCGATGTTGCTCGTCGTCGGCTGCCAGCGTTCGCCGGAAACGGTGGCCGTCAGCTCGGCCGCGGCAGCCGACGTGCCCGCCGCGGCGGTCGAAGCGCCCGAGAGCGATTGGCCCGTCTTTCGCGGCGATGCTTTGTCCAACGGCGTTTCTGAAGGCCCGCTGCCGGAAAAGCTCGAAGTGCTGTGGAAGTTCAACTCGAAGGAGCACGGCTTCGAGGCCACGGCGGCGATCGCCGACGGGCTGGTTTTCGCGGGCAGCCTGGACGGCGAGCTATACGTGCTATCGCTGGCCGACGGAAAGCTCAAATGGCACTACCACACCGAGCTGGGCTTTACGGCCCCGGCGGCGGTCAAGGACGGACGCGTGTTTGTCGGCGACTCGGACGGCAAGTTCTATTGCTTCGATGCCGCTACGGGCGAGCCGAAGTGGGGTTTCGAAGCCACGGCCGAGATCAACTCCGGCGCCAACTTTTACCAGGACAAGGTCCTGTTTGGCTCGCAGGACGCCACGCTCTATTGCCTGGTGGCGGCCACCGGCGAAAAAGCCTGGACCTACACGATCGGCGATCAGATTCGCTGCTCGCCCACGGTGGTCGAAGGGCGGGCGTTTCTGGCCGGCTGCGACGCCAGGCTGCACATTATCGACCTGGACAAAGGCGAAGCGGTAGGCACGGTCGAAATCGACGCTCCGACCGGCTCGACCCCGGCTGCCGGCGGCGAGAGAGTCTATTTCGGCACCGAAGGCTCGAGCTTTTTCTGCATCAACTGGCGAGAGGCTAAAATTGAGTGGGTCATGCGATCGCCGCACAATATGCCGTTTCGCTCCTCGGCGGCACTGGTCGACGAAGCGGTGATCTTCGGCGCGCGCGACAAACGAGTGTACGCGCTCGATCCCGGCGATGGGCACGAGCTGTGGGCGTTTGCCACGAAGTCCCGCGTCGACTCGTCGCCGGTGATTGTCGGCTCGCGCGTGTTTGTGGGATCATCCGACGGACGGCTTTACGCGCTGGATCGCAAGACGGGCCAAAAAGTCTGGCAGTACGAAGCGGGCGGAGATTTCATCGCCTCGCCCGCCGTGGCCTCCGGCCGGTTGGTGATCGGCAACACCGACGGCACGTTGTATTGTTTCGGCGCCAAGGCGAAGTAGGGTGGAGTCAACGAATGGGTGCCATGCTCACGCCGCGTGAGCATGAGAAGTGGAGTTGGACAAGCATACTCACGAAGCGTGAGCATGGCACCAGCCCGGAGGCAACGCCGACGGCTGGACCGAGAGATGGACGCACCATACGAAAGAAAGTAATGGCAACAGAAACCACGAAAACCGAGGTGGGTAGCTACTTCATCTCCAACTACCCGCCGTTTTCGCAGTGGTCGGCCGAAGCGCTCTTTGAGGTGCGCGCCGCGCTGGGCGCGCCGCCGCTGGTGCCAAAGGGGGCATCCGAGCCGGCGCCGCTGGGGCTGTATTTGCACATTCCGTTCTGCCGCAAGCGGTGCAAGTTCTGCTACTTCCGCGTCTACACCGACAAGAACGCCAATGACGTGGAAACCTACGTCGCGGCCCTGTCGCGCGAAATCGAGCTCGTGAGCCGGCTCACGGTGATGGGGGGACGCCCGTTCCGCTTCGTCTATTTCGGCGGCGGCACACCGTCGTTTCTAAGCGCCAAGCAGCTTACCAGCCTGGTCGATCGGCTGCGGGCCAACATCGATTGGGACGAGGCCGAGGAAGTGACCTTCGAGTGCGAGCCGGGCACGCTTTCGGAGCCCAAAGTGGCCACGCTGCGCGAACTGGGCATTACGCGGCTCTCCCTGGGCATCGAAAATTTTGGCGACGCGATCCTGGAGGAGAACGGGCGGGCGCATCTGTCGGCCGAAGTGTACAAGTCGTGGGAATGGATTCGGCGGGCCAACTTTCCCAACGTCAACGTCGACCTGATCGCCGGCATGGTCGGCGAATCGTGGGACAACTGGAGAGACACAGTCGCGCGCTCGGTCGACTTGGATCCCGACAGCGTGACGATCTACCAGATGGAGCTGCCCTTCAACACGGTTTATTCGAGCGACATTCTGGACAACCGGATCGAAACGCCCGTGGCCGACTGGCCGACCAAGCGGGCCTGGGTCGATTACGCGTTCGACGTGTTGGCTGCGGCCGGCTATTCGGTTTCGAGCGCGTACACGATGGTCAAGGACAAGAGCAAGGTGAACTTCAGCTACCGCGACAACCTGTGGCACGGCGCCGATATGCTGGCGACCGGCGTGGCCAGTTTTGGGCACGTCTCGGGCTTGCACTATCAGAACGAGCCCGATTGGCCCGGCTACGTCGGGCGGCTGGCGGCGGGGGAATTGCCGTTGCATCGCGGCATGAAGCCGACGCCGCACCAGTTGCTGGTGCGCGAAATGATCCTCCAGCTTAAGACGGGGCGGCTGGACGTGGCGTACTTCCGCGACAAGTTCGGCGTCGACGTCATCGATCACTGGCGCGACGAGTGGCAGAAGTTTGCCGACGACGACTTGCTGTCGTTCGACGACGCGCAAGTGTCGCTTACGCGGCCGGGCCTGTTGCGCGTCGATGGGCTGCTGCCGGCGTTTTTCGAGCTCGCGCATCGCGGGGTCCGCTACACATGACCGAACCGCTCGTCTTCATGATGGGCAAGTTCGAGGCCCGCTTCCCGACGGACCGCCAGTACGCAAAAAACCACATGTGGGCCCTGGCCGCCCTAGGGGGTTTACGCTTCGGCTTTTCGGCCTATGCCGTGCGGCTGCTGCAGGACGTTTATTTCCTGGATTGGAGCGTCGAGGCGGGAGCGGCGCTTGCCGAGAGGCAGGAAATCGGCTCGATCGAAAGCTCGAAGGCCGAAAGCGCGCTCTTTGCCCCCATGGCCGGCCGGCTCGCGCGGTTCAACGAAGCCTTGCTGGCCGATCCGTCGACGATTAATGTCGATTTGTACGGCCGCGGCTGGCTGTTTGACATGGAAGGCTTGGGCGGGGAATTGTTGTCTCCCGAGGAGTACCTGATACACTTGGAGGCGGCCTGGAAGGTCGCCGAACGGACCATTAAAGGACAGTTCAACGAGTGAGCGCGGGGAGGAATCCCCCGGCAGGCGAGAATCCCCCGGCAGAGCCGGGGGCTAGGGTTTGCGAACGGACGCGGGTAGCCCCCCGGCTCTGCCGGGGGATTGCTGTGTGAAATCGGGAATCGGGTTTCCCCATGGCCAGAATCACGGTCGTCATCTCGCAGGGCCAAAGCGCCAACCCCGACAAGCGCGGGCTGGAGGAAGGGCTCGTCGGCGCGCTATTGATGGAGAGCGGCGTCGAGGTGACGGTCATCCCGCACTTGTACGATCTGGGGCCCGGCAGCACCGGCATGCTTTGCCTGGAAGGCATCACCGGCGACATGATCGTGGCTAGCTGGCTGTTTCCGCGCGCGGCGCATTGGACGCTCGACCGCGGAGGGATCAAAGGGCACATGGGCCAGACGCTGCTGGCGACTGAGGCCGACGACGAGGACGATTTTGACGAGGACGAATCCGACGAAGCCGAGGCCGAAGCGGGCGACGATAAGCAGCACGTCGGCGGCCGCAATTTGCCCAACCGCACGATCTACCATCTGCGCCTGGCGGCCCACAACAGCCCCGAGCCGTTCGTCGCCGAAATCAAACGGATCATGTCCGAGGCCACCGTGCAGACGGTCGACCTGATGAGCTGGATCGGCGGATCGCCCAAGCCGGAGCAGTTGGAACGCTATCTCAATCCAAGGAAGATGAACGGACAGGTTGTCGGCGCGGTTGCTAATGCTAAACCGCCAGCGTCACCGTCCGACGGCGATGGAAAGCCGGCGGAACCGATTCGGGTGGCGGAAACGCCCGCGCGGCGCTGGTATCCGGTGATCGACTACAGCCGCTGCACGAACTGCATGGAGTGCATCGACTTTTGCCTGTTCGGGGTGTACGGCGTCGACGGGGCCGAGACGATCCTGGTCGAGCAGCCCGACAACTGCCGCAAGGGCTGTCCGGCGTGCAGCCGGGTTTGTCCGGAGAACGCGATCATCTTTCCGCAGCACAAGGCGCCGGCGATTGCCGGCAGCGCGCTGGAAAACGCCGGCGGCCTGAAGATCGACCTGTCGCAGCTTTTCGGCGCGCCCAGCGCGATCGAGATCGCGGCCCAGGAGCGCGACGTGGAGCTGGTGGCGGTCGGCCGCGACGCGGTGGGTCTCTCCGTCGGCATTCCCAAGCGCCAGGCCGACAAGCCCCAAGAGCCCAAAGACGACCTCGACAAGCTGATGGACCAGCTCGACGATTTGGATCTTTAACCCATGTTGTCGCTGCCGCGGGCGCTCGCCGCATGCATTCCGTTGGTGTTCACTCTGCTGGCCGCCGATGGCGATTGCCAGGACGCTCCTTCGCAGCCTGATCAAATCGTCGTGCTGCGCGAGGTGCGCTATCGCGAGGGGGCGAGCAGGCAGTGGACGCTCGACCTGGCGGTGCCGAAGGGTCAGGGCGGCAAGCCGCGCGGGGCGGTTGTCGTGATTCATGGCGGCGGCTGGATCGAAGGAGACAAATCGAGCTTCTCGACGGCGGACGAGGCGCGGCCGGCAAATATTCTGGGCTTCGCCAAACTTGGCCTTGTGGCCGCCACGATCAACTATCGGCTCGCGGGCGAGGCGCCGTTTCCGGCGGCGCTCGACGACTGCCGATGCGCCGTGCGCTGGCTGCGGGCGCATGCCGAGGAGTATCGCGTCGATCCGGCGCGCATCGCGGCCTATGGCAATTCGGCCGGCGGACATTTGGCGCTGCTCTTGGGCATGATGCCGCCGCCCGCGCCGTCTGCCGGCGAGCCGTACGCTGACCGATCGAGCCGCGTGCAGGCCGTCATCAGCGACAGCGGGCCGATTGATCTTGTCTGGCAACACGAACACAACGAACTTCGGACGGTCGTCGAAAAGCTTTTGGGCGGGCCGCCCGAGGGATCGCGTTTGAATGCTTACAAACGCGCTTCGCCCAGCGAGTACGCCGGCGAAAAGATTCCACCCTTGTTGTTGATTTACGGCGAAGTCGACGGACAGGTGAACATCCGCACCGCGGACGAATTCGTGGCCGC
Source organism: Pirellulales bacterium (assembly GCA_040877415.1). GTDB lineage: Bacteria > Planctomycetota > Planctomycetia > Pirellulales > PALSA-1355 > JBBDNV01. The sequence continues at coordinate 8,111 of JBBDNV010000066.1, forward strand.
GCTCGGCCGCGCGGGGCACAAGGACGTGAGCTATTTTCGCCTGGCCGGCGTCGATCACTGCCCCCATTCTCTGGTGCGAGTCGGGTATCTCCAAGCGGCGGTTGCAGAGTTTTTGGTGCGCACGTTGCGACCAACCGCCGGGAAGTGAGGTCAGTCGCAGGCGCGAGGGTGGCATCAACGGCATTGCCGACGATCGAGTCTTTGAAGATACTTCCCTTGAGAAGAAGTAGAACCTGAACTCGCCTTCTCGGAAAACGGTAGGACCAGGCGCCCAGCGGCGAGGCAAAATTCTGGATGGAACCGCGAATAGAACTTGCAGTCAACTACGGCCTGTCGGAGAAACAGATCAACACGGCACTGCGTTTGGTGCAGGAGCATGAAGATGAAATCCGCAGGGCATGGCATGCCCATTTCGGCGGTTGAGGTTACCAATATTTCGGAGCACGGCTTTTGGTTGCTGCTTCGAGATCATGAGTACTTCCTGCCGTTCGAGCAGTTTCCATGGTTCAGGAATGCGTCGGTCGGCCAGATCTGCAAGGTTGAATTGCCGAGCAGCCATCACCTCTATTGGCCGCTACTGGACATCGATTTGGCGCTTGAGTCCATCGAGCATCCCGAGCGGTTTCCGCTGGTGAGCAAGGTTCAACCAATCGCTCCAGCGCGGCCAATTTGAACATATTTGCCTGCAGCAAACCGGGTCCAGTTTTACCGCTGGCTAACGACTGAATCGTTTTCCGCAACGGCCGTGCGCGAGTGAAAGCTCCGGGTCGCGGCCAATTCGTCGTCTACGAATTCAACTCCACCAGGGGCAAACCCGGCTCGCGGCTGGGTTCCAGCCCGGCGGGCATGACGGGATTGGCGTAGGCGCCGAAGTCGTTGAAGAAGTGCTTCTTGACGAAGCGGTAGACAAAGCTGCGCTCGGGGATCTCGTGGCCGGGGTCGAATTGGCTCGGGCGGGAGTGCATGGCTTCCAATTCGGCCATCGCCGCGTGACGGGCGGTCGTGTCGCGGGCGCCGTGCTTTTCTACCAGCGACTTGAGCAAATCGGGACGCTCCAGCACGATGCAGCCGCGCGTGGCGCTGGCGGCGGCCTGGCGAAAATCGCTCAGAAATTCCGACTCGTTGAACACGTCCGCCAGCGGACGCGCGTCGTGGATCGACTCTTTGGCGAACTGCACGATCGGGCAGGGCTCGATGTCGCCCCACGGGCTGATGTGGTGCGTAAAGCCGGTGGCGGCCGGGCAGAGGGCCTGCCCGCGGTCATCGTAATAGGCGTCGATCACGCAGATCGGCTTGGTGGCCCGGGTGTCGACGACAAACCGGCGCACGCGGCGCTGCTGCTGGGGCGTGAGGGCCAGCTCGGGCTTGGCGTCGGGGCCGACGGGGCGATAGGTGTGATACCACATGTACATCACGCCCATCTCGATCAGCCGGTCGACCCACTGGTGGGTCAAGAGATCGTCGATATTGGTCTGGCAGAGGCTCGTGCAGACGCCGGTGAGGACTTTGTTCGCGAGGCAGTTTTCCAGCCCGGCCATGGAGCGGGTGTAGACGTCGGGCCGGCCGCGGCGCACGTCGCTGATGATTTCGGTGCCTTCGATGCTCACCAGCGGCGTGACGTTGCCCAGGCGGCGCATCTCCTTGGCCACGTCGTCGGTAATGAACTGCCCGTTGGTGAACACCTGGAAGTAGCAATCGGGGTGGGCGGCCAGAATCTCGATGAGCTGCGGGTGCATGAACGGCTCGCCGCCCAGGATGCCGAAGAAGCTGTTGCCCACTTCCTTGGCCTGGTCGATCAGGCGGTTCATGGCCGCCACGTCGATCGTTTGTTGCTTGGCGGCCACGTCGACCCAGCAGCCCTGGCAGCGCAGGTTGCAACTGTTGATGATCGAGATATAGAGGAAGGGCGGAAAGAACTCTCCCCGCTTGAGCCGCTGCTTGTGCTTCTGAATGGCGCGCATGCCCTTATAGCCCATGTTGTAGACCAGCTTCCACAACAGGCGCTTGTCGGTTTCGACCAGCACGCGTTTGGCCATTTTCAGGTACATCGGCAACCTGATCCCGGTTTTTTTTCGGGAGAGATTCTGCACCGATTATAGCAGCCTGCGGTGCATGTCGACAGCAAATCGGCTTGTGAATAAGGACTTGCGGCGCGGGCGTGGTTTGGTACACGTGTTGCACTTTCTCGGGCGTATGGGCGGTGGCCGAAGCGGGCTATCGACAGGCCAAGGGGCGGCATTTACACTTTGATCCTTGCGGCTCGAGCGGAGCCAGGCGGCGCTAGGGCGGTTGTTACAACAGGCGCAGTGCCGCGGCGCGCGGCTTTCGTGTCCGAGCAATTCGAGTCCCCGGGGGCAACCTCTTCGATGGTCGATTCCGACCGACTTCTGGCCGCTTACGAAACGGCCCGCTGCGACTTGCTTGCCGAAACAACGGCGGCGGGGCATTGGATCGGCAGATTGTCCAGTTCTCCACTCTCCACGGCCACGGCGATCAGTGCTCTGGCCATCGTCGAGCGCCAAGCGCCCACCGCCGCCGGCCGCATCATCGACGAACGGCGCGAAACCGCCTTGAGCGAACTGATCATGGTCAGCCTGCGCTGGCTGGCCAAACGTCAAAACCCGGACGGCGGTTGGGGCGACACCGACAAAAGCGTCTCGAACATCGCCACCACGATGCTGGTGCGAGCCGCGTTCGCGCTGACGTGCGTGCCGGCCAATCATCCGGGCCTCTTGGAGCGGGCCGACAAGTACATCGCCGCGCAAGGCGGAGTGCGCGGACTGAAGCGCCGCTACGGCAAGGACAAGACGTTTGCCGTGCCGATCCTGACCAACTGCGCGCTGGCCGGATTGGTGCCTTGGAGCCAGGTGCCCGCCTTGCCCTTTGAGCTGGCGTGTTTTCCGCAGCGCGCGTGGAAGTTCCTGCGGCTGCCGGTCGTCAGTTATGCCATTCCGGCCCTCGTGGCCGTCGGACAGGCGCGCTATTTCCACGGCAAGCCGCGCAATCCGCTCGCGCGGGTGCTGCGGCGCATGACCGTCGAGAAGAGCCTGGCGATGGTCGAGACGATGCAGCCGGAAAGCGGCGGATTTCTGGAAGCGGCGCCCTTGACGAGCTTCGTCGTCATGAGCCTGGCCGGCAGCGGGCGCGCCCGTCATCCGGTCGTGCGCAAAGGCGTCGAATTCCTGCTGGCACAGGTGCGCACCGACGGCAGTTGGCCGATCGACACCAACCTGGCCACGTGGAACACGACGCTCGCGGTGAATGCCCTGACGGCCGCGGGCGAAGACGTCCGCGAAATTCGCTGCCTCGACTGGCTGTTGTCGTGCCAGTATCGCGCGGTGCATCCCTACACGGGCGCCGAGCCGGGTGGTTGGGCCTGGACCGATCTGTCGGGCGGCGTGCCCGACGTGGATGACACGGCGGGCGCATTGTTGGCGCTTGCAGCCTGGTGGCGGGCCGACGCGGCGCGCGAGACGATTCTGCCCGCGGCTGCCGCCGGCGTGCGGTGGCTTCTCGATCTCGAAAATTCCGACGGCGGCTGGCCGACGTTTTGCCGCGGCTGGGGCACCATGCCGTTCGACAAAAGCGGCAGCGATTTGACGGCCCACGCCTTGCGGGCCCTTGTGGCGTGGCGCGCCGCGGTAACGCAGGATGGCAACCTTTCGCAGCTCGCGCGCGAAGAATTCGACGCGCGAATCGGAAAGGCGATCGAGTCGGGCTTGCGCTATCTCGCGGCCGCGCAGCATCCAGAAGGTTACTGGGTGCCCTTATGGTTCGGCAATCAGTACCGCGCCGGGGAAGACAATCCCCTTTACGGCACGGCCAAGGTGCTCTTGGCGCTTCGCGACTTGGGCCGTCTCGACGGCTCGCCGGCCGCTCGCGGGCTCGACTGGCTGGCGTCGATGCAGCAATCGGACGGCAGTTGGGGAGGCGGCGCCGAATGCGATTTGGAGAAACCAAAGCCGCAGTCCAGCGTCGAAGAGACAGCCCTGGCGGTCGAGGCGCTGTTGGGTTGCGGGCGGGTGCAGGCCCACGAACAGGCGGCCCTCAAAGGGCTTACGTGGCTCATCGACGCCGTGGAGGCGAATCGGCACCAGGAAAGTTCGCCAATTGGTTTCTACTTCGCCAGGCTTTGGTATTATGAGAGACTGTATCCGCTGACCATGACCGTCTCCGCGCTCGGCCAGGCCGCGCGGCGACTACTGCCCCCCAGCGTGCCGCGCTCGGTCGTGCATTCCGGCAAACCCTAATCGAGAAGCAACGTTGGCGATTGCACCCGCGGATGGGCAGCCCGCCCAAGCAAAATCTGATTCCGCGCCCACGAAGCCGCGCCGCCGCAATACCAGCCATCTGAAGGTGGTGCCGGAAACGCTCGAGCTGCGCGAGAAGCTGCGCGCCCGGGCCAACGAAGTCGCCGCCCGGCTCGACAAGTCGCGCCCGCTGTCGAAAGACGAAACGGAATCGGTCACCCGGGCGCTGCTCGAGGAGCAAGGTTTGGGCGAAGGTTACGTCGGCTGGACGATGGTGGCGCTGGCCACGGCGTTTTGGCGCGACCAGGTTGCCGCCGTGCCCCCCAGCCGCCGGCTGTTCCTGTTGCCGCACTGTTTGAAACACGCCGAAGGCTGCCCGGCCGACTACGACGATTTTGGGCTGGAATGCAAGAAGTGCGGCGCGTGCAGCATCGCCGACTTTCGCACGGCGGCCGAAGAGCTGGGCTACAAGGTGCTGGTGGCCGAGGGCTCGCCGATCGTGCTGAAGATCATCATCTCGGGCTACGTCGACGCGATCGTGGGCGTGGCGTGCCTGAACGTGCTCGAAAAGGCGATCGACAAGATTTTGCTGGCGGGCATTCCGTGCATGGCCGTGCCGCTGCTTTCGAGCGATTGCCGCAACACGTCGGTCGACGAGGATTGGGTCGCCGAAATGATCCGCCTCCAGCATCAAACCCCGCAGGTGCAGACGCGCACCTATGTGCACCTGATGCGCGCCGCCGAAAAGATGTTCGAGCGCGACGAGTTGCCGCGGCTCGCCCCGCGCACGCGCGGCACGACGACGCTTGCGGAGCTCAACGGCCAGGGCGCGGGCGGCGTCGATCCGGTGGCCGGCACGGAACTGATCGCTTACGACTTCCTGGCCAAGGGGGGCAAGCACTCGCGCCCCTTTATCACGCTGGCCGTGTACGACGCCTTGACCGGTGGCCATGGGACGCTGGCCGGCGGGGCCGAACACGTCGCCGCGTTTTCCGACTCCGTGAAGCGCACGGCCCTGTCGATCGAAACCTTTCACAAGGCGTCGCTGGTGCACGACGACATCGAGGACGACGACCCCTTCCGCTACGGCGATGAGACGATCCATCGCCGCTTTGGCGTCGCTTCGGGCATCAACGTCGGCGACTACCTGATCGGCCTGGGCTATCGGCTGGTGAGCCGCGAGGCCGGCCAGTTGGGCCCGGAAGTGGTGGCCGAGATTCTCGATCACCTGGCCGACGCCCACATGAAGCTTTGCGAAGGGCAGGGTGCGGAGCTGTTGTGGCGCGATTCGCACAACAAGCGCCTGGGGCCGCTCGAGGCGCTACGCATCTACGCCCTGAAAACCGCGCCGGCGTTCGACGCGGCGCTTTTCGCCGGAGCCCGCCTGGCCGGAGACTCGCGAGCATACGCCGAGCCGCTCGCGCAGTTCGCCCGCCACCTGGGCGTGGCGTTTCAGATCCTCAACGATCTGGCCGATTGGGAGCAGGACGGACACAACAAGCTGGCCGCCGGCGGCGACGTGCTGGGGGGGCGCCCGACCGTGCTGTGGGCCTTGGCACTCGAGGCGCTCGACGCGCAAGATCGCGACGAATTGGAAAAACTCGTCGCCAAGGAGTCCACCGGCGCGACGCTGGCCCGCGTGCGCGAGCTTTATCACAAGGCGGGCGTGTTCGAAAAGGCGCACCGTCTGGTCGACAAATATCAGGAGCGCGCCGAGGCGGTTGCCGACGAAATCGAGCCCGACGAATTGAGGCGGTTGATGTACTACCTGGTCGACACCGTGCTGGATCGCCAAAGTGCTGATCCGGCGGTGGTCGCGATCACCGGCGCCGAATCGGCCCTGCCCATTGTTACATCTTCGTAAGCTGCCATTGGCCCGAATGGAGTCCGCCGGTGCCATGCTCACGCCGGCGTGAGCACGTCGATCCCCCAACCGAAATACCGCGCCTTGACTGACGCCCGCGCTTTGACCCTCGATCTCGACACGCTGGTCGGCCTGTTTTACGCGCGGCCCGAGCTTCTGGGCCGATTCGAAGAAGTCGATTCGCACGAGCTGTCGCGCGACTACCGGATGCTGTTGGCGCACGACAGCCACATGACGGTCACGGTCGAGCGGTTTCACAACGGGCCGGTCGACGTGCGCGTGCTGGAGACGAAATCGAGCGGCACGCACTACGCGCGCAAGATTCTGCTCACGCGTGCCAGCGACGGCGAAGTGGTGCAATTCGGCATCATGCGGCTTGATTTTTCCTGCGTCAGCCCCGAAGTGCGCCTGGAAGTCGAGAGCCAGCAGATTCCGTTGGGCCGGATTCTGATCGCGCACAACGTGCTCAGCAAGGTGCACCTGACCCGGCTCTACCGGGTCACGCCCGGCGAAGACCTGCGACGGTTGTTCCATCTTTCGGCGGGCCAGATCACCTTCGGCCGCACGGCCGTGATCCACTGCGACGGCGAACCGGCCGTGGAATTGCTGGAGATTGTCACGCCGGTGTAGGCCGTTAGCGTTTCGTATGGAAATCCCCCGGCAAAGCCGGGGGCTATTTGCCGGTGCGCCCCTTAGTTTTAGAATCGCATGGCGGTGAAGCCGCCGTCGACGTAAAAGGCGGCGCCGGTGATGAAGCTGCCGGCGTTTTTCGAGAGCAATAGCAACGCCGCGCCGACCAGCTCTGCGGGCTCGCCGAAGCGGGCCATGGGCGTTTGCGACAGGATGCTGGCCGTGCGCTCGTCGGTGAGAATGGCGCGGTTCTGCTCGGCGGGGAAGAAGCCGGGGCAGAGGGCGTTGACGCGGACCCCGTTGGGCGCGATCTCGCGGGCGACGTTTTGCGTGAGATTGACCACGGCCGCCTTCGACGCGCTGTAGGCGAACACGCGCGACAGGGGTTTGTCGGAGGTGACGCTGCCGATGTTGAGGATCGAGCCGCCCCCCTCGGCGGCCATGTGCTTGCCGAAGATCTGGCAGCCCCAATGCGTGCCGCGCAGGTTGACGTCGACCACGCGCTGCCAGTCCTCATCGGTCACGTCGAGATAGGCGCTGGCCGAGTTGACGCCCGCACAATTCACGAGCATGTCGACGCGGCCGAATTCGGCGAGCGTGGCGGCCAACAGCGATTCGATCGATTCGCGCTTGGTCACGTCGACGCTCAGGTACGTCGCTTCGCCGCCGAGCTTATGGATGCTTTCGACGCGCGCTTTGCCGCGCTGCTTATGACCGCCGGCCACGATCACTTTGGCCCCGGCTTGCGCGATGCCCTCGGCCAGCGCGCCGCCGAGCACGCCGGTGCCGCCGATCACGACGGCCACCTGGTCGGTGAGTCCAAACAACTTTTCGAGGAATTCGTTGGGCATTTGTGCTAAGCCGCAGGCGGCTGGGACGTTTACTTAGGGACTTTCCGCAGGTGGAGCCAGTCGGTGTGGAAGGTGCCGGGCTTGTCGGTGCGCTCGTAGGTGTGGGCGCCGAAGTAGTCGCGCTGGGCCTGTAACAAATTGGCCGGCAGCCGGGCCTGCCGATAGCCGTCATAATACGAAAGGGCCGCGGCAAAGGCCGGCACCGGGATGCCCATTTGCACGGCCGTGCAAACGACGCGGCGCCAGGCGGGCTGCGCCTTGTCGACGCCAGCGCGAAAATACGGCGCGAGCAGCAGGTTTTCCAGGTTCGCGTCCGCGTCGAACGCTTCCTTGATGCGATCGAGAAAGCGGGCCCGAATGATGCACCCGCCGCGCCACAGGAGCGCGATGTTACCGTATTTCAGCGGCCAGTCGTGTTCCCGGGCCGCGGCTTCCAACTGCACGAAGCCCTGGGCGTAGCTGGCGATCTTCGAAGCGTACAGCGCCTGGCGCGTTTCTTCGATGAACGCGTCGCGGTCGCCGTCGAATTTGGGGGTCGGGCCGGAAAGCACTTTGCTCGCCCTTTCGCGGGCGTCCTTCATCGCCGAAAGCGCTCGGGCGTAGACCGCCTCGGTCACCAGCGTGCTGGGCACGCCCAGGTCGAGGGCCAACTGGCTCATCCACTTGCCGGTTCCCTTGGCGCCGGCCTTGTCGAGCACGACGTCGACCAGGTAGCCGCCCGTTTCCGGATCGCGCACGCTGAAGATGTCGCGCGTGATTTCGATCAGGTAGCTGTCCAGGTCTCCGCGGTTCCAGTTGTCGAACACCGCGTACAGCTCATCGTTCGACAGACCCAGGACCTGCTTCAAGACGAAATAGGCTTCCGAGATCAACTGCATGTCGCCGTATTCGATGCCGTTGTGGACCATTTTGACGTAGTGGCCGGCGCCGCGCGGCCCGACCCATTCGGCGCAGGGGATGTCGCCCGCGGGCCCGACCTTGGCGGCGATGGCCTGGAAGATCAGTTTCACGAGCGGCCAGGCATCGGGCGATCCGCCGGGCATCAGGCTGGGGCCCTTCAAGGCTCCTTCCTCCCCGCCCGATACGCCGGTGCCGATATACAACAGGCCCTGCGATTCGACGTGCTTCGTGCGGCGCTCGGTGTCGAGATAGTAGCTGTTGCCGCCGTCGATGATCACGTCGCCCGGCGACAAGAGGGGCACGAGCTGCTCGATCACGGCGTCGACGGCGGCGCCGGCCTTGACCATCAGCATCACTTTGCGCGGCGGCGCGAGGTTCTTGACCAGCTCTTCGACCGACCGGCAGCCGGAAAAATTTTTGCCCTTGGCCCGGCCGGCCATGAACTTGTCGACGACGCTGGTGGTGCGATTGAAGACGGCCACCCGGTAGCCGCGGCTCTCGACGTTCTGCGCCAGGTTTTCGCCCATCACGGCCAGGCCGATCAATCCGAAGTCGCAGGCGTTTGGCATGGTAGGGGTGCGCCGTCGCCGATGGCTCCGGGCTAAACGGTTTTCCAGGGCGGCGTTTCGGGCAGATACTCGTGAAACTCCGCCAGCAGCCGGTCTTCATATTTGCCGGCGAACGTGCCGGCCAGGAAGCGGTCGATGCCCTCATCGTACAGCCGTTTCCAACTGGCGTCTTCGTGGCCGGGGTTGATTGGGAAAAACAACGCGCCGTTGGCCACCGCCGCCTGGTGATCGCCCGGGGCGTCGCCGATCAAGAGCGCATGAGCGGCGGGATATTTTTTGGCGTTGGCCATCGACTGCTTCTTGGTGCCGATTTCCTGGCCGCAGATCGCCGCGACGTATTTGGCCAGGTCGTGCTCTTCCCATTCGCGGGTAAGCGCCTGGTGGGGCGTGGCCGACACGACGAACAGGTCGGCCACCAGCGCGAGCTTTTCCAGGCACTCGCGGACGTAAGGGAAGGGGGGGACGGCGCGGACGATGGTTCCCACGGCGGCGTTGACGGCTTGCGACCAGGCAAGCGCCTGCTTCAAGTCGGGATCGCCCGTTTCGTTGGCCGCCGCTTCGAGCGCCGGATTGCCGAGCTTCGTCTCGCGCGCCATCCATTCGACCAGCCCGGTGGGAATGCGGATCTCGACGCCGCGGGCAACGACTTCCGGCCGCTCTCGCAGCCACTCTAGCGCTTCGACGAGGGCCGGAAAGCGGTTGATGCCGCGGCTCTTGGAATAGAGGTTCACGAACTCGGCCGCCTCGCGGGCATACTTGCTTACGCCGGCCAGGTTGTAGTGATTGACGATGGCCGGGATGAAGCATTCCTTGTGCTTCACCTCCATCGTGTCGAACGCGCAGCCGTCGGAATCGATGCCAACCAGGTAATCGTGCTTGGGCGTGATTTCGAACATGGGCAGTAGTGGCTGGTGGCTGGTGGCTAGTGTGAATTGTACGGCACCAGCCACTAATCACTAACCACGAGCCACTATCTATCGGCCTGGGGCACGTAGGGGGGAAGTTTCTGGGGGGCGTGGATCGGCTGAAAACGCGTCATGCGAAACCGCCCGTCGACCATCGGCATGGCGAGCATCTCTTCGCCCACCAGCGGTTTGGCGTAGCGCACAAAGTCATCGGTCACGTCGCAGCCGCTCGTCGCGATCCATTTCGCCGGAAACGTCCGCTGGCTGCCGGCCACCACTTCGAGCGGCACCTTGTCGTAGCGAACGCTGTAGCTCGGCCCGGGGTTGCGCAGAATCGTCGCCATGAAGCCGCTTTGGCCCGCGGCCGCCAGGGTCGCGGCCAGTTGACCGCTGCGGTAGGCTTCTTGCGAATCGACCGTTGAAACAAGCGCGATGGCGCCACGCTGATCGGTGCCGGGCACGTTCGAGCGCGCGGCACCCTTGGCGGCCAGTCCCACCTTGTTCAAATGGTTGACCACCGCCTGAGCCACGGTCATTTGGCTCGCGCTGAACATGACGTGGCCGAACGAATCGCGCACTTCGCCGAGTGAGCCGACGTCGAACCCTTCGCTGACGACGACCATGCATCGGCCGCAATGGCGCAATTGGTCGTTCACCTGGTCGGCCATTTGTTCGAGCGTCGAGGGGCTTTCAGCCAGATAGATCAAAAGCGGCATTTCGCGCTGGGGGTCGGCCAATCGGGCGGCGGCCGGAATGTAGCCGATCTGGCGGCCCATGGCTTGCATCACCAGCACCGGATCGGACGGCGACGAGCCCGCGTTTTCCTCGTTGGCCGTCTGCAAAGTGTGCATCCAGAATTTGGCCACCGAACCGTAGCCGGGCGTGTGGTCGATCAGCGCAAATTCGCTGTCACCCACGTCGTTGTCGATCGTCTTGGGCACGCCGACCGAGACCAGGTCGAGCCCGCGCTCGTGGGCGAGCCCGGCGATCTTGTGGGCGGTGTCCATCGAGTCGTTGCCGCCGATGTAGAGGAAGTAGCCGACGCCGTGGGCTTTGAACACGTCGATGGCGCGCTCGAAATCCTCGGTTTGATTCGGGCGGAGCTTATAGCGGCAGGTGCCGATCGAGCCGGCCGCCGGCGTATAGCGCAACAGCGACACCTCCAGGTCCGGCTGGGCCGACAGATCGAGCAGCTCTTCCTTGAGCACTCCCTCGATGCCGTGCCGGGCGCCGTAAACGGTGCCGATCTCGGACAACTGGCGGGCGGTTTCGATAATGCCGCGCAAGCTGTTGTTGATGACCGGGCTGGGCCCGCCGCTTTGGGCGACGACCATGTTTCGGGCTTTCGGCATGGTTGCGCCGGGTGTTTCGCGCATGGAGAAACCCAAATACTAACAGCCGCCGCGCAAGCCATAAAGCCCCGCTTTGCCGGGGTCAGGAGCGAGTCGGCCCGCTCGTGCTAGCTGCTTGAGGTTGCAGATTATGTCCGCCGTGGACTATAACGCGCTTGCGCGTCTAACGACGGCCGGTGGCAATTGATGGATGCTCGGCGAGAAAGGAGTACGAACATGGCCTTGTCGAAGAAGGATTCGTTCACGCTCACCTTACCAAAGTCGGAGCGGCAGACGCTTGTCGACAGCAAGGAGTTGCCGCGCAGGATTCAGGCAAAGCTCGAACAGGCGTCCGGCGGGGTGGACGATATCGAGCTCACGCCGCGCGAAATGAGTTCCTTGCTAAGGATGCTTGATTTTGTCGCGCCGTTCGCCGTCGGCAAAGAAAAGCCGCGACTCTTGAAAATTCGGGAGAGAGTGCACCGGCAATTGGAACGCGATTTGTACCCGGCTGGCCGTCGGCCTAAGAATGCTCCCATCGATCCCGAGACGGTTTACCAGTTCAAGATCACGCTCCTGGGATACAAGCCGGACATCTGGCGGCGGATCCAGACCCTGGACTGCACGGTCGACGATCTGCATTGGATACTGCAAGCGGTAATGGGCTGGGAGGCCGATCATTTGCACCTGTTCAGGATCCGCTTGACCGATTTTGGCGACCCGGAAATCCTGCAGGATCCGTTGGGCGCGGCGCCGCTTCAGGACTCGCTGACCGCCTGGCTCAGCGAAATCCTCGCCAAGCGATCCAAGGGCTTCCGTTTCCTCTACGAATACGATTTCGGCGATTCCTGGCTCCATGAAATCAAGTTCGAAGGCTCGCTACCGGCGGAAAAGGGCAAGCATTATCCGCTGTGCGTCGCGGGCGAGCGGCGAGGTCCGCCCGAGGATATCGGCGGCGTCTGGGGGTATGCCGAACTCGTAGAGGCCATCAAGGACCCAAGCCACGAAAGGCACGAGGAGTTTATCGAGTGGATACCGGACGATTTCGACCCCGAAGCGTTTGACGAAAGTGCCGTCAATAAAGCGCTCGAGCGGTTGCGGATTCATTCCGAATGACGCTTCGATTGCCGGTTCGGCTTACGGCCGTGCAGTCTGGCCGGCTCGTCGCGCAGGCATTGCTCGACGATCAAAGACGACGCCCCGCGCGTCGCCGAACGCGCGGGGCACCGAGTCGCAGATGGGCAATCCGCGTTGACGCTTAGTTTTTCGCGACCGCCGTCCCTTCGGTCATCAAGCGGGCGACTTGCTCCAGCAGCCGGGCGGCCGCCGGCGGAAAACCGCCGGCTTCGGCGCTCCAGAAATTCACGGTCGAGCGCACGCCGTCGATGACCACCGGCACGTGCATGCTGGAGCGAATGTCCTTGCGCGCCATGCCGGCCATGATCGAGCCTTCCGCGCCGGCCATGTCCTGATTCACCACGACCTGATCGTGCGCGGCGTAATCGGCCAGCGACTGACCCGCAGCGCGGACGACGGTCGACTTGCTGCGCAGAGCCGTGCGCACTCCCAACCGCTCGTGCAGCCGTCGGAGCCGCAGCTTGTCGTTCTCAACCCCGGTGACGCACATGCGGTCCAACTGCGGCACCAGCTCGGACAACTGCCAGGCGAAACGCTCGAAGGCCTTGTCGGAGGCGAGCGCCCCGCGGGCCATGGCCTTCATCTGGTCGTCCAACTGGACCGAGTCGCCCGCGGCCAGAAACTCCTTCACTCGAAAGGACGAGGCGGTCGCCGGCCTGGTGAGATCCTGGTCGGCCAGGGCCATCTCGAACCAGCCGAACATCATTTCTTCCCACGTCTGCTCGCCCCAGCCGACTTCGGCCGTGGGATCGGGATTGGCCAGGTTATCTTCCGAGTTGTCGAAATGGGCCACGCAGAGCATCTTCGTGCCGCGGGGCACCCGTTTGGCCTCGGCCAGCTCGTAGGTGGTCTGCCAGCCGAAGTCGTAGCGTGGGATCCACAGCACGGTTTCCTTCTTGCCGTCGGGGTAGATCAAGTCATAGCGAAAATCCTTGCCGCGCAGGTGCATGTGCGGCGAAACCGAGAGCAACAGCGCGTTGTTGCGGAAGATATACTCCGACTCGACCTCGCAATTGGCGTCGTGCGGCGGGATTTTGAACGTGAAGTTGGCGGCGTTCTGGACGGCCACTTCCTTCTTCACGGTCTTGGGGTCGGCAAACACGACGCCGCAATAGCTACGGTCCTTTTGCGGCGTGCCGTTGGCCGTGTAGTGCAGCTCGAACAGGAGCTTTGAGCCCTTCTGCACGTAGCGGGCGTAGCCCAGCTCGAGCGGCCGCGTGCGCAAACCCGGGGCAAAGGCCCCCAGCCAATTCGAGCGCAGCCGCCCGGCCTGGCCGCTGGGAGTCACGCCCGGCGGGACCAGGTAGACGATGATGTGGTGCACGACGGCCGGATTCCCCGGCACGCATTCGATGGCCTGCGCCCACTTGTCTTCCGTCCAGCCGGGATCGACCACGAACCGCTGGTACTCGATCGTGCCGCTGGCCGGCACGTCGTACGGCTCGTCGGACATGTAGACCACTTCGTCGGGCTCGGGGATTTGCCAACCCTTGCTGAAGACCGGCGCCGGGGGCAGGTTGGCCGGATCGCCCTCGGGCGCTCCGTTGTCGACCCATTTATAGATGAGCTCTTTGTCCTCCTGGCTCAGCCGGGCGTCGTTGGCAAAGTGACCGATCGACGGATCGGCGTGCCAGGGGGGCATCCGCCGCTCGGCCACGACTTCGCGGATCATTTCGGCCCAACCGACGCACTGCTCATAGCTCGTCATCGGGAACGGACCGATCTGCCCCTCGCGATGGCAGGCGACGCAGTTCTTGTTGAGAATCGCCGCGACGTGCTTCGTGTAGGTCACTTCGCTTTGGGCGACGGGCTTCTTGACGCGGCCGATGTGGCAGCCCTGGGCCAAAGTCACCGGCTCGCTGACCGGCTTGCCGGCCAACAGCTCTTCCAGGGCAACCGCCAGATCGCGCCGCTTCGGCTCGGTCCGTTGAAAGGCGATGCCGCCGGCCTGGAACCCGAACTGATCGTCGACCCGGCCCCAGTACCCGATGACCCGCTGGGCGTCGAGCACGAACATTTCCGGCGTGCGAATGGCGCCGAACTGGTCGGCGATCACGTTGCCCGCATCTTTCAGCACCGGAAAGTCGATGTTGTGATGCCGGGCGTAGTGGGCCACTTCGGCGATCGAATCCTGCTGGTTCGAGTCGACCACGACAAAGGCGACGCCGCGGTCCTTAAACTCCCGGGCCAGGTCCGCCAGCCGCGGACCATAGAGCTTCGCCAGCGGGCATTCGGTGCCCATGAAGGCGACCACCACCAGCTTGCTGTCGGCGAAGTCGGCCAGGGAGTGCGACTTGCCGTCAAAATCGTGGGCCGTAAAGCCGTCGATTTTCTTGCCGATCGGCGAGTTTTCGTCGGCGATCGAGAAGCTAGAGGGGAGAAGAAGAAGGGTTGCCAGCGCCGCCAACGCGAAAAATCGTTTGCCCATCTGTCGATCCTCCGTTGCCCTTGCAAAGGGGCCAACACGCCTGAGCTTGGGGTGCAGTCCGGCAAGTGGAGCGCCAGACGTGTGCGGCGAGCGTGTTGCAATTTCTGTACCGGCGTTGTAAACCCGCCACTGTCAAGGCGCCATGATGTGCGGTGTGCCGATGTGCGCGCCCGTTGCCGCGCGCATTGGGGCTCGTCCGGCACATGGTTGCAGGGGATCCCGGCCGCCAACAAATGTCAATTTAGCCCCCGGCTTTGCCGGGGGATCGGCATTGGAATGACCGCGTATCGGTTTCGCAGTCGTGTATCGTAGTTAACGATTCATCCCCCGGCAAAGCCGGGGGCTAACTTGCGATCGCGCGATATGGAGTCGATAATGAGCCGTTTTCCAAGCGTGGAGGAGCCCCCCGACATGTCGCTGCTGGTCGTCGGTTCGGTTGCGTTCGATAGCGTGGAAACGCCCACGGACCGGCGCGACAACGTGCTGGGCGGCTCGGCGACCTTCTTTTCCTACGCGGCCAGCTACTTTTGCGACGTGCGACTGTTCGGCGTGGTGGGCGAGGATTGGCCGCGGGAACACACCGAAGTGCTCAAGCGCCAGGGCATCGACACCTCGGGCTTGCAGGTCGTGCCCGGCGGCAAGACGTTTCGGTGGCGCGGCAAATATATGCCCAACATGAACGACCGCGAGACGCTGGAAGTGCACCTCAACGTGTTCGAGACGTTTGACCCGGTGATTCCGCCCGCCTATCGCGACAGCCAGTATCTGTTTCTGGCCAACGGCTCGCCCAAGCAGCAAATGAAGGTTCTGGACCAGATGCCCGACGTCAGACTGAAGGTGGCCGATACGATGGACCTGTGGATCAACCTCGAAAACGACGAGCTGCGCGAGATGCTTACGCGCATCGACGGCCTGGTGCTCAACGACGCGGAGGCGCGGCTGTTGACCGACGACGAAAACCTGGTCCGGGCCGGCCACAAGGTGCGCGAAATGGGCCCCAAGTTCGTCGTCATCAAGAAGGGCGAACACGGCGCGATGTTCTTCAGTAAAGACGAAACGTACGTCATGCCGGCCTACCCCACGCCCGACGTGATCGACCCGACCGGGGCCGGCGACAGTTTTGCCGGCGGCATGATGGGCTATCTGGCCGCACAGACGGACCACAGCCCGCAGTCGCTCAAGCAGGCGCTGGCCTACGGCACGGTCGTGGCCAGCTTCAACGTCGAGGATTTTAGCCTGGATCGCATGAGGAAAATCGGCCGCGACGACGTGGAGGCGCGGATGAAGGATTATCGGCGGATGCTGTCGTTTTGATCCGCGATCCGGTGCAACGAATCATGTCCAACATCATCCGCACGTTCGTCGCCGTCGAAATCCCGCTGGAGGTCAAGGATCGGGCCCAGCGGATGATTGCCCAGTTGCGCGCGACCGACGCCAAGGTGAAGTGGGTGGCGGCGGCGCACATGCACTGGACGCTCAAATTCCTGGGCCACCTCGACATGCTCGACATTCCGCCGGTGTGCGAGGCCGTCAAGCGGGCCGTCGAGCCGCTGGCGGCCTTCGACATCGAAGCCCTTGGGGCGGGGGCGTTTCCCGACGTCGGCCGGCCGCGGACCGTGTGGATCGGCACCGGCCAGGGGAGCGAGCAAATGATCGAGCTGCACGACGCGATTGAATTCGAATTGGCCAAGCTGGGCTACCGCTCCGAAAACCGGCGGTTTCGCCCCCACCTGACGATCGGCCGCGTGCGGCAAAGCCCGGCGGGGATCGGCGAGCTGGGGCGGCTGATCGAACAACACGCCGACTTCGACGGCGGGGTGTCGCTCGTGGACGAGGTGGTCGTCATTTCCAGCGAGCTGTCGCCCGACGGCCCGATCTACGAGCCGCTGTGCCACGCGGAGCTCAAGGGGCATTAGCATCGGGCGGGACGGAGTGCCGCGGCTACGCGACGCTAAGCCGCAAGTGGAGTGATGCGTTATCGGCGGCCGTCGGCGCGTTAAAGTGCGCAGTCTGCGCGGCACCAGTGGACGCGGTGGTCGACAAATGTGCTCGCCAGGTGGGAAAGCGGTTTGTTAAGATGACCTGGCCGCTCGGGGGCAGGGAAGTCGTTTTCTGGCCCGACGGCTCTTGCGGAACTCGGTGAACGCCGATAATATGTACATGCGTTCACTAGTGCGGCGCACGCGGCTTGGACGCGTCTTTGACAAGCCGCCAGAAATCGCTTCGCCCGTCCGTTCTTCAAGCACGTAAGGAAACACGTCCCATGGTCACCGCCACGCAAACCAACAGTCGCATGGTCAAGGAATCGCATAAAACCGCCAAGAAGGGCCGAGAGCCGGCCGGCGCGCTGGAAGGCAATTCGGACTTGAAAAACACGCTGGCGCAAATCGAAAAGCAATTCGGCGAGGGGGCGATCATGTCCCTGGGCGCGGGCGCCTCCCTCGTCACCGAGGGGATTTCCACCGGCAGCCTGTCGCTCGATCTGGCCTTGGGCGGGTGGGGGATTCCCAAGGGGCGCATCGTCGAAATCTTTGGGCCCGAATCGGGTGGCAAAACCACGCTCGCCCTGCACGTCGTGGCCCAGGCTCAAAAGCAAGGGGGCATCGCGGCGTTTATCGACGCCGAGCACGCGCTGGATCCCAGTTGGGTCAAGAAACTGGGGGTCGATCTCGAGACCTTGCTGGTGAGCCAGCCCGGCTGCGGCGAAGAAGCCATGCACATCACCGAAATGCTGATTCGCTCGAACGCCGTCGACGTGATCGTCGTCGACTCGGTGGCGGCGCTCGTGCCCCGCAAGGAATTGGAAGGGGACATCGGCGATTCGCACGTCGGACTGCAGGCCCGGCTCATGAGCCAGGCTTTGCGCAAGCTGACCGGCGCGATCGCCAAGAGCAAGACGTCGGTCATCTTTATCAACCAGATTCGCGAAAAGATCGGCGTGATGTTCGGCAGCCCGGAAACGACGCCCGGCGGCCGGGCGCTTAAGTTCTACAGCTCCGGCCGCATCGACGTGCGCCGCATCGGGCAGCTCAAGGAGGGCGAAGTGGTGGTCGGCCAGCGCGTGCGGGCCAAGGTGGTCAAGAACAAGGTGGCTCCTCCCTTCCGGGTTGCCGAATTTGATATGATGCATTCCAGCGGCATCAGCTACGAGGCGGACGTATTGGACCTGGCGATCGCCCGGAAATTGATCGTCCGCGCCGGTGCCTGGTTCCGTTACGGCGAGGTACAATTGGGGCAGGGTCGCGAGAAGTCCCGGGCCTACCTCGAAGAAAACCCAGAGTTGGTCGAAGAGTTGAAGGCCAAAATCATCGCCTTGGGCGACGCGGTTCGCACGGTGACTTCCGGCGGCGAAGCGGAGGAGTAGGCGGCCTGTCCGGCCGTTCGGTCGGCCGGCCGAATCGCCGCGTGTCCGGGGCGCCTCGTTGTGGTGGGACCAGACCGTTGCCAGGCCTGTTATCGAGGTGCCGAAATGATTCGCTTCCGTGCGCGTCTGGAGTGGGTCGCTCTGGCGTCGGCCGCGCTTGTGGTTCTGTCGCACGTGCCGCCGGCCATGGGCCAAGAGGGAACCGGCGTCGAAAGCGTCGCCGCGATTGAAGAGTCGATAGTGGGGGCCATCGCCCGCGCCGAACGGTCGGTGGTGGCCATTGCCCGAGTGCGGCGCAGCGAGAATCAGCCGCTCGACTTCAGCGTCAATCGGTTCGGCCGCCTGCAAGTCACCGAGCAGGCCTCGCCGGGCATGCCGGAATTCATCCCCAACGAGTACGCCACCGGAGTAGTGATCGACGCCCTAGGGCTGATTCTCACGGCCCATCACGTGCTCCAGCAGGATTGCGATTATTGGATCACCGCGCCGGACCGCAAGATTTACAAGGTGACCCGGATCGTGGGCGCCGATCCTCGCAGCGACCTGGCGGTCTTGCAAATCGAGGCGACCGGGCTGGTGCCCATCAAGTTCGGCGATGCGTCGACGCTGAAAAAGGGCCAATTCGTCATTGCGTTGGGCAATCCTTACGCAATTGCCCGCGACGGCCAGGCCAGCGCGAGCTGGGGAATCGTGGCCAACTTGACGCGCAAAGACGGTCCCTTGCCCGACGCCGGATCGCAAAACGCCAATCGGGCGTTGCACCAATACGGCACGCTGATTCAGACCGATGCGCGCTTGAACCTGGGCACCAGCGGCGGGGCGCTCGTCAACCGCAAAGGCGAGATGGTCGGACTGACCGTTTCGCTGGCGGCCGTTACCGGCTACGAGCAGTCGGCCGGCTTCGCGATTCCGGTTGATGAAGCGTTTCTGCGCGCCCTGAAGTTGCTCAAGAAGGGGAGCGAGGTGGAATTCGGGTTTCTTGGAGTTGGCGTTGACTCCCTGCAGCCCGATGAGCGCTTGAAAGGGCGCCACGGCGTCCGCGTGCAGTCGGTCGTCCCGGGCACTCCGGCCAGCCGCTTCGGGCTGCTGGATCAGGACGTGATCACGCACGTGGGCGGCGAGGAAATCTACGATCGGGATCAGTTCATGCTCAGCATCGGCAAGCTGCCGGCCGAAGCGAGCGCGATTCTCCGGGTCGAGCGCAGCGAACGGCCGCTGGTGATCGTGGTCGATGAGTTGGCGAAGTATTACGTGGCGGGCGATAAGATCGTGACCGGCCCGCGGCCCGCGTGGCGCGGCATTCGCGTCGATCACGTGACCGCGTCGCAGAACTTCCAGACCTGGTCGCAGCGGGGCCAGATCGATCCGCAGGGATCGGTGCTGATCACCGAGGTCGACGAGGGCAGCCCGGCCTGGAAGGAAGGACTGCGCCCCGACATGATGATCAGCCACGTGGGTGGAAATCGCGTGACCACGCCCAAGCAATTCCTCGATCAGGTTTCGGGCAAGAACGGGCCGGTCAAGCTGCGGCTCAACTTGCACACCGGCGACCGCCCGGAGCGCGTCGTCCCGCCGGACGCGGGCTAGCGCGCGGCAGCTTGTCGTTTCTGTAGCCGCCGGGCCGGGAGGATCTCTTGCAATTTGCGGATGAGACTTCGGTGATGCGGGAATTGGCCGTGAAAACAAACTGGACGGTGCAACCCGCTGGATTAGAATGCCTTACAGCGCGCATATAGTGAGCGATCGCAGATCACGGATGTCGACAAGAGGCGACAAAATATGAAAACGTTTCGCGTTCCATTACGGGTGGTCTTCTACAAGGAGGAAGGAAGCTGGATCGCACATTGCCTGGAGTTTGATCTGTGCGGAGATGGATCAACGAAGATCGACGCATTGCGGTCCCTGGATGAGAGCATCAATGTACAGGTCCAGGAATCGATGGAGCACGACAATCCCAGGAATCTGTTTTCGCCGGCGCCGAGCGAGGTGTGGGAGAAATTCTTCGCTGGAAAAGACGTCGCCGTTGGGGAATTGAAGCTGACTGCGGAGCCGGTCGAACATATGACGTTTGAGGGGTCGGCATATCGAGAATACTCGGAAGATGATTTGATGGCGGTCTAGGGTGAAGTCCCTATGGGCAAGGTCCGCCTGAAGCTCCGCGATCTCACAAGGATTCTGCAGAGTTACGGGGTTAGCTTCACCAAGAAACGAGGCAAGGGAGACCACATTCTTTTCTGGAAGCAGTTCACTGATGGCAGGTTCTCCTACCCGATTCCAGACAAACCGGACGTGCTACCCTGCTACGTCAAAGGCGCGAGGAAAAAATTCCGCCTTTTGCCAAGTGACGGCGTGACGGACGAAGAATTCTTGAAGCGTTGACATCTACCGCCCGGTCCTGCCAGATTGGCGGCAAGAACGGGCCGGTCAAGCTGCGGCTCAACCTGCACACCGGCGACCGCCCGGAGCGCGTTGTCCCGGGGGACGCGGGCTAGGGGCTCTTTGAGTTATCGCTGGGCTAACAGGCCGTTGAAAAATGGGACTGGCTCCGAGCACGTCGCGGCGAGACC
>JBBDNV010000067.1:0-5367 GCA_040877415.1 Pirellulales bacterium
TTCAAATCGTTGAATCCTCCCAACTTGATGCCGCATTCCAGCCCTTCGCGCACCTCGCGCGCGTCGTCCTTCTCCCGCTTGAGCGATTCCACCGCGTAATCGCCGATCACTCGATTTTCGCGAATCAACCGGGCCCGCGCGTTGCGCTGGACGATCCCCGACAACACGCGGCATCCGGCAATGGTGCCGACGCGGCTGATGGTGAAAGTTCGCTGCACCAGGGCGCGGCCCAATTCGATCTCGCGCTGTTCCGGTTCGAGCATGCCTTCCAGGGCGGCCTTCAGATCCTCGGTCAGCTTGTAAATGATGTCGTAGCGGCGGATCTGCACACCCTTCACTTCGGCCAATAGACGCGCGTTTTCATCCGGCACGACGTTGAACCCGAAGATCACCGCGTCCGAGGCGTCGGCCAGGTGCACGTCGGCCTCGGTAATGCCGCCGACCGTGGCCTGCAGGATCTTGATCTTGACTTCCGGGTGTGCGAGCTTCGTGAGCTCCTTTTGAATGGCCTCGATCGAGCCGCGCACGTCGGCCCGCAGGATGATGTTGAGCGTTTGCACTTCTTTCTGGCTCAGCCGCTCGAACAGGTTTTCGAGCGTGACGTGATCGGGCACGATCCCCAGCGCGGCGCGGCGGCTCTTGCCGGCCCGTTTTTCGGCGATCTGCCGCGCGGTGGCGATATCGGGCAGCACGTAAAAATGTTCCCCGGCCGCCGGAGGCACGTTGAGCCCGGTGATGTTGACCGGCAACGAAGGCCCGGCCTCGTCGTGCAGGACGCCGACTCGCAAGGTGTCGTACATCGCTTTGACGCGTCCGTAGGCTGAGCCGCAAACTAGCGCGTCACCGATTCGCAGCGTGCCGGATTGCACGATCAGCTTGGCGATCACGCCGCGGCCTTCGTGCAGTTCGGCCTCCAGGCACGTGCCGGTGGCGGCGCGGTCGGGATTGGCACGATAATCGCGCAGCTCGGCCAGCGTGAGCAGCGTTTCCAGCAGTTCGTCGATCCCCGTGCCTATGGTCGCGCTGGTTTTGACCACTTCGGTGTCCCCGCCCCATTCGGTGGGCAACAGCTCGGCGGCCGCCAGTTGCTGGTAGATGCGCTGCGTGTCGATGCCCGGCAGGTCGATCTTGTTGAGCGCGACGACGATCGGCACGCCGGCCGCCTTGGCATGGCTGATGGCTTCCTCGGTCTGCGGCATGATGCCGTCGTCGGCCGCCACGACCAGCACGGCGATGTCGGTGACGTTGGCCCCCCGGGCCCTCATTTCGGTAAACGCTTCGTGACCGGGCGTGTCGACGAACGAAATCCTGCGGGCGTCCTCGCCGATCTGGTAAGCGCGGATGTGCTGGGTGATGCCGCCGTGTTCGGCGCTGACGACGTCGGTGCCGATGATCCGATCCAAGAGCGAGGTCTTGCCGTGGTCGACGTGCCCCAGAAAGGTGATGACCGGCGGCCGCGGCGCCAACTGGGATTGATCGTCCTGCCCTTCGCGAAGTTGGGCCAGCGTCAGTTCGCCCAGGTCGACTTCGCGCTTGAAGTCCACCTCGACTCCCAGTTCCACGGCCAATAGCTCGGCCATGTCGGTTTCAATTTCCGAGTTGATGTTGGCCATCGTGCCCAGGCCGAGCAATTGCCGCAGCACCTGCTGCGCGGAAACGCCGATGGTTTCCGAAAAGCTGCGTATGGTGCAGGGGAGCGAGAGGGTGACCTTGCTTTTGCGGGGGGCGGCGGTGTTCGTGCCGGTGCGCTTGATCATGCGAGCCGCTGCGCGGCGTCGCGGCGTGGCGACCTCGTCGTCTTCCGTCGATCGCTGGTGGCTCTGGCCGGCGCGGCGGCGGTTGAGCTGTCGTTGTTCGCGGCCGACCGGCGCGGCCGGCTCGTCGAACTCCGGTTTGGCGCCGCGGCGTCCGCGCTGCACGGGGGGGACGCTTTCGCGGCTGATGTCTTTGCCCCGAGCGGGGCGTTCGCGCGCCGTCCTGCCGGGTCGAACCTGCTCGACTACTTCGTGGGTTTCGCGGCGCTTGCCCTGGGTCTTGCGCACGTGGTCGATCAGCGGCTTGGTGCCGCTGCGACCGGCCGCCTTGATGGCGTCCATCGGCAATCGCAAATCGGGTTTTTGCGCCACCTCTTGCGGTTTGGCGGGCGGCGGCTGCGCAGGCGGGGGCAGCGGAGCCAGCTTGATCGCGGCCGGCTTGGGTGCGGGGATCTTGGGAGTGAGAGGGGGCTCGCCGTCGGAGGGTTTCTTTTTCTTGCGGTCCGCGAGGACGGGCACTTTTTCGGCGGTTGTGCCGGCCGGGGCGATATAGTCCTCGCGACGCACCGCCTCGGTGCCCGATTCGATGGCCGTTGCGCCGACCGGCGCGCGCAACCTCGACGGCGATCCCTTGCCGGTACCGCTCAAATAGGCTTTGACTCGCTCGGCTTCTTCATCGGTCAGGCTCGCTAGCGCGGAGCCTTTGCCGGTGACGCCCGCACTGGTGCAAATGTCGACCAGTACTTTGCTGTCGAGTTTGAGTTCTTTGGCTAACGAATAGATACGAACGGGCAAAATCCAGCTCCTCCCACGGTCGCGTCGCGGCTGGGCCGGCCAGCGCGGGCGCGACCTGTCGAAAATTCCCTAGTTCATAAACGCGGTCTCCCTGGTTGTCCTCACCCGTCGGTCGAAGCGGGCGGCGACGTGGCGGTCTCTCGGGACGAACTTCCGTCACTTTCGGCGGGCGGACTTTCCGCCTTGGCCTGTGGACTATCCGCGGCGAGCCGGGGTGAGGGCCGCTCGGTGTCGGGCGGCGTCGTGGCTTCCAGAGCGGACTCGTGAGTTTCGTCTTCCACGGCGGCTAGGTTGGTCTCGCTTTCGGTGGCGGTTGCTTGCGAATCGCCTGTTGCGGATGCTTCGTGCGTGGCTTCGGCGGCTTGCCGTGTCTCGCGCTCGGCGGCGTCCGCGGCTTCGGCGACCGCCGTGGCGGCGTCAATGCGCTCTTGTTCCCGCTGTCGGCGCCGCTCGATCGCGGCGGCCTGCTCGGCCTCTTGCGCCTTGGTCTCGGCCTGGTCAATGATGGCCGTGGCCTCGTCCGCGGTCAATTCGCCCATTTCCATCAGGGCGTCGGGCTCGATGATCGACAAATCGTCATAGGACAAGAACCCCTCGCCGACCAGTTTCTCGCTCAGGCCCTCGTCGACCCCCTCGAGCGACGAGAAACCGGCCACGGCGCGCTCGATCGATTCGTCAAGCTCCTCGCGGGTCATGATCTCGATGTCCCAGCCGCACAACTTGCTGGCCAGCCGCACGTTCTGGCCGCGGCGCCCGATGGCGAGCGACAATTGGTCTTCGCGCACCAGCACGATGGCCCGGCCGAGCATCTGGCAGAGAATCACTTCCTCGACTTCGGCCGGCTGCAGGGCGTTGGGGATCAAGACCTGCAAGTCGTCGTTCCAGCGCACGATGTCGATCCGCTCGCCGGCCAGCTCGTCGACGATGTTCTTGATGCGATTGCCGCGCACGCCGACGCAGGCTCCGACGCAATCGACGCGCTGGTCGGAGCTGCTGACGGCCACTTTGCTGCGGTAGCCCGGCTCGCGCGCCATGGCGCGAATCTCGATGACGCCGTCGGCAATTTCTGGGATTTCCTGCTCGAACAGCCGCTGGACCAGTTGGGGCCGCGTGCGGCTGAGGATCACCTTCACGCGGCTGCCGGCTTTGCGCACTTCGAAGACCGTGGCCCGCACGCGCTCGTTGGGGTGATGCGTTTCGCCGGGAATCTGCTCGCTGCGGGGCAGGATGGCCTCGACGTTGCTCAAGGAGACCGTGGCCGCGCCGCCTTCATAGCGCTGGACCACGCCGGTGATCATCTGGCCGATCAATTCGTGGTATTCGTCGTAAAGCGCGTCGCGCTCCGCCTCGCGGATCTTCTGGATCATCACCTGCTTGGCGGTCTGCGCGCCGATCCGGCCGACGGTTTCTTCGGGATCGAGGGGAACCCCGTTGTGCGTGCCGCTGATGGAGCCGTCTTTGCGATCGATCTCGACCACGATGTCCTCTTCCTCGCCGTATTGCTTTTTGGCGGCCGAAACCAGGGCCGCTTCGATGGCGCTGAAGACGACTTCCTTTTCGACGTTCTTGTCTCGATGGATCGCGTCAATGATCCGCAAAAGTTCAGTGGCGTTCATGATGTGGCTGGATCCCCTCTCTCGTCGCTCGAATTGTCGGGCCAAGCCCTCGCAGCGTGAGTCTGTCGCCCGGAGGCGGTGATTTTCACGAGCGCCGCGGCCGTCCCTCACCGGATTGTCAAGCTACAACTCTGTCTCTCCGATAAAAACGCGTTGGTCACCGGCACGGTCGTTCTTTGGTTGCTAATTCTGCTGTTGTTCGCGCTTCACCCGCTCGGCGGCCGGCGCACCAGGTTTTCGCCCGTTTCCGGATCGAACACGTGGATCCGCCGTTCGTTCACGTGCGCCGTGACGCGCGTGCCCGGCCGCAAATCGGTGCGGGGGTCGGCCTTTGTTATTACGTACAAGTCCTCGTCTGGGTGCGGTTTGCAACTGTCATTGTCGGAAGACTTTCGAGCCTCCGCCCTCAACGTCGCCACGGTCGCGTCGCCGAGCATTTCGACCAGCTCGACCACGGCGGCCAGGCCGCCTGCCGACGGCGGGGCCGAAATTCGCACGTCCTCGGGCCGGATGCCCAGCGTCGCCCGTCGGCCGGCGCGGGCGGCCGCGTCCAGCGGTCGAGCGGCCAGCGAAACGGTCCACTCGCCGCGCCGAAACGTCATGCCCGCGCGATCCACCAACTCGCCGGCGATGAAGTTCATCGCCGGTGTGCCGATAAAGCCCGCCACGAAGCGGTTGGCCGGCCAATCGTAAACCTCCATCGGCGGTCCTAGTTGTTGGACTTTTCCTTCGTTCATCACCGCAATCCGCTCACCCAGCGTCAGGGCTTCGACCTGGTCGTGGGTGACGTAGACCATCGTGGCGCCGAGCCGCTGGTGGAGCTGCTTCAGCTCGCGACGCATTTCGACCCGCAGCTTGGCGTCCAGATTCGACAGCGGTTCGTCGAACAGGAACACGGCCGGATTGCGGACGATCGCTCGCCCCAGCGCTACCCGTTGTCGTTCTCCTCCCGACAGTTGCCGCGGAAAGCGCTCGAGCAAATCCTCGATTCCCAGAGTGCGGGCCGCCTCGCGCACCCGCTGGGCGATCGAAATCCGCCGCGCCGCCAGTTCCGCTTTCCTGTCGCTCGGCAGGGCCCACCGCCACAACCATCCAAATCCATTGACGTTTTCGCGCAGTTCCAATCCGAACGCCATGTTCCGGTACACCGTCATGTGCGGATACAAGGCGTAGTTCTGGAACACCATCGCGATGTCCCGGTG
>JBBDNV010000068.1:0-5356 GCA_040877415.1 Pirellulales bacterium
TCCTTCGATCCGCTCAAGAACGCTGCTTGACTTTCGCATTACGCAGCACCTCTACCCTGCGCTGGCCGAAAAGGAACGTCGACTGATCTCGGAGAGGACCAAGGCGGCCAATGCTCGCCGCGTGCGGACGGCCCAGGGAGGGCGCTCGCACGTGTCCAATGTGCGGACCTTGCTGCGGCGGGCGGCGGCGCTTTGATAGACGGGAATTTCGCTTGAGGAGAAAATCATCGCCGAGCGGCTCATTCCGGCCGCCTTTGTTGTCGCCAAACGGTGTCATGCGTACTTGGACGCGCTGTCCCGATCCCGGTACCCACGTCGACCGCGCGTCGTGAAAATCATCGCCCGCAAGAACCGCTGCCGTTTGCCGGCATCACGAAACGTGGCGATCTCATCGATCGTCGCAAACTGCCAAGCTCAACAAGTAAGGGCGTGAAGTGCGACTGACGCACTCAACCCTTTGATCTAAAAGCTTTTTTAGATAGCTCGTCTAGCCGAACGAGAGCACATCTCGATCATCGGAGCACCCAAGCGTGCGCTCATCACGTTTGATCGGCCACCACCACCTTTACAGCGGCGCGGCGCAGCATGTCCGCTAAGGCAGCAGGTGGCGAGGCTTCGGTCACCAGCATGTGTATGTCCCTCAGTTCGCATATCTGCACAAGCGACATGCGATCGAATTTGCTTGAGTCGCAAAGAACGATGACGTTCGAGGCCCGTTCCACATACACACGTTTGATTTCGGTATCTTCGAGCGAATAGTCGAAGCATCCCTCCTCCGTAATACCCGACACGCCTATGAAGACATGGTCGAGCCAGTAGTTTCGCAATTGCTCCACGGCAATCGATCCGTGCACCGAGTTCTCTTTCGCGCGCACCTGCCCACCTGGGACGTAGACCTGATGGGCGCTGTCGCTCAGTATCATCGCAGCGCGCAGATTATTCGTGAAGACTTTCAGCCCGGCGCGATCATGCAAATGGCGAGCAAGTTGCAGCGTTGTCGTCCCGACGTCCAAGCCCACGGTCTGGTGTGGTTGGGGAATGCGGGCTGCAGCCGCTGCAATGGCAAACTTCGCTTCGGCATGCTTCCTGGTCCGCGCCTCGAATGCTGGCTCCTCCAGATCGACCGCATGACCCGCATTCTTTGCAATCGCGCCGCCATGCGTGCGGACAGCAACATTCTGCTCTTCGAGACGGGTCAGGTCGCGCCTGATGGTCATCTCGGAAACGCCGAGGGCTGCGGCTGTCTCGGCGACTGAGATGAATCCACTCTCAGTGATCCGACGACGCAGCCACTCAAGGCGGACTCCGCCGGGCCTACGTGCCGTTCTGCTCGCCTCAGCGGGAGCCAGTTCTTGTGGAATCCGAATGCTCAATTCACTGCCTCGCCAAGCAAAGGGAGAATAAAACGGATTACGACATAACACCACATGTATTTGCTTGATTATGTGTGAATTCGCTCATACTCTGTTAGATGGTCGGGTGAGGGAGGAGACGGAATGCGCATACCGCCAGGATCGGAGGGTGCACATGTCTGAGACCGCGCAGGCAGGCAACTCGGGCAATTTGCATTCACGGGGCTCCGAAGTGGTTGAGGCCGCGCCTAGGAACTGGACGGTGGCGGTTTGGGAGATGCTCAAGCGGATCAACCTGTTGGTCCTTCCTCTCGTATTTTTTATCATCGCATTCAGTTTGCTGCATGAGCGATTTCTAACATCGACAAACTTGCTGAACGTGGCCCGGGCTGCTTCCGTAACGACGGTTATCGGCGTCGGCATGACGTTCCTTATCACCTCCCGAAACTTGGACCTTTCGGTTGGTTCGATGCTCGGCCTCACGATGGCGATTGCCGGGACGGCAATGAAATGGCACGGCGTGCCGGTGCCTCTGGCAATGCTGCTTGCCCTTGTTTCGGGTGCGCTGCTTGGCCTCCTAAATGGACTTGTTGTGACCGTGTTTAGGGTGCCAGCGCTCCTGGCGACTCTTGGCACCCTGGTCGCCTATCGCGGCATCCTCAATCAATACATGTACGGAGAGACTGCGAGTCGCTTCCCGGACGTCATTGTTTTTCTTGGTCAGGGAATGGTCGGCCCGATGCCGGTTCCGGTCATCGTGGCGGCCGTTGCGGTAGTCGTAGGGATGTTCGTTTACCGGCACACCCGGTTCGGACGGTATGCGGTCGCGATCGGTGGCAACGAGGAGGCCGCCAAGCGCGCCGGCATCAACGTTGACCTCTGGAAAGTGATGTTCTTCACGATCCAGGGTACCCTGTGTGGGCTTGCGGCGATCATTTATCTCGGCCAGCTCAACGCCACGCACCCCTCGATTGGCACCGGCCTTGAGCTTCACATCATCGCGGGCACAATTCTCGGCGGCACCATGTTGTTCGGAGGCTATGGCTCTGTGGGTGGCATGGCCCTTGGCATGTATCTGATCGACGTTCTTGAGAACGGTCTGGTCCTCGCCGGTGCTGGCTTCTTCGTGCAGCAGATATTCCTGGGCATGCTTTTGATCGTCGCCGTTGCTGCACAATTAGCGCAGAGGCGAAGGCGCGACCTCGGATGAAGACGGAAACGGTCGGCAACAAAAAAATCGATGTCGGCCTTCAATAACCACGTAGAAGAGGGAACAGGAAGATGATCAGAACCTTTCTTACAGGCGCTGCGCTCGCGGCAGCTACGGCTCTCACGTCGACGGCTTGGGCGCAAGAAAAACTCAATGTCGCGATCGTTTCAGGGATTTCCGATATCACGCAGTTCGACGGCCAGTTTGCCGCGGGCGTCAGAGATACGCTGGAGGCCTATGATGGTGCCGAGGTTACGGTGGAGGCTTATGCCCCATCGGGCGGTATGGAGGACGAACTGGGTATGGATGCGATCCTGCGCGACATGGTCACCATCGCGCCGGACTACTTGCTTTTCATCGTTGTGCACTGGGAAACGGTTCAAGATCGGCTCGTCGCGCTTCAGGAAGCCGGCGTCAATCTAATGGTGGTCGAGTTCGCCCCCGAGGACGCTGGCGACGTCAAGCCTTTTGCATGGGCGATTACCGATCACACCGAATCTGGCCGAGTCACCGGGGCTTCGGCTGCCGAGCATTATTGCCGGGATTTTGCCGGAGCAACGGTTAAGGCCGCGCTGTTCCATGGCACGGCCAGTTCGGAAATCGGAATCAACCGCATGAACGGAATCCAGGAAGCGTTCAGCGCTGGCCTCGCCGAGTGTGACAAGACTGTCGAGTACGTCAACGAAGTCTTTGCCAACTTCAATCGCGAGCGAGCCTTCGAGCTGGCCCAACAGGTTGCGACGGCAAATCCGGACGTCAACATCATCTTCGGCGCCAACAGCAACACCGCACTCGGCATCATGGAAGGTCTGAGGACGGTAGGCGTGCTCGACAAGGTTGATGTCACAGGAATCGGCGGGCAGCTGGAAGAGCTGGCGGGAATTTGTCGCCGCGAGATCCTCACGGCAGGCGTCCGCAATCCCCGCGGACAGGGTCAGGCGGCCGGGAAGGTGGTCATCGCCCACCACGAGGGCAAGCCTTACGACGAGATCAGCTATGCGCCGCAAACAACCGTCAACAACTGTGAGGAGGTCTTCGCCTTCTATCCCCTTCAGATGCTCGAAAACCCGGCCTTCCGTGACAACCTGAATGAGGGTCAGTGGCAGCCGGTGAACTGATCGGGGTTCTTGCCTGACGCAGGCTGCAATCAGACGAAAGGGCTCCGAACTTGCTTACTCCCGCATCCCATACAGACATTCCTGTCTTGCGTGTGAAGAGCGTGAGCAAGCGGTTCGGGGCCGTAACCGCGCTTGAGCACGTCTCGATTGATCTTCACAGTGGTGAAACTGTCGGCGTCGTTGGCGACAACGGTGCCGGCAAGTCGACCTTGCTCAAGATCATGTCCGGGGTTCATCCGCCAGACGAGGGAACTCTTGAGGTCGACGGAAACGCGGTAACTTTCGAATCGCCCAGGAGCGCCCGCGCCGGCGGGATCGAAGCCGTCTACCAGGATCTTGCACTCGTTGACGACATGAGCGTCGCCGAGAACATGTTTCTGGGACGCGAAGTCATGGCGCGAGGGCTTGCTGGCAAACTTGGCACAGTCAGCCACAAGACAATGCGGGAATTGGCGGCCGAGGCCATTTCAAAGCTGCGCGTGCGCATTCCGGGCCTCGGCGACGCCATCGTCAGGCGTATGTCGGGAGGCCAGCGTCAAGGGGCGGCTATCGCGCGCGCCATTTTGTGGGGACGCAGAATTCTCCTTTTGGATGAGCCAACCGCCGCCCTTGGCGTCCAGGAGCAGGGTGAAGTGGAGCGGCTGATTCTGGAACTCAGGGACAAGCGTCTACCCATGATGATTATCGCGCACAATCTTCCGCTCGTATTTCGACTCACCGACCGCATCGTCGTTTTGCGTCACGGGAGAGTGGTCGCGAGACTCAAGACTTCCGAAACAACGCCGGAGGAGGTTGTTTCGTTCATTACGGGAGCAAAAACGCTTGAAAGCGTGGAGGCGTGAAGACAGACACGACCCTCCCGCGGAAGGGCGGTGGATATGCGGCGCAGGCTTGTAGCCGGGGTGGACTGTTCCACCCAAGCGACAAAGGTTGTTGTGATAGATGTCGACGAGGGAAAACTGATCGCCGGCGGTCGCGTAGCACATGATGTTTTCCGGAGCGGCGCGGCCAGCGAGACCGATCCCGAGAACTGGTGGGACGCGCTGGCTGCAGCGTTGGCACAAACGGAGTGCGTGGACGAGGTCGACTCGATCTCTGTCGCGGCGCAGCAGCTCGGTGTGGTGGCCTTGGACGCAGATTTTCGTCCGCTCAGAAGGGCCATCCTGTGGGACGACACCCGCTCCGCTCACGCCGCGGCGGAGCTGCAGATGGCTCTGGGCGGTCCTGATGCCTGGGCCGAGTCAGTCGGAACTCAGCCTCTGGCGGGGCTGTCGGTGGCGTCCTGGGTATGGCTTCGAGGCGCTGAGCCAAATGCTGCGGGCGAGACTGCATTCATAAGGCTCCCGCACGATTTTCTGACGGAACGACTGACTGGTAACGGCGTGACCGACCGCGGCGATGCATCCGGCACTGGCTGGTGGTCTAGTCGGCGAGAATCCTATGTGCAGGAGGTCTTGGATCTTCCGCTCGTGCAGGTGGACACCGGTATGCTCCCGCGAGTGCTTGGCCCCCACGATCAGGCAGGCGAAGTTACGGGCAAGGCTGCCAGCCACACAGGATTACGCCTTGGCATCCCGGTCGCGTGCGGAACGGGCGACAACATGTCGGCTGCTCTCGCCCTTGCCGTCGCGCAAGGAACTCCGGTCATCAGTCTTGGCACGTCAGGAACCGCCTAT